>NZ_CP038033.1:0-309433 GCF_004421105.1 Nitrosococcus wardiae
AATGGCGGGGTGCTCTATCTTTAATTGCTGAGGGTCCGGCCAGTCTTCAGCCGTACCACTCTTTAAAGCCTCAGCTACCTCTGCCCCATGCCCTCTAGCTGGGTCCACCCATCCATGCTCCTCGGCAAGCCTCCTGACAGTCCCTATATCAACAGGCGGGCTACCATTACCGTTGCGTTTGAAAGAGGTCCATTTCTCTACGATCTCGCTTGTCCCTTTATACTTATCAGATTTGGCACTCCATTCATCCCAGAGGCGGAATCCATTCCTAGAATCTATCCTATGGAGGGCCATGCCTACCCCTATCCATGTGTCATAATTATCAGCCGGTATTGCCTCAAGCATCTCTTTAATGTTTAGAGGAAATTCCCCGCTAGGCTCGGGCAAGTCCTCCACTGAGTGGAGGTGCGGCTTTTCCTCTATGAGTTCAATAAACCACTCTGGCGGGTCTACGGGCAAAACTCCCTCGGTAGGGTCTGAACTCGCCTCCCATTCATAGCGCCGCCGCCATGACTCATGCAGGGATGGAGGGGCCACGATATAGCCCCCATCGGCCCGGCTATCTACCCTGGGGTTGGTTTGGAATATTGGTATAGGTTCTGTATTTCTTATCCGTTTTCGGCCTGATATAAATTAAATGCCGCCCACCGGAACCTGTGGTTTGCTCCACGGTGTCAGGGAGTTGTCTATCCCCAATAGCTTCTTCTCCATCAATGCCTTCCTTCCTGTCTATGTCTATAACGACAATCCCCGACCCTTTCCCTGTGGCAATCCCGATATTGGCACCGGGCCATTTGCACCACCAGCCCTCAATAACCTGGGGTCTGTGGTGGCGTCTTTCAGCCCGTTCCTAGTGCGCGGGTGTTTGCCGACGTTTTCACATTTAGGATTTCTGCACGAACAACCCCCGCCTTTTATTGGAGTATGGACAGGAAAAACCCGCCATCCCCATTCAGCATATAGTAGGGCGTGCGCTTTCAAGTCATGGGGGGCTAGGGTATAATAGGGGTTAATCTTTTCCAGTTTTGCCCCATCAGAAGCCCCTCCCCCCAGTGGGGCTTTTCCATTTCTAGAGACGCAACCTTCTCGCCCCGTTTCCGGGCTTAAGTTTTGGTATTTCATTGAGCACCCCCTTAGCCACGCGGTAGGCTTTTCAGCCAAGCGTCAACTTCATCGACAAGCCAAGCTTTCTTTCCGCTGGGGAGGATAATGGGGAGGGGACTTTGCCTTGCTTCATCCAACGCCATAGCGTTGATTCATGAATGCCGCCGATGGCTTTGCGTAGTTCAGGGGCAAGGGAGAACCTTACGAGCAGGATCGATCTCGCAGTCAAGACCACAATAAGTTAATTTCTTGTTAGACATTTGTTGGCTCTTACTCCTATGTTTAGGAGGCCAACAGCAAGGCGGGGTAGCAACCAAGGGTTGTGTGTTAGTTTTACTAACTGGTACACTTTGTCTTGTTAACCCTAAGTTAACGACCCTTAGCCCAATAATTAGGCTGGGTAAAAATGTCGAGTTACTTGCACTAACTACGACCATGTTTTAAATGCCTTGCTGGAAGGCCGATTGTAAAAAAACAAAAACCCCGTTACCGTTGGGCGCGGTGCGGGGTTTCCCTTTATAGGACCCCGCAGGGTTATCCAATACAGTACCACGTTTTAATATTGCTTGCAATAAGCATTTGTTTTCGTTAACAAAAATATTAATACAGTTAATATTTTTTTTAGCACCACCACCTCGGCACACTCCCCACCATAAACAATTTGGTCCACCTTCCGCCCCAAGCCTCCAATGCTTGCCGCTTCTCAGCGTTATAGTCGTGGCGATCGTAGATAGCGGTAATGTCCCCCCGGGTCTGTGTGGTTGAGTATTTTGGATACGACAAGCCTAGGTATTCCTATTCCCCGTCATGTGGCTGGCTGCCGTACGCCTTAAATCGTGGCTGGTAAAATGGTTAGTCCCCAGGGTAGGCAACGCGAGACGTAATTCCTTATCTATGTTCCGCCCCGTCATGGGCCTATCGCCTTTTTTTTTACCGGGTAGCAGGTAATCCCCGCCAAGGAAATGAAGCCGCTGGGCTATCTCAAGGGCTTGGGGACTTAAATGTTACGGTGTGGGTCCGTCCGTTTTTGGCAATGCTACCGGGGATAGTCCAAACTGCCTGGTTAAAGTCAAATTGGTCCCATATTGCCTGAAAGTATTTCGCCTTTACGCTGGGCGGTGAGTAGCTGAAACTTGAGGGCTAACTGAATCCGTTCAGCCATATGGGTTTTCTCAAGCCCCGTCCAAAACGCCTTAATTTCATCCTCGGAGAGTACCCGGTCCCTTGGGGTTTCCTTTGCTGGCGGACGTATCCCGGCGGCGGGGGAGACATCCAGCATGGCCCGCTCAACGCCAAAATTAAACAGCCTTTTAATTAAGGATAGGGTCCGATTGGCGGCCACTGGTGCACTCCGGTCCTGTATCCCGTCTAACAGCAAAAACCACATCACGGCGGGTAATGCCTTTAGCTTTAATCCTCCCCCAGGCGGTAGCACGTCCTTGTTCAACATTCGTTCGTCAGCTTCCCAGCTTCGCTTATTCGGTTTGGCATGCCGGATCAGGTATTCCTTAGCGAGTGTGTTTACCGTAATAGCATGGCGTTCTTGCTGTTTGCGTGCGGTTTCCAAATCGCCAGGGTCCAACCCTTGGGAGAGCAATTGCTGAGCCTCGGCATGCTTTAAGTGCGCCGTGTACAAGTCCACTTCCGGGTAGCTGCCAAAGGTGACCCGCCTGGGCCGTCCATTGTGGCGATACAGCCAAAACCATGACTTTTTGCCCTTGGGGGTCACACGCAAGCCGAACCCTGGCCGCCCATCCTCAAAGACTTCAAAGCGGCTTTCTTTGGGTTTGAGTTTCTTTATAGCAGAGTCGGTAAAGCGCATTTGCTACCCTCGGGTTTCAATAGGGTAGCATTATGGCCGCAATAGAATGCAAAGACAAGGTGCAATGAGTTGCAAAGAAATAAAAGGCTATAAATACAAATACAATAGATACTTATATGAGTATTTTTGGGGGATATTGGGCTTGCATTTTGCTGCTTAGGTTTTCTTTTATTTGCAAGTTCTAATGTTCGCCGGTCAAGGGAAATGATGATCGTATAATTATTACGTATCAAAGGCTTATTATACATTTATCCACCCAAAAAAAGCTTTGGGTAGCAAATAGGGTAGCATTTCAAGGGCTCAATGCGGTTTTCGGCTCTTTTACAACCTCCACTGCCTCCGTTTTTTATAGGTACCGCAAAATTCCCCTGTTAGAGGCTCCAAAAATTATTTTTTCTAAACACCTACAGTGAGATAGTGCCAAAAGTGCCAAAAGCCCCCTTTAGGGAGCCAAAAACTGTAGCCTTTTTACGGACTAAAGCAATTACCCATGTTTATAAGTTATAAAAGTAATCAATCCCGCGTGTATGATGATGGGCCGCAAAAACTTAGCCGGTTTGCCCTTTTTATAGCCTCGCTTATATCTTAATTCATTCCCCACCTACACAGGGGAGCCTTTTTTAGGGACTCCGAAAATTCACCCCCGCACCCAGGGCTAACTGCTTAGCCACCATCGCCGCGAAACGCCAGGGGGTAATCTCTCTACTCGTGGGATTTTTCCTGTCTGCTCATCTCACTAGGCGGTAATATGCTTGCCCCATAAAGGAAAAGGGCACGCAGCAAAGGAGCTACGTGCCCGGCACTTACTTACTTATGCCCGTATTAAGAGCAGGTGCGGTTAATGAGAAGAGAGCACAACTCTTTAACGCACACCTATCATTAAAAATAGCTTTTGCTTGGGTATGTGCAAATTCACTTGCCCAAAGTGTGATATAGGTCACATTTAAGCGCATGAGACAAAAAAATAGCCCGGTGGGAGAGCCGGGCTAGAGTGCGAATGTTGGTATGCGCCACGAAATTTCCGCCTCGTGGCCGGCGGTGTGAGTGAAACTCTTAATATTTGAGTGTATCTCCTGCTTGATGGTGTTCTATAAGGAATATCCCTATCAGGGGGAACTCCGCTCTGTTATTGCGCTTGCAAAGATGGCTCGCAGGAATTTCTGGTAAGTCAAGGTAGTAGTGGGTAATTGGCTATTTGGCAGATAATCTAAGAAGGGCCTGTACGCCAGGTGGAATAAAAACCTGGACAGGATTCTCTGGCTATATACAATATTGAATTACTCAATAATGCGTAGTTTCCTTAGGCGGTACTCCATCGCTTTGCTTGATACTTCAAACTTATCTGCCATACCCTCAACAAATGTGGTCAGAAGGGCTTTTTCTTCACAGGTCTTTTTTATAGATTCGATTAATTTCTCCCCCTCTTCCAGGATAAGATCTTGGGGCATTAAGAGCTGTGCAGCGAAGTTATTTGCCTCGGATTCATAAGAATCCCAATATGACTCGCTTCTGCTCATTGCTTTCTTTGAATCAGTAAAACCTTGTTTAGATTTAGCACTATGAAGGCAGTAGTGTCCAATCTCATGCGCCAAAGTAAACCTTCTTCTAGGGGAATACGAATTCTGTAGAGGATTGATTTTTACAATAGGTGTCTCATCTTTAAAGAAAATCTCCCCTACGATATTCCTTGAGTCGAGGGAAAAATCTAACTCTACCAGAATACCTAGCTCCTTTGCGATTCTGTCAACATCAATTGGTGCTTTAACTTCAAAGGCCTTCTCCTTGGCAAGGTAAAATAAAAGCTCAGACGCATTAGAATAAAGCCTTTTTTCCTCGTTAATCATCGTTTTCCTTCCCTTTTAGCTGACTAGCTAATTGCTTAGTAGCTGCACCTGTTCGATCAATTTTTGTCGCTGTTACTTGATTGTCCTCTATACGTTCCTGAATAAGTTGCTCCACTTTAGATATTAGCTTTATCTTTAAGTGCCGTTTAACATCCGGATTCTCTAAAATGGAATTAGCTAATTTTATCCCGCAGCCCTCATCCGATTGAATTTTTTCTTGTAATTCCTCAGTTATTTGCTTCTCTAGAGACTCTTTTGAAGCTGAGAACTGCTGCATAAATACATATCCTGCTATTGCAAGAACTACGGTGATGCCAACAAATATAATTGTAGTGAAGACTATGTAAGTATTCGCAATCGCGATTGCATTGGATGGGCTTTGTACAGTAGCATTTTTGAGCCATCCCAAGAACCAAGGTGCAATTGCACCGCCGATAAACCCAGCCAGCAGCACCGCTATAATTTTACACACTTTTTTCAACAATTAGAGTTCTCCATTCTTCGATGAGGAGTCGAATAGGAAGCCCCATGAATTTAAAGGTAAGCCGTGAAACCCTAAGGAACTACCGACAAAGCACCTCACAAGGCACTCCATCCCCATCGCCATCAAGCCTAGACAGCCCACAAGCCAAATACCTCAAAGCCTCCGTACAGCTATCCATATGACCACAATACCTCTTAGGTCCACATTCAGAAGCCGCCTGCTTGGCCCTGGTCCGCTTATCCCGCCTCCATTCCCATCATGGCACCCTCTGCGTCTCTGAATGCGCCTACAAGCTCCTATAGGCCGCTCTCCTTGGTTCACCTTCATAGGGATTCATTGCCTGTAGACCCAGATAGATTCGTGAGCCGCTCAGTATGGACCCGCATGCCTCGGTGATGTGGGGACTGGGGGTTAGAAGTCCAGTAGCGGCTTCGAGAACCTTTTTCCCCAATCAATTATTTGGGGACCTCGTTGACCCCTAACTAATTTTCTAATCTCCACTCACAGAAGCAGCACAGAAGGCAATCCCCTCTCCCACCCAACCTCGTGAGATCATGGCACCGTATTCCCGAAGTGAACTGACAAAACGGTGGTTGGAATCATTATGCATCCAGCGATTGTTATAGACTTGGTAAATGGGAGCAGAGTCGCCCGGGCAGACGCCGTCAGTGGGCAGTTTGGCATAGAAGGCAATCCCTTCATAAGTCCATTGATCAGGGGCCAACACATTGTCGGGATTGAGGGAACGAAGATAAGCGCAGTCTTCCCAGTTCGCCGTATAAAAGTGGGAATTTGCCCCCTGGGTATAAAACCGGCAGACGGGCAGCGCCCCTTCTTCTGGTCCCGACCACGCATAGAAATAGCGCTGAGTATCGTACCAACCCGGTCCCGCCCCGCCTTGGTTGACAATCGCCGCATCTTCTTTAGAGCCTGTTAGAAAGTAATGATTAAGATCGACATTGTAGAATTCATAGACGAGGCGGTAACGATTGAGCACATTGGCAAGGACTACAGACCCATGCCCATCCGCGATTCCTATACCACAGAACCCATAGGTCGCGCACGCGTTCCCAGCGGGAAAAGGCTTACTAGCAAATTGAAGCACGGCATTGAGTTCTGCTCCCACTAAATGCGGATTCACGGAGAGCATCAGCGAGGCGATTCCAGAGATATGGGGGGCTGCCATGCTGGTGCCTTCACTCCATGCATAGTCGAACCCCTGAGGAGTGGCGGCGCCATTATCCATGGTAGAGAGGATTCCAGCTTCTAAGTGGCCATACCAGGAGATATCTCCGCCGGGGGCGGCAATTCCCGCGCCAGTAAAATCCAGATTGGTATATGAAGCGAGTTCCCCTTTATGATTCGTGGCAATAACGGTAAGCACGCCCTCGCAATTAGCGGGATAATAATATCTAATATCATCACTCTTGTTGCCGGCGGCCACCACCACAAGTACGCCCTTCCCTAGGATTTTATTGATGATTTCCTGATGTGATCGCGGGCAAGGTCCATTTCCCCCTAGGCTGAGATTAATCACCTGGGCGGGATGGAGATTGGGGGGAGCGCCGGGCACTGGAAGACCCGCCGCCCACGCCATCCCGTTGGCAATATCGCTCGCAGTTCCACCACATCTCCCTAGTACCCGCACGGGGAGAATTCGGGTATGCCAATCCACTCCGGCCATACCGAAGCCATTGTCACCGCGCGCCGCAATGATCCCCGCCACATGAGTCCCGTGCCAGGAGCTATCTCTTGCAGCTTGACCCCCGCACTCACCCTCCACGCGCCAGTTCCCTGGGTCCGTGGCATCGCTATCCATACCATCCCCATCATTCGCGCTGCCGGGTTCAGAGACAAAGTCATACCCTGGCAACAAGCGCGCGGCGAATTCCGGGTGAGGTCTTATTCCACTGTCCACCACCGCCACAATCGTATCGGCGGAGCCGCGGGTGATCTCCCAGGCACGAATCGCCTCGATTCCGCCTAAAAAACCTTCCTTTTCACCTTCCAGATTCCACTGGTGGTGGAAGAAGGGGTCATTGGATAGCGACTGGGCTTCCATGCGTGTATCCGCCTCGATCCACTCGATACCGGAAAATCGCTCTACACGCTGGAGGAGAGAGAAAACCGTCTCGCTCTCCTTGGGCGCTAAAAAGCGGAACACGTGGGCCTCATTGACCATCGCTCCGTGGAACACCAGTGCTTCACCCAAAGCCGATTCCAGTTCGGCAATCACCTCTTTAGGAGGCGGCAAATTAGCCCGGGCGAGTGCTTGGATTTGAGGAGATTTAAAGCGGACGATGATTCCTTCCACGATCACCGCCGGCGGGGGCGTGGGTTCCAAACGAAATCTATTCGATTCTGAAGACTGGTATTCAGCCTGCTTAGCCACCGCTTCTCTTGCCGTGGAAACTCGCTGATTGAGAGTGAAAGGAAGGGTTGTTTTCTCTAGCAATAGGCCTTCGATCAGCGGGGACAATATCGAGGCGCTCAGTTTGGCCGGCCTCTCTTCCAGAATTTCTCCAGCAACGCTATGCGCGCATAGAACAAGGCCGAGAAAAGTCCAAGCCCATACATACATTCCAATTTTAGAGACTAACATTCCTCCCTCTTACAAAGGTTATTAATTGGTTATCCTAAAAGTTTGCGGTTAGAAAAAGGGCTGAATCTTCCCCAGAGAAAAGTCGCCTTTGTGCTGAGCAAAGCGTGATGATTGGCAGTAAAATGCTGCTGCCAATTTTGGAGCAACATTTGCTTTCTTCATTTTTAAATTTCGAAGGACAAAGACCACATGCAGGCCGTTGGGAAAACTGGGGTTAGAGAGTTCCCGGTTACCGGATTTTAGGCGCACTGCTACTCTTCAACGCCAGATACCTGTTGTTTATTGCCGTCTGCTGCTTCTTTGATGGGAATTGCGGGCTTTGGAGTAATGAATGCATCGCACTTTTTCTGGATTGCGGCCTTTTCTAGGGCGTCTCTCTCTCCCTTTAGCCGACCATATTCAGCCGCCTCTGGTCCATCACCCCCCTCCAAGAAAAACAGCGCTGGCCAAAAAACAACCATCCCAAGTGCCATCTGGGCTTTATCGTTATCTGCTGTTTTCTTAAGGTTGCCATGCAGTTCATTGGCGCGATGTGAGATACGTCCCAACTCACCCGCTATCTGGTCACAGTCATAGTTTTTGTATTGCATCGGTGACACGTAAGAGGTTTGGATTTTGTCAGGACTTGAGGCACACCCCACAATCATTACTGCTAGAGCAGACCCAAGAAGTACTTTCTTCATTTTTTTCCTCTTTTGGTGAATGAATGTCCCTCACGAAACTGAAGCGGTGGCGATCGAGTGGGTCATAGCCAGACGAAGTTCAGCTACTTGCACTTTCAATGCGCGTTACAACCATTGCCGCTAGAGCCCCAGAGAGTGCCAGCTTCAATGCCAATAGTAAGGGGCTCGCCTGCATAGTTGAAGATCAAGGGAGGGGTTCCGCTGGCAAGGCCACCTTACGGTATTCCTGTATTTTGCTATCGGGTATAAGGTTTTACGGCGCCGCTTGCAAAATCTTTAGGAAAGACTTCCTATGGGCTACTGGTCCTATCAGAATAGGAAGTAGTGGTGCTCTGGCAGCTGCAAAGAAACCAATCGCCATGGGATATTCTTACCAGCATGGGTTTCTTAGCGGGCAGAGCACACAGAGAGGCGGTCAAGTGCGTTGAGGAAAGACCCGATAGTTCGAGAGAAACAAGCACCAGGTCTATGCTATGGCGGTTGTAATTGCATGGAATTCGTCAGTGCCGGTGGTTTCCCTAATACCGGTGCTGGGGTGGTCTAGAGTAAGGGCCAATAAGCCTAGGGGGGATGTTTAGCTCCCAGCTTCATGGCTGCCTCCCTGCAAGGGCGCATCACCATGAATCATTCCCAGGCTAAGACTAAGGAAACTGTAAAAATTCGCCCCCGCTCGCCCTGCGGAAAGCCCTGCACCCCAATTTCCGTTCAGCATTGTTACATCACAAGCTAGATAACTCATCGCCTCGGCACAGCTAGCCATCTGCTTGCAATACCGCTTAGGCCCACACTGTGCCGCCGCTTTCTTTATCCTATCCCGTTTGTTATGCCTCGCCTCTGGAAGCGCTCACAAACCCCTGTGCGCCTCCCTGGCGGCTTTCTCTATGTCCAATAGGGTTCGGTCCCGTAGATAGTCCCTGTAGACCCAAGCCGCGCCCTGGCGCACCATTTCCCGGTTGACATCCACGCCATTGACAAATACATGACCCACGGTACGCCCATAGCGATCTACAGTCTCCACCACTACCCGCGCTTGTTTGCCGAATAGCAAATTAGAGAGAGCCTGCTTTGCCCGGCTGCCATAGGGTTGCCCCTTCTCGGGTGTGTCGATCTCGGCTAGTCGGACTTTAACTTGCTCTTTGGCGGGGGGCAATAAGGAGGAGAAATAGAAACAAGGCTAGTGCTTTCTTCATGGGACCTCATGGCGCGCATCACTGGCAGCAAAAAACAGAGCGAGTAACGAGCGGCGCTTTTTGATGTCCGAGTTCATAACGTTTTTAGGCATTCTGTTCCCAATACCATGCATTTGCTTCGATTGATCTCTTTTTGATGTTTTCAAAGATATTGATAAGAGCTTGGTATAACAATTCGAAATCAAGATCAGGCACCGGATTACCATTGAACGTCGACTCACTGAAAGTAACAGTACCAGCGGAAATGTCGTGCACAAGCTCACTTCGCACCCTTTCGTACGAAATGGCGGCGATTGTCCCTTTGAAGAGATTCTCCTGTAGCCAAGATTCCTGCCTATCAGATAGATTGCCACTAAGCTTGTCACGAACCACTTGCTGGGGTTGCAACTCATTTCCAAATTGATCGATCAGAGGCTCGATTTTGGATAAATCGACCTTGAAAGGTTTGGCATTCTGGATCACGAGACGAAGCCGCTTCGGATGCACCAATGAAAATAATAGGTTGCCGCTGTCTTCTTCGAGAATTCTTGCGTAATTTTTTAATTTCCGACTCGATTGATGGTGTTTCCGGCTTCCGAGAGCCTCAATATAGCAACAGCAAAGCATGAGCGCCTCATCGGGGTGTCCCTCCTCTCTAAGGCGAGGCAAAAACTTTATTCGAGCCTCAAGGTCATCGAAGTAAGCCTGAATCATGAATGCCTTTGTATTATTGTCCAAGTAGGAACTCCGCCTAACGCTACCGATAAGCCGCAGTGCTTTCCGGCGTTGGTTTCATCGGTTTATTAGGTAAGTTGCGTCTTGATTCGGATGAAGTCATGTTTCAACTCGATTAGCAATAAGAGGAACGAATTCGCCTCGAACCCATAGAGGCCCTGCCACTCATCCCCACCCTTCTGGACAGGATAGCGATATAGAATGCTAGGAGCTGGTATTTCCTTTCTGAAGGCGTCTATTTCTGCCTCAGAAAACCCCACGGGAAATTCCCCCTGAAAGGGAATATCCCAGTTGAACGAAGGCTCAGGAAAGTGTGACCGGTAGTCTGCTGCAAGCTCATGAAGATTGTGGCCTCGGTTCCAAGATATGTTGAGGGTTTCCCGCGCGAGAATAGCTCCCTTTAGAAACAGTTCGACGGCATGCGCCGCAAGCATTAAGACCACCGCCGCGTTTGACCATTTTCCCGAAGCAGGGTCCTGTACCATCTGCTGGCACATGGCATTGGCCGCTCCCAGATATGCCTCAGCATATGTAAAGAACCGCTCTGGCGCGGATAAGGACCGAATATCTTCATACGTAATCATGTCCCACGTCATTTGATTGGACTAAACAATTCCCATCGAGGAGGCGAGAGTACGGCTGTCCCCCTCTGGTGTGTCGGCTCCAGATAATCGGACTTTAATCTGCTCTTTTACGGATGTCAGTAGGGTTAGGGTATCGCCATCGGATATGCCCACCACGCGGCCATGGTAGTCGGCTAGGGCGGTAAGGGGGAGAAATAGACACAAAAACACTATTATTTTTTTCATGGTACCTCAGACAAAAGAAAACCCCGCCAGGGCAAACCATAGCGGATATAGTAAAAGAGGGTTATCCCGCAAATATTGCTTGTAAACCTAGACAGCTTCGTGAACTGCTTGGTGCGGACCCGCATGTCGCGGTAGTGTGGGGACTAGGGGTTAAATGCCCCCGCTTACATAGCTATGAGCCGAGACGTTGCAATTTGAAGTAAGCCTTTCCAAGTGGCCTTAACTCCAATTTCGGTGGATTGCCTTTGGGCCAAGGGGCCAAATCAACTTCCAACAACCACTTCCCTATCTGGCTGTGAATAAGCTCTCTACAAGTTCCGCTCCAAAAGGACTTCTTGCCAACATTTACCTCTATTTCAGCCCCATCTTCCAGCGTGAGCTTCACTGATTGCCAGCCACGCTCAAAATAGCGGTCTCGATCCTCAATGGACAGCTTTACACCATAGCCAGCGCCTGATTTTTTGTGGCTTCCGTTACTCCACGCTATTACCTGCATAGTTTTTTCCTTCAGGCTCAATGATGAAACTCAGCCGCAGCTCTGGCGGCGCGAAGCGCCGACATAGACGTTGGCTGGAGTGCGTTGTTATGCATACTGGTACCAGGCCAGAAGACGCTCCAAACCATCTTGTGAAAGTATGGTTACCTTAAACGCGTGATGATTGAAGCCCAAAGTCTTTGTGATTAGCTCAAGATTGGAATGCCTTCCTATTTTTGATGCCGTTGGAGTATATGTGCCGTCCGGCACAACATCAGGCATGTGCTGCGGAATGCAGCTCAGGTACACAGAAACCTTCCTTTCATTCTCTTCGAGAAGAGCGATCTCGCGACCAGAGCGAAGCCTGAATGCCGATAGCTTGTCTCGCTCGTCGATAAACGATACGAGCGCAGATCCGTCCAGACATTCGCGTGCTTTATGTGGATTCCAAGCCATTTATTTTCTTTCAACTCCGATGCCTGCTCGGCTCAACCGCCCGCAAAAGCGGCACGCCATGCGCAAGAAAAAAACCAAGAGCTGACCCAATTTTGCAGATCAGGCTGGAGCCGAATGTTAGATTGATTCGGCCTAGAGGAGATCATCGACTGAAAGATTTAGATGTTTTCCATCAATAATTTCCTTGCCAAACTGGATAGCATGGCTCTCCGCATCTTTTCTTTCCTTGAATGCGTTGCTGGCAGAGAACGGCTTCACTAGTGACTCGTCGCGGCTATCGTGGTGCTTTGTGATCATTACTCTCACCGTCCATTCTCCCGTCTCCCGCAACTGGTATGGAGAAGGAGACAATTCAAATCCTTTGTAGATGGTAGCAAGCATGTATCCTCCTTCAATCTAACGCCGCGGCTTACCATTCCGCTGCATTCCAGGGTAAGCCGTGATCGAGGCGGCTGTTATGTGCCTCCAGTTATTCCGAAAAAATGTCAGTAATATCCTTCGCATGCCCAGTACGAAACAACTATGGCAATAGCTCGGTTTTGAGTTGTTTCGGCATCTTACCAAAAACCTGTATATTAAGCGCTGCAGAAAGGAGCAGCGCTGCCACTATACCGGCACAGAAAATGCATTTAAGTCTTTGAAAAAATGAAACTTTATGGCTTTAAGGTAGAAGCTCAGGCCTCACCCACCAGGCTCGTATCTATTCCGTAAGCTGAAGCCCAGGCCAGACACTCTTCCCCCTCTTTCCCGGTGGTGGCATGTGTTCCCGTGCTTAGATGGGTGAGACTAAAGGCCAGCAACCTAAGTTCTGGAGTAAGAGGAGAGTGTCTCCAAGGTGAGTACCGAGGTACCACAAATCAATAGCAGCTCCAAGTCTTGCGTAAAGCATGGGGGCACGTCAAAATCTAATCTATTACTAGAATTCTTATTCATTAAATTCTCGGCTTAGAGCACGCATGTCATTGGGACAGCCTGATTTATTTGAAGTATTTGGCCTTGGCGACTCTCGATCTCGCCCAAGTTATGGAAATTATATTCTAAAGGAGCGATTCTCCCCCTTATTGAAGTGGCCTGGGGGTAAAACGGCGGAGCTTAGCCTTATATTGCCTCGAATGCCGCAAAGAATTGGTCGTTTTTTCGAGCCATTTGTTGGAGGGGGTGCGGTATTTTTTTCGCTTTCAAGTAAAGTTCCCGCTTATCTCAACGATTTCTGTACTGATTTAATTGCTTTTTACCGGCAGGTGGCTACTTCAAACGAAGATTTTTATTCGATGCTAGAGGCGATTAATCGCTATTGGAAAAATATTGAAGAGGTAACAGTATGTTATTCCGGTGATCTTATCCGTATTTATCTTCAGTATAAACATAACTACTTAAATAACCATGACCTTAAAAATCGCCTCGTTGAATTTATTATTCAGAATTCTGAAGAGTTCAACAGCATATTCAGCAATGCATTTAATTATGACATACAGCATCTAATTGGCGAGATTGAGTCAAACCTCTTCAATAAGATGCAGCGCATGAAAAAACTAGAAGCAAAGCAGGGGGAACTATCACAAAAAGACTTACAGAGCAATTTAGAGGGTGCAATAAAATCTGCATTTTATATGCATATGCGATACCTATACAATTACCCATGCAAACACAACATTAGCGAAGCAAAGTTTGCAGCGATTTTCTTCTTTATAAGAGAATACGCTTATGCTGCAATGTTCAGATTTAATAAATCCGGCCAATTTAATGTTCCCTATGGTGGAATTTCCTACAACAGAAAAGATATAAAATTAAAAGTAAATCGTTTACGTCAGCGGTCACTTCTAGAAAAGCTAGAGAAAGCTGTTTTCGAAAACATGGATTTCGAGGAGTTTCTTGAAAAATTTAGACCTAAGAAAGGCGATTTTATTTTTCTAGATCCACCTTACGATACGGACTTCAGCGACTATGACAAAAACATTTTTGATAAAAGTGATCAAAAGCGTTTGGCTAATTATTTAATTAATCACTGCCAGGCAAACTTCATGTTAGTTATCAAAGCAACTGATTTTATTATTTCTCTCTATGAAAAGAAAGATCTTAATATACAAGCCTTTGATAAAAAGTATATGTGGACTATAAAAGAACGCAACATACGCGAGACAAAGCATTTAATGATAACCAATTACAAGCTATGATAATAGTGTGGATAGACTATGCCAGATCGCTCAGAAAAGGATTTGATCCTACCTGCCCTATGGCTCATGTCTAATTCAGAAAATTACACAACAGACACAACAACCCTCATTGAGAGTCTTACTGAGATCCTTAAACCCATAGACAAAGATGCTCGACAACTGAAAAATCGTAAGGATACTCACTTTTCACAGAAAGTGAGAAACCTGAAATCTCACAATGTACTTGATGGGTTAGCAGTTTACCAGTCTATGGGTGGGGGTAAATCGGGCTTATGGACCATCACTCCCAAAGGCCAATGCATTGTTAAAGATAATGTGGAATTGCTTACCTACCTATTCGAAAACGATTTTACTGGGGATGATATAGTCACCGGACTTAAGCAATTTGCTACAGAAGAGGTGCGCAGGCTACTTAAAATAGTGAATAAAAGAGGCAGTGAGGGCGCTGGAATTACTAACCAAGCTGTTACAGCTAGAGCAAAATCAAATAAAAATAGCCAAGTCTCGCATCTAAAATTATTTGACGAAAATGTCCTGATTAGGGAAGGTAAAAAGAAAATCACTGAAAGCAGCACTTATGAACGATCAAAACAACTTCGAGATTATGCCGTAAATTATTACTCGCAAAATGGACATATTAAATGCCAAGTCTGCAGGTTTGATTTCTTAGAAAAATACGGTGAACTTGGTCGGAATTTCATAGAAATTCATCATAAATATCCTATTTTCATGACTGAGGGTGAAAATCTCCAACAGAAGCTAAGTGAAGCCGTTACAAAAGTTTCTCCCCTCTGCTCAAACTGCCATCGGATGATCCACAGGAGTCGAAAAAAACTAATTAGTGTTGAAGATTTGAGAAGGAAATTTGAACGAAATAATCAACAGTAGAAGAGAAATTTTCTCCTAGTGCTAACTTAACTTTACCCTGCCTTTGCACCTATGGAATTTTAACTCAGGAATAACAGCTACATATACATAGCCTCCCCATAACTGACTACAGGTATAAGATATACCCCCTACTTAATTTTGCGGATGCAAAAAAATGGCTGCCCATCCGGTTTTGGTGCATGAAGTTGTAGAAATTTAGGGTAGGCGGGTACTTATATAAATTTTGTGGACATAAAGAATTGGCTACTCGTCCGGTCTAGAATCTGAAACCTCTAGAGATGGAGAACAGGGGATATTTACATAAACCCCAGCACCATTCATTGTAGTTGAATGCGTTTCACCAAATCTCTACCGATGCTGGCGCGCCACATTTGGGCTTTTTAGGGTATCTATATGCCTCCTTTAAACATGGCATCAAACGACTGGTAATCGCGATGCCTTTTTAAAGACTGCTCCTTGCCAACAAGCCCTCCATAGTTCGCCAAGGAGGCTAGCAGGTGATTCCCTTCCTCTGGCGTGATCTCCCCCTTACTGACTGCCTTTAAAATCTCTTGGCCTTTCTCAAGTAATGACTCGCCATTAAACTGAATGGATACCGGCTCTGCCTGGGGTCTGAGGTTAGGGATTAGTTTATCTAGGCACAACTTTAACGCAGTGGCATCCCCCTCTAAAGCCATCTCTACCGCCTTCTTAATTAAATCCGGCGCATGGGGGCGCAACAGCTCCCTAAACTCAGTCCGCTTGTCTTTGGTCCCTTTCGGTCTCCCTGCTGGATTGCCGCTTTTCCCAGGCTTAAAACTCATCAGTTGATCTCCTTCTGTAAATATCAGTAGACATTAAACTAATTCCTTGGTTTAAACCGCTCGCCAGTTCTACAACTGCCCCCTAAACCCCTCACACCGCCTAGGAATATCCGGCACCGGGTAGTAACGCCTCGGCACCGCCCCGGCTTTCTCGGCGTTCAGGCATAGGCCGTTACTCTTTGCTAGGTATATGCATTCCTGGCAGGTAATACGGTTGTCCCACCATGGGCGCTTGTTCTTCCTGCCTTCCTCTATGGGGATAACGGTAGCAAGCGGCCTTCTTTTGGGCAGGCTGTGAATCTTGTCAAATAGGCTCATATACATTTTCCTAGGGTTAGGGGGTTACTATTTTTGCTATTCTTGCTACCGAACGCCTGTAGCCCTTGTCCCATGGGGATTTCAGCGGTAGCGGGCGTTTGCTACCGTCTGCTATTCTTCTGCTACCGTTCTGCTATTTTTGGAAACGGCAGCGGAAAAATAGCAAACGCTAGCAGAAGAATAGCAAGGAGCTACTACCGTCGGAGCCCCGCCCCCCACGGGCTAGAGCCCAACGGTAGCAAAAATAGCAAGAATAGCAGGGAGTAGAAGGTCATGAACTGTAAACAACACGCCCCAACAGCTTGGGGTTTACCTCGATGAACTTCTTTCTGCCTTCCTGAACTCTTCTTACCCTATTCAGTGCTGCAAGCTCATCTATGGCCGCGTCAAGCTTTGCCTTTTCTCTCAGCTTACCGGGGGCATACTGCTGGATAAGCTTGGTAGGAGCCCTTGTAGTTCTATGCTGCTCGCAATACGAAAGCAACCAGTCCTCGATTTTTTCGGCGTTCTCCCTCCCCTCTGGTGGGGCAACCTCGTTGAAGAACCGGAGACTTTCACCCAGGTGCCACAGGGTTATGCGACTGGCCGAATCGAAAGAATGGGCGCTTATGGGGCCTCCAACGCCATCAAAAACATGGAACAGGGCCGCCATCCTGGCCGCGTTTTCAGCAATTTTGCTTGCCACGTCTTTAATGTCTTCGAGCTGGCCCCCGGCTTTTAGCTCGCTTTCAATCTCATCGTGAAATTCAACCCAAGCATCTTTTGCCCCCGGCGATAGGTCGAGCATATTAGGGGTTAGCTCCCAGTTTTTATCCATTAGCGTGGGTGCGTCTAGAATTTCCGCGATCCTATCTTTGAAGCTGTCAAGGGCTGGCCAATCCTCGTTGGGGTCCGTAAAAAAACGAGTCCCCTGGGTGGACCTTGGCCAGGAAATTAAGAAACGGGCCATAAAACCAGTCCCCCTAGCCAACCCCCCCGATTGCTCAAAGAACCGTTCTAAAACTGATTTTTGTATCTGCAAATAAGCCGACACCCTTGCCCCTCTCACGATAAAGCATTCGCTTGTACGTCTGCTTATGGGCATTGCTGTCCCGTCCCACAATTTGTTTAGTGTGGCCAAGCTTCGCATGATGGAATCCTTGCCCATGCCATGAGAGCCAAGCACAATCCCCGCCTCGGACGACATAATCCCAGCCGAAGGCCATTTCGTGGCTAAGTCCCACTTCAACCCCTCTGGTGTAAAGTCTTCGTAAACCAGCCTGGGGGTTCTGTGTTCCTCTGGCCTGTTGTGGTCTAGCTCTTTCAGCCTTTCTCTTTCCTTCTCTGTACTCTTGCCCTCCTTTGCCAGCCTTTTGATTTTGTCCTTAACGCCGCTATACTCGGCTTCCCAGGCCGCTTGCTCGGCCCTGTAGTCGCTGAGCAAAGGCTTTGCTTGCTCTTCCTTCTGCTTTTCCCAATTTTTGATAGGGTCCAGGAAATATTTATCGCAACTCGATTTTCTCTCTCCGCTATCAGCGATCACCAGCATAAAAAGGCTGGTAGGACCATCAAGCTTTGATGCTCTCCTAACATCAACATGGGCTTGAGCGGCCAGAGATAGCGCCGATATGGCGGAAGACGCCACCATGGGGACGGGTGCCTTAACAAACTGTTGCACCTCGATAACGGCTTCTTTAACCCTGGCGGGTAGCGCGTCTATTGGGTATTCAATGGCGGGGTGCTCTATCTTTAATTGCTGAGGGTCCGGCCAGTCTTCAGCCGTACCACTCTTTAAAGCCTCAGCTACCTCTGCCCCATGCCCTCTAGCTGGGTCCACCCATCCATGCTCCTCGGCAAGCCTCCTGACAGTCCCTATATCAACAGGCGGGCTACCATTACCGTTGCGTTTGAAAGAGGTCCATTTCTCTACGATCTCGCTTGTCCCTTTATACTTATCAGATTTGGCACTCCATTCATCCCAGAGGCGGAATCCATTCCTAGAATCTATCCTATGGAGGGCCATGCCTACCCCTATCCATGTGTCATAATTATCAGCCGGTATTGCCTCAAGCATCTCTTTAATGTTTAGAGGAAATTCCCCGCTAGGCTCGGGCAAGTCCTCCACTGAGTGGAGGTGCGGCTTTTCCTCTATGAGTTCAATAAACCACTCTGGCGGGTCTACGGGCAAAACTCCCTCGGTAGGGTCTGAACTCGCCTCCCATTCATAGCGCCGCCATGACTCATGCAGGGATGGAGGGGCCACGATATAGCCCCCATCGGCCCGGCTATCTACCCCTGGGGTTGGTTTGAGAATATTGGTATAGGTTCTGTATTTCTTATCCGTTTTCGGCCTGATATAAATTAAATGCCGCCCACCGGAACCTGTGGTTTGCTCCACGGTGTCAGGGAGTTGTCTATCCCCAATAGCTTCTTCTCCATCAATGCCTTCCTTCCTGTCTATGTCTATAACGACAATCCCCGACCCTTTCCCTGTGGCAATCCCGATATTGGCACCGGGCCATTTGCACCACCAGCCCTCAATAACCTGGGGGTCTGTGGTGGCGTCTTTCAGCCCGTTCCTAGTGCGCGGGTGTTTGCCGACGTTTTCACATTTAGGATTTCTGCACGAACAACCCCCGCCTTTTATTGGAGTATGGACAGGAAAAACCCGCCATCCCCATTCAGCATATAGTAGGGCGTGCGCTTTCAAGTCATGGGGGGCTAGGGTATAATAGGGGTTAATCTTTTCCAGTTTTGCCCCATCAGAAGCCCCTCCCCCCAGTGGGGCTTTTCCATTTCTAGAGACGCAACCTTCTCGCCCCGTTTCCGGGCTTAAGTTTTGGTATTTCATTGAGCACCCCCTTAGCCACGCGGTAGGCTTTTCAGCCAAGCGTCAACTTCATCGACAAGCCAAGCTTTCTTTCCGCTGGGGAGGATAATGGGGGAGGGGACTTTGCCTTGCTTCATCCAACGCCATAGCGTTGATTCATGAATGCCGCCGATGGCTTTGCGTAGTTCAGGGGCAAGGAGAACCTTACGAGCAGGATCGATCTCGCAGTCAAGACCACAATAAGTTAATTTCTTGTTAGACATTTGTTGGCTCTTACTCCTATGTTTAGGAGGCCAACAGCAAGGCGGGGTAGCAACCAAGGGTTGTGTGTTAGTTTTACTAACTGGTACACTTTGTCTTGTTAACCCTAAGTTAACGACCCTTAGCCCAATAATTAGGCTGGGTAAAAATGTCGAGTTACTTGCACTAACTACGACCATGTTTTAAATGCCTTGCTGAAGGCCGATTGTAAAAAACAAAAACCCCGTTACCGTTGGCGCGGTGCGGGGTTTCCCTTTATAGGACCCCGCAGGGTTATCCAATACAGTACCACGTTTTAATATTGCTTGCAATAAGCATTTGTTTTCGTTAACAAAAATATTAATACAGTTAATATTTTTTTAGCACCACCACCTCGGCACACTCCCCACCATAAACAATTTGGTCCACCTTCCGCCCCCAAGCCTCCAATGCTTGCCGCTTCTCAGCGTTATAGTCGTGGCGATCGTAGATAGCGGTAATGTCCCCCCGGTCTGTGTGGTTGAGTATTTTGGATACGACAAGCCTAGGTATTCCTATCCCCGTCATGTGGCTGGCTGCCGTACGCCTTAAATCGTGGCTGGTAAAATGGTTAGTCCCCAGGGTAGGCAACGCGAGACGTAATTCCTTATCTATGTTCCGCCCCGTCATGGGCCTATCGCCTTTTTTACCGGGTAGCAGGTAATCCCCGCCAAGGAAATGAAGCCGCTGGGCTATCTCAAGGGCTTGGGGACTTAAATGTACGGTGTGGGTCCGTCCGTTTTTGGCAATGCTACCGGGGATAGTCCAAACTGCCTGGTTAAAGTCAAATTGGTCCCATATTGCTGAAAGTATTTCGCCTTTACGCTGGGCGGTGAGTAGCTGAAACTTGAGGGCTAACTGAATCCGTTCAGCCATATGGGTTTTCTCAAGCCCCGTCCAAAACGCCTTAATTTCATCCTCGGAGAGTACCCGGTCCCTTGGGGTTTCCTTTGCTGGCGGACGTATCCCGGCGGCGGGGGAGACATCCAGCATGGCCCGCTCAACGCCAAAATTAAACAGCCTTTTAATTAAGGATAGGGTCCGATTGGCGGCCACTGGTGCACTCCGGTCCTGTATCCCGTCTAACAGCAAAACCACATCACGGCGGGTAATGCCTTTAGCTTTAATCCTCCCCCAGGCGGGTAGCACGTCCTTGTTCAACATTCGTTCGTCAGCTTCCCAGCTTCGCTTATTCGGTTTGGCATGCCGGATCAGGTATTCCTTAGCGAGTGTGTTTACCGTAATAGCATGGCGTTCTTGCTGTTTGCGTGCGGTTTCCAAATCGCCAGGGTCCAACCCTTGGGAGAGCAATTGCTGAGCCTCGGCATGCTTTAAGTGCGCCGTGTACAAGTCCACTTCCGGGTAGCTGCCAAAGGTGACCCGCCTGGGCCGTCCATTGTGGCGATACAGCCAAAACCATGACTTTTTGCCCTTGGGGGTCACACGCAAGCCGAACCCTGGCCGCCCATCCTCAAAGACTTCAAAGCGGCTTTCTTTGGGTTTGAGTTTCTTTATAGCAGAGTCGGTAAAGCGCATTTGCTACCCTCGGGTTTCAATAGGGTAGCATTATGGCCGCAATAGAATGCAAAGACAAGGTGCAATGAGTTGCAAAGAAATAAAAGGCTATAAATACAAATACAATAGATACTTATATGAGTATTTTTGGGGGATATTGGGCTTGCATTTTGCTGCTTAGGTTTTCTTTTATTTGCAAGTTCTAATGTTCGCCGGTCAAGGGAACAAACTTAACGGGGATGAGTCGTCGAGTTTCTATTTTTTCCCCCGATCCTTTTTTTACCTGCATAAGCTGCTGGAAATCACGACCCACTGGAATAACCAAGACACCACCGGGTTTAAGCTGCTCAATCAACCTGGGAGGAATTTGCTCGGGGGCAGCAGTAACGACAATGGCATCAAAGGGGGCGTGCTCTTCCCACCCATAGTAGCCGTCACCAATCCGTACTTCAATGTTATCAAGGCCTAGCCGACGCAAACGCTCCGTCGCTTGTCTGCCTAATTCTGGAATAATCTCAATAGTATAAACTTGCTTGGCTAATTGGGCTAATACCGCAGCCTGATAACCTGATCCCGTCCCCACTTCTAACACCACATCTTCCGGATCAGGCTCAGCCAAATGGGTCATAAGCGCCACAATGTAGGGCTGGGAAATCGTTTGCTTATCGCCAATAGGTAAAGGGTGATTCCAGTAGGCCAACCGGCGATATTCTTCCGGCACAAATTGATGTCGGGGCACTGTTCCCATTGCTTTTATCACCCGCGGATCCAATGCAGTCTGATCCATCCACTGACTGGTGAGGCGAACCTGTTCCTCAATAGCCTGCACCATGGCAGCCCGCTTTTCAGCGTAATCATACTCAGCCACCGGACTGCAAGCGCACAGGAGCAGAACCAGCAAGAGGCATTTCATACGCATCATGGCTTCCTGGAATCTAAAACAACCTTTAGTGATTGACTAATTATAGAGAAAAAGATCCTTTAGCGATGTAAAAAACAATAAACTTTATGGGTAGTGGAAATTTGAACAACACCAGGATACTGCTCCTGGCAAGTTGTCATGGCATGGGGACAGCGATGATAAAAATGGCACCCCTTCGGTGGGTTGGCCGGCGAGGGGGGAGCATCTCCTGAGTGGTTTACTCGCTTGGATTTTTGTTCCCTTTCTATCATGGGCACCGCCTCAAGAAGCATTTGGGTATAAGGATGCTGAGGCTGCTGGAGTACTTCTTTTACTGTGCCCTCCTCCACGATACGACCTAAATACATTACCGCTACCCGATGGGCCAAATATTCAACCACCGCCAAATTATGGGTAATGAATAAGTAGGACAAACCAAACTCGTGCTGTACTTCACGCAGCAAATTGAGAATCTGCGCTTGAACCGAAACATCCAAGGCGCTGGTAGGCTCATCACAGACAACAAATTTAGGTTTGACGGCCAAGGCCCGGGCGATACAGATCCGCTGCCGCTGCCCCCCGGAAAATTCATGAGGATAGCGATCCCGAATTTCAGCGGGCAGTCCCACCCGCCGCAACAATTCAACTATCCGTTGTTGCCGAGCTTCAGCACTGTCCTCCACCCGCTGCACAATCATGCCCTCTTCCACAATATCACCAATGGTCATGCGTGGATTCATGGAGGCAAAGGGGTCTTGAAAGATAATCTGAAAATCAGCCCGCCGCCGGCGCAGAGCGCGGCCTTTAAGCCGAGTCAATTCTTCACCGCCAAACTGCACCCTACCCGCCGTCACCGGCAACAACTGCAGGATTCCTTTACCGGCAGTGGTTTTGCCACAGCCTGACTCACCCACTAAAGCCAAAGTCTCGGCCCGCCGAATTTCCAAGGAAACCCCGTCAACCGCTTTGATATAGCCCTTAGTCCGCTGCAAAATTCCCTTTCGAAGGGGAAAATAGACCTTAAGATCTTCAACCTTGAGCAAGACCTGCCCAGCGGGCTGCACCGTTGACAAAGGTGAGTGATAACTGCTGCCTTGGCCTGGATGAGGACGAGTTGGCGCAATCTCCGGATCATAAAGGTGACACCGAACATGGTGACCAGACTTGGCCAAAAGCCACTTGGGGGCCTGTATCCGGCAAGCTTCCCAAGCAAAATCACAGCGGTCAGCAAAACGGCAAGCTTGAAAATGTTGGGCCAACGAGGGAACACTACCTCGGATCACATTCAAACGCTGATCCCGCTTACCCCAGCGAGGAAGGGCCTCAAACAGCTTACGGGAGTAAGGGTGAAGGGGATCTGAAAAAAAACGTTCACGGCTCGCCTGCTCCACCAAATGACCCGCATACATCACCCCGATCCGATCGGCCACCTGGGACACCACCCCTAAATCATGGGTGATCAGGAGAATGGAGAGACCCTGTTCCTCCTGCAGCCGTTTCAACAATGCTAGGATCTGGGCTTGGATGGTTACATCCAAAGCGGTTGTAGGCTCATCAGCAATCAGCAATTCCGGCTCTCCGGCAAGAGCCATGGCAATCATTACACGCTGCTTCATCCCTCCCGAGAACTGGTGGGGATAATCATTTACGCGCTGCCCGGGATCGGGAATCCCCACTGCCTCCAAAAGATCTAGAATTCGGCGACGCAGAGAACGACCCCGCAAGCCAAGATGAACCCGCAAACTTTCGCCAATTTGATCCCCCACGGTAAAGACGGGATTGAGGGAAGTCTGGGGTTCTTGGAAAATCATCCCAATTTTCCGGCCTCGCAGCTTGCGCATAGCTACTTCCGGCAACTCCAGCAGATCCTCCCCATCAAAGACCACCCTGCGTGCAGTCATATGGCCTGGGGGAACAGGTATCAAACGCATCACAGAAAGCGCCGTCATGGATTTACCGCAACCCGACTCCCCCAACAAAGCAAAAGTCTCGCCTTGGCAAATATCAAAATCGACCCCATCGACGGCCTGTACTGTCCCTGCTGAGGTTTCAAACCAGGTTTTGAGCCCTTCAACCCGCAACAAGGGCTCAGTCAAGGGGACGCTCCTTTATCTCCTCCAGGCGAGTCCGCGTTACCGTTTCCAGCCGTTCCTGCAACCGCCCTAGAGTGGCCTGGGTTTCCCGTAGTTCAGCAAGCAACTCCTCCACCTTAGGGGAATACCGTAATTCCTCCAAATGCTCCCGCTTCGCCGCCTCCAAATTATTCAAAACCACCGCCATAAACCGCTCAAAAGCCTTGGTTTCCACCAAGTTTCGACAATATTGTTTTAGGGCTAAAGGATGTGTTTGTTCTACCGACATGATTACCTCGCTCGCGGGTCTAAAGCCTCCCGTACCACATCAGAAAATAGATTGGCGGCAAGCACCAGAATAAACATAAACAGGAAAGCTGCAGTCAGGGACCACCACACCATCGGTTCACGGGCCATCTCAAGGCGGGCGCTGTTGATCATATTGCCCCAGCTCATGGTCGCAGGATCAACCCCTACTCCCACATAGGACAATACCGCCTCGGCCAGCACCAAACCACTAAAATCCAGCACTACCGATATCAAAACAATATGCATTACGTTGGGCAAGATATGACGGGATAAAATCTTGGTCCGGCTCACCCCAAAGGCTTGGGCCGCCTGAACATAATCAACTTCCCGAAGCTTGAGAGCCTCTCCCCGTAGAATCCGACACAATCCCGTCCAACTGGTCACCCCAAGAATAAGACAGAGAAATAAAAGGCGCAGATCGGCTCGCTCAATCACGGTCTCAAACTGCTCCGGATGGTTACCCATATAAACTTGCAACATCAGAATTGCCGCGGCAATGAGCAGCACCCCGGGAATAGAATTAAGCGTGGTATAGAGGTATTGAATCACATCATCCACCCAGCCCCGAAAATAGCCTGCGGCAATGCCCAGCGCCAACGCAAAAGGCAGCATCACCAAAGTGGTGAGGGTGCCGATGACAAGCCCTGTACGAATACTCTTTAAACTCTGATAAAAGACATCTTGGCCGACTTTATTGGTTCCCAAAATATGATAATCATGGCTCAAAGCCACCGCCATAAAAGCAAGTACCACGACAATTCCCGCCGTGATAAAGGCAACCCGCCACGGGGCTTCCGGGTGACCTTTCAGGACCTGCCCCAGATAAAGGGGATAACTGACGCCCTGCCCTTTAGCCAACCAAGCCAGTCCTAGGAGGGTGAAAAGCAACCAGCAAACAATACCACTGCCCCCCGCCTGCAGTACCGTTTGCCCCACATCGTACCAACGCGCCGACGGATCCGCTAAATGGGCGCCCCCGTATTGTAACCGGGGATAGGTGCGCAATTGTTGCCCATCCGGCAGTTCCACCTGTTCCTTGACGTAAAGATGAGTGGCAAAAGGAGCCGAGTAAGTAGTCTCTGTTTGTTCCCGCAAATGAGAGACCCAGATATCCAGGAGGCTGAGCACCTCGGGAGAGTATTGGACCCGGGTTGTCTGGAAGGAGGAGTGCTCCAAGGCCGGGCGGAAGTGGATGGAGTCCAAGAGACCAACCACAGCATAAGCAATGAGAATCACCAAGGCAATTTGGCCCCGGCGGCTATGCAGAATACGGCGCCAAGGTGCACGTAGATGCTCACGCCGACGGATCATGCCTATCCCTACGGCTAGCACCACCAATAACAGGTAAATAAGAATATCGGTCCAAAGAAAAACAGGCTGAAAAGGCATCATTTAGCTAAGGCGCACCCGAGGGTCCACCAAAGTATAAGAAATATCCGTCAAGATGAGACCCAAGATATAGAGTACTGAGCCCAGAAATACCATGGCCCGCACAATCGCAAAATCCTGGGCATTGATGGCATCAATGGTATAACTGCCAAGACCTGGAATGCCGAAAAAAGACTCCAAAATGAGGCTACCTAAAAATAAAGTAGGCAAGATCACCACCGCCCCAGTCAAAATGGGGATCAAAGCATTTTTTAGTATATGCTTAAACAGCACCTTGAGTTCGGATAGGCCCTTTGCACGGGCAGTGCGAACATAGTCCTTGCTAACCTCTTCCAAAAATAGGGTTCGGTACCACCGGGTACCAGCCCCAATACCCGAAATAACCCCAATAATGACAGGTAAGATAATGAATTTTAATGCCCCCAATCCACTAGCATAGCCGGAAATAGGCACCAAATGCATCAACTTACCCACGATATATTGACCAGTAATTACATAAAATAGGGTGGAGATGGACATTAAGACCACACAAAACACGACCCCCCCTAGGTCGAAATAGGTCCCGCGGAAAAACACGATGAATAGGGCAAAGGTAATATTGACCAATAAACCCACCATAAATACAGGTACCGCAATAGCTAAACTGGGCCACATACGGGTACGGAGATCCTGTCCGATATCACGACCATCATCGGCACGGCCAAAGCGGAAGGCAAATAAAACAACAGATTTAGAAAAAAAAATAGTTTCGGTAAACTTTTCCTTCCCCTCCGCATCCTTATTCCAGAATAAGGGCTTATCATAACCTCGCTCCCGCTTCCAAGCCTCTATGGCTTCCTGGGTGACCCGCTTAGTTCCCAGATGCACCCGGGCCATGTCATCCGGGCTGTTAATTCCAAAAAACAAAATAAAGGTCAAAATATTGATCCCGACTAGAATCGGAATAGCATACAAGATACGACGAATAATATAAGCAAGCATATTTATTCAAGGTTATAAGGTAGAAGGATGGGAACTATACTCTAGCCATACAACCCATTATGCTATTTTAAAGATCCCGTATTCAATAAGCCCCCTCCAGCGCCATTGGCGTCCGGGGACACTTGGCCCAAAAGAAGCGTCCGTCCTTCTCATCATAGTGGAGGTTTAATTCTCCAGTCATTCATAAAATATTCGATTTACAATCTAAAGGATGTGAAGACAATGAACTTGCAAGAATTCAAAAATCTACTAGCCGCAAATAATCCACCTCAGGATATCCCTTTACCACTTCAGGCCTTATGGTATGAGGCTAAGGGGGATTGGGATCACGCCCATCATCTTGCCCAATCAGCGGGGGATGCGACAGGGGCTTGGGTCCATGCCTATCTGCATCGAAAGGAAGGGGATCTTTCAAATGCTGCCTACTGGTATTCTCGCGCTGGCAAAACCGTCTCCCAGTTGCCTTGGGATGCAGAATGGGAAGAAATCACCCAAGCATTGCTGCAACAACAGATCTAAAGAATCACTATGAAAGCGATATCATCAAAATCGTGGTTTTGGCTTGCGATAGTAGGGTTCTTGGCAATTGGAGGAGAAAGTCCTGCCTTTGGGGAGGAAACCCGTATCATGATTCGAGCGCGTGCTGTTGATGCTAAATTTATTGGCAGTAGTGTCGGCGGAATGCGCGCTGTGGTAGAAAACGTAGAAACTGGTGCAATCCTTGCTCAAGGGCAGATTCGAGGAGACACCGGCGATACGGATTTATTAATGAGAACCCCTCCTGAACGGGGCCAACGAATAACCACTAAAACCACAGCTGGCTATCTAGCTACAGTGGATATTGAGCGGCCCCGCCTGCTACGTTTTCGAGTATGGGGGCCCACTGGTGCCCGTCAATCCCAACAAGAAGCCACGGTGACCTCTTGGGTGATTCCCGGCAAGGACATTATTGGCGATGGTATTATCATTAATTTACCCGGTTTCATTGTCGATGCCTGGACTCGAGTATCAGCAGGGGGCCAAACCGATATTTATGGGAAGATCACAATGATGTGTGGCTGTCCCATTATGGGTGATGGCCTATGGCCACCAGAGAAATTTGAAGTCAAAGCTCTCTTGATGCAAAACGGCAAAAAATTACGAGAAATTGCCCTCCCCTTTACCGGTTCTGTCAACCTTTTCCAAGGGAAAACAGTGATTGAAGAGCCGGGGACTTATGAGGTGGTCGTCTATTCCTACGATAAAGCGACAGGGAATACGGGGGCAAACCAAACAATGCTCCAAATCACCGCCCAGTAAACCCTGGCCAGGATACCAAGATAAATATCGATAACAAAGGATTTTGCCAAAGTGCCCGCACTACAAGCGAGGCGAAGATGTCTTCAGAAAAAACAACTACGATAGCCGTCCCTCGGCCTAGCAGAGGCCGACGGCTCAAATTTAAAGCCCTCGCCTTAAAAGTGCTTTCGGGACCCGATGCAGGATTAGAACTCACCCTGTCCTTGCCCATAATAAGGATCGGCACCGCCCTCGATAATGACCTCATCTTGCACGACCGCTCAGTGTCCCGACACCATGCCGAGATCCGCTCAACGCCAGAGGGGTATCTCTTTCGTGATCTCGGCTCAACGAATGGCTCCTTTATCGAATCTCTTCGGGTAACCGAAGCTATTCTTGGTATGGAGGTCACAGGCATGCTGGGCAGAACGCAAATCCTATTGCGCCAACTCACAGAAGAGCATGAAATAGCCGTAGCCCAGGAGAATCAACTGGGCCCCTTAGTGGGGGGGAGCCAACCGATGCGTGAACTCTATGGCTTCTTGCGAGCGGTCGCCCCCACCCTCACGACTCTACTTATCCAAGGTGAATCCGGATCGGGAAAAGAACTGGTCGCCCGTACTCTGCACCACCTCTCTCGCCGCAACGGCCCTTTCGTCGTCTTTGATGCCTCCGTAACCGATAGAGAGCTTATCCGCAGCGACCTGTTTGGACATACCAAAGGAGCTTTTACTGGCGCCGCCGGTAGTCGAGAAGGCGCTTTTCGCAAGGCGAATCAGGGAACATTGTTTATCGATGAAATCGGCGAGCTTCCCCTTGAGCTGCAACCCCGGCTCTTGAGAGCCCTAGAAAATCGTGAGGTGACCCCCCTGGGTTCAGACCAACCTGTTCGGGTCGATGTGCGCGTCATTGCAGCCACCCACCGCAATCTTGCCGCCATGGTCCAAGCAGGCACTTTCCGCGCTGACCTATTTTATCGCCTTTCTGTCATTATTATCGACGTCCCTCCCCTACGGGATATTCCTGAAGACATCCCGCTGCTGGTGCAACACTTTCTCAAGCAACGGGGCCTTGACTGCCACCTCACTCCCGCCGCCTTAAAGGCGCTGCAAACTTACTCCTGGCCTGGAAATATCCGAGAACTTCGCAATGTCCTGGAACGCGCTGCTGCTTTGACTAAAGGAAATCCTATTCACCCCCAAGACCTCCACTTTCTCCCCCTTGCAACTGCTGAAAGATCCTCCTCTAAACCTCCCCCTTCCCAGCCGCCCGCTGGCTCTCAACTCAAAACTTTAGAGCGGCAGATGATCCAAGAAGCCCTGGCGCGAAACCGATACAATAAGGCCGCCACCGCTCGGGAATTAGGCATCTCACTTTCCACTTTGAAGCGCCGGCTAAAAGAATACGCAATCCCATTCCAAAAGCAGCCTTAATACCCGGGAAATGCCATAAAAAGCGGGTCAGATTGACCTCGCCGGTTCACTTTGAACCGGTTCATATTGCTCCTAGAGCAGCATGAGGCCTTATAGGGGAAAAGGAAATATCGCCCCGGCCCCCTTCTTCACCCACTATCTTCTTCTCTTCTCCAGATTTGGGCTCTATTGGAATGCATTCTGCATATGCACTTATAGAGTTAAGAGCAATTACAGGTAAAGTGATGCTATGAGTCCCAAACAAAGCCAACGGTCAACCACCATATGCTGTACAACGGGCCGAAAATTTTACTTCTTATTTAAGTTAATTCCTTGATTAACTGATGTATTATACTTTTAATTTGCTATGGCGATATGACTGCCTTAGTCGCAAGGATAACCCCCCGAGGCAAGGGGCTGTATCTATGCGGGAGAGTAGAGAAATGCGGGCTCAAACCCAAAAATTAGTGCTTCATCGTTTACTCTCCATCGCTTATCCTGAGTACCAAAACGGTATGCTTAACCTCGTATTGCTATGGCTTATTGTCGGCATTTGTTTACTTATTTTGCCCTCTTGCGCCAATTTGGGTGGCCCCGCCTACCAACGCCCGGAGCTTCCCGTTAAAAAGGAATGGTCACGGGGCACCTCGACAGCAGAAGCAATACGATTGGACTGGTGGACTGCCTTTGGCGATCCCTACCTTGACAGTCTGATCGAAAAAGCGATTGCCCAAAGCATCGACCTTAAAATATTAGCTGCCCGCAGCGAAGTTGCAGAAGTGGCCATCGAGCAAGCAAGAGCGGGGGCACTACCCACCGTAAATTTAGGATTTGGAGTAAACACCCAGAAGGTTACCGGACAATCTTCAACCACCCAGTACAACGCCGCCAGCGCACTGAACTGGGAACTGGATATCTGGGGCAAGTTTAGAAAGGGTGTTAAGGCGCAAACGGCTGCTTATAAAACCACCGAGGCAGATTGGCGAGCAGGATATTTAACGTTAGTCTCCAATGTTGCCACCTCCTATTTCCAAATTCGCCAATTCGATGAACAAATCCAGCGGCAACAAGCCTACTTGAACCAGAATGAGGAAATCTTAGCCATCTATGAGTCCATGCATCAAGAAGGGCTCATTCCCGAAACCCAGATATTGCAACAGAAAGCAGAAATTAGCCGACTGAACACGGGGCTGCTAGAACTCCATCGCTTACGCACCGTCACTGAAAATGCCCTAGCCACATTGCTTGGAATTCCCGCCGGTGAACTGCAAGTTCCCCGTAGTTATCTCCAGGACAGCGTAGATATCATTGGCGTACCTTCAGGTCTACCGGCAGACCTCTTATCACGGCGGCCCGATATTATCGCTGCAGAATACCGTATTCTTCAAGCCCATGAACTCTCTGGTCAGGCGAAGTTAGCCAAGCTTCCCTCCATCACATTGACAGCCAGAGGGGGCACCGCTAGCTTTGAGTTGACTGATTTAATGAAAATGTGGACTTTTGGAATTATGCCGTCCATCAATTTTCCTATCTTTGATCCCAACATTAATGCGCGAATCAAAGTAAGCAAGGCTGAAGCTAAAGTAGCTGCGGAGAAATATCGCCGCACGGTATTCCAGGCCTTTGAAGAAGTTGAAAATGCACTCACGAATTTGGCAAGCCGAAAAGAACAAAAAAGAGAATTAGAGCAACAAATTGTCGATCTAAAAATTGTCTCGGATCAGATCCAGGCCCAATTGGAGGAAGGCTTAATATCTCAACTGCAGGTTTTTGAGATTCAACGATCCTTACTAGCGGCAGAACTGGCCATGCTCAGCAATTATCAACAAATTCTATCCAGCACTGTCACCCTATATAAAGCGCTAGGAGGTGGTTGGCCAAAGACGAATATCCAGCAATCCCTTCAATAGGGTGAAGCACTCATCACCATTATCTTATAGTCAATGACCTATGTACGCCGTCGCAGAAAAAAGATTAAATGTTGCACTCAAGCCCTTGTCTCATCCCGAGCTAGGCAAAATCCTCGTAGAGGAGTCTTTATTTCCTATTGGCCGCAATGAGGCACCTTTTTCAACCTATCCACGGGATTTGATTGCCGCACTTTCCCGACGCCATGCGCGAATATTTAAGGAAAATAATAGGGTTTATCTTGCCGATCTGGGTTCCCATAATGGGACCACTGTCAATGGTAACCCTATTTGCAACACTCCCCTAGAACTTCACTCTGGTGACCAAATATGTTTTGCCGGCATACTGACTTATCAGGCGGATATAGTCCAGTATAACTCTCCCCATGCTGCCTCAGAACCTATAACTCCTTCCATTCGCCTTACTCTTGTCCCGCACCGAACAGATACCAACCTTGCTTCCATTGTGATTTCCCAGTTCCCGTTTCTAGTTAGCAAAACCAACGAAATTTTTCTGCGGTACAAAGATCAACACCCACAAGAAGTTAATTTTATTTCCCGGCGTCATGCCCATTTTTTTTAAAAGAGGGTGCTCTCTACGTTGAAGACCTAGGAAGCACCAACGGAACCTTTGTTTCAGGCAGCCGCTTAGATGAGCATGCAAGGCACCTTAACAATGGCGATACAATTGCCTTTGGTGGAAATCATTTTGTTTATACGATAGCCATGGAGGGCTCTGAGGATCAGGAGCTCAAAATATCCGACCGACCCTCATATTCCACAAACCGGGTCGATCGACTCCATCCAGAACCAGCAAAAACAACTTTTGTAGCCTCCGCGACTTCTTTTTTGGATATTTTTTGCATTGACGAGGAGAAAGCCGGCAATCAACCTACAAACGGTGAAGATAGCAGTTCTGCTGCTAGCACTCATTCTTCCCAATCTTCTGCCAAAGACCAACCATCAATAAGCAACACCACCCCAAGATGGATTAGAAAAGCAAAAATTTTTCTTTCAGAAGTAAATAATGAACTTTCAGAAAAAGATCCCAAGAAAAGAAAACGATTTCGTATCATTTTAGCAACTACCGCCGGAACGCTTATTCTTGCAGTAGGCGTTTACCTGACGAGCAACCACCAACAGGAAATTGAAGAACTGCTCGAACAGGGTCATTATGGAGAAGCCGTTTCTCTAGCCAACGAGTACTTAGAAAAGAATCCTGAGAACAAAGAAATTAAAGATCTGGCAACAGAAAGTTTGCTTAAATCAATAATGCCTGACTGGATAGCACAACTTGACAACCATGCCTTTGCAAACGCGAATGGGATAGTAGAGCAGGCTAAGTATCAGAACCCGCTTAATAGCGATCTCCTACCTATGCTAAAGCTATTAGGCTGGATCGTCGACATGGAAGAATTTATTTATAAACGTGGCGGCCTTGATACACCGATTACCATCTATAAGCATGAAAATTCAATCAACTCCTTAATTGAGCGGTGGGATAGCGAACGGACAAACAACCGTCGCTTAATGACTCATATCCTTACTCTAGCTCCGGAGTTTAAATCCGTATATAACCAAATTTTTAGCTCTCTACGAACCTTACAAAACGAGAAGGCAGCTTATCTTACTGCAATCGAGAAATTAAAGACCACCATAAAAGAAAAACTTGAATTCAACAAGGCAAAGGAGCTTACATCCATATTTAAGGAGTTCTCTGATAAATACCCCCGCATTAACGGTATTGATAATCTGCAATCTGATCTGGAAAAGTACCTCACGTTCCAAGCGGATATCGGCCAAACCAACGCTATTCATATTTCCAAAAAAATTAAGACATTAGCACCCATTACTCCACCATTTAAAGAAAAGTTAGCTGAGTTGCAAGCTGCTGTCATGTTGCCCCCTAAAATCAATGAGCAATTTCAACAGGCGTCTGAAGCCTGGCAGTCAGGGCAGATACGGCAGTCACTGTCACTGTTAAAAAGCCTAAACCATGGGGAATGGACAGAGCTAGCAAGCCAAAGGCTACAGCGAAATACACAAATTCTTCGGAATTTTCTTACCTTAAAAGAGGCACAGGAGAGCGATAATTATAGAGAACACTTATTCACCTTCTATAATTCTTTAGATCCTGAACAAGATATCTATTTTCACGCCTTCTTGCCGAAGATTTTAAATACCATAAAGAGAAAGCTCTGGCTAAAGCGCAAGAAATAATAGCCAGAGCCCAAAAACAATGGTCCACTTATCTAGAAGAAGGAGGGATTGAGGGCATTCATCAACTCGAGACTACTATATCAGATACTTTTAGAGTACGGTCTCACCTGTTAACCCAGGCTCATAATTATTTGGCCGAAGCCATGCATACTTATAAATTAATACAGCTTGATTTCCCCGCTGAGGCCAAAGTCCTCTACCAGAAAATTATCCGAGAAATTAGATTACAACGGCAATCATTAAGGGAATTAAGTATGGTATTAGACAATGCTTTGCTAGAAGCCAAACTCAAGCTCATTGTGGAGCCTTCTTATAGTAATCAATAGGATAATGCACCACAAAGCTATCATTACCGTTGCGATCCTTCATTGATAACAGAAAGCTACCCTAAGAGGCGACTATGAGTTCAAAAGAACGCAGCTATAAAAGCTTTCCTGAGGCTTTAGGAGAGCATAGTACCGAGGGCATTGCCATATTGACCTCTGAGCCTTCACGTCTCATGGGAGCCACGATCGGTGTTTTGGTCGCACTGCTGCTTGCCGGTATCATCTGGTCTTTTGTAGGGCGAGCAGATGTGATCGTCACTACCCACGGTTCTCTAAGTCCAGACTCTGAAGCACGCCGCTTTTATGCTCCTATTGGTGGTGAAATCGTGGATATTTATATGGCTGAGGGACAACCCGTACTCAAAGGTGATGTCCTCGCCCGTCTTAATGCACGGGGAGCCATTGAAGCAGCAACAAACGCCCTGGATGCAGAACTCAAACTTGCAGAAGTAGAACGGGAATACAAGGCATGGCCTGAGCGAAAAAGCCTACTCATGCGTCAAGCCGAAGCCCTTAAAAAACAAATTGCCATTGCTGAAGAACGCCATAAAAAGCGGGTATCGGAGGTCCTAAGGAAACTGGCCGAGGCCCAAAAAGCAAGACTAGAAGAAGCACGAGGAACACTTGATAAAGCAGCAAGGCAACTGGAAATCGCCAAACGCAAATGGGAAAAATATAAGCGACTATTCAATAATCCGGGAGGAGGAGGCGTTTCAAAAAATCAAGTTGAAGAAAAGAAAAGTGATTATCTTTCCGCCGCAACCAATTATCGGATCGCTAAAGCTCAGTTTGGAAAACTAGATTATGAATTGAGCAATGAGTATTCACAAGCCAAATCGTAACTAGAAGGAAGCGATCAAGAGCTAATCAAACTTCGAATTAAATATGAGGCCCTCCTTGATGACATCAAGCGAGAGGAAAACCGGCTACTCATAAATCTTCGCGGTGCTCGCTTGGCTGCAGAAGCAGCCTCACGGATTAAATTTGAAAACATTGACGAAGATAATTTCCTACGTATTCTGGCGCCTGTTTCCGGTGTTATCACTGAAATCACCTATACCCAGATCGGAGACAAAGTCCAAGCTAACACTCCCCTAGGTGCCATCGCCCCTGAAAAGTCGAGAGCCATCCTGAAAATTGAGATTCCAGAAAAAGATCGGGGATTTCTTGAAGAAGGCTTACCCGTGAAAGCCAAATTCAGCGCTTTCCCCTATCAACGCTATGGCGCGATTGATGGAACACTAGAGTATATTTCGCCGGCGGCGAAACCCTCCTCCCAAGATAAAAATCTAGTGTATACAGGCCATATAGGGTTAGAGAAGACTTATTTCTCTATCGAGGAGGTTGACTATCCTCTACGGTATGGAATGACAGCCACAGCAGAGATCGTGGTCCGAGAGCGGCGTTTGATTGATTTGGCATTAGATCCTTTCCGGAAGGTGGCTGGCTAATAGACAGTATTAAGAACTTTTTAATTTGGGATATTGATAACACTGAGTCCCCGGGTTTCCAAGAGAAATGGAGGCACACCATGAAAGATATCGTAAGAATTGATGACGAAGTTATCACTGCTGATGCTTTTCTAAAAACGCTCAAACTCACTGGACGATTTGAAGAGCTTATTGAGGAAATGGTTAGAGATAAGCTCAAGGTTCACGCCGCTAAACGGCGGGGAATTTCCTTAACGACTAATGAGGTCCAAGAGCGGGCCGATCAATTCCGGCGTGTCTACGGTCTGCACCGGGTTAAAGACATGAATCAATTTCTTGATGCTATTAGCGTTTCTCTAGATGACTTTGAAAACTTCATTATTGAGATCCTCTATCAAGAAAAGATCATGGCTGAAGTTTGTAGTGAGGACGCCATAGAAGAATACTTCCGGATGCACTCACCAAAATTTGAAAGCATTGAATTGGGTCATATTGTCCTCAAATCCGAGGGTAAAGCAAAAGAAATTTTTTCCATTCTCGAAGAAGAACCGGAACTTTTCCCAGAATTAGCAAAGGAGCACTCCATCGCAGATACCCGAGACCACCATGGCATGGTTGGCAAAGTGCTGCGAGGTTCATTGTAAACGGAAGTTGAGAGTAAAGTTTTCAATGCCCCTGTTGGCGAACCTCTTGGCCCCTTCGCATCTAGTGATGGCTCTTTTTTTGAAATTTTTAAGGTAACTGCCAAGCATGAGGCTAAACTTGATGAAGAAACGAAGTCCGAGGTACGCCGTTTAGTCGTGGATGATTGGTTGTCTATCCAGGCCCAGGAACACCGAATAGAAGCATTGTAATCCGCCTATGGCTAGAAGGAGTCCTTTTGTGAGTAACGAAGCCCTCGTTGAATTCCTTTCTTCTGTCGAAATTCTCTCTGTCTTTAGCCGCTCGGAAATAGAAGAATTAGCGGCGCAAGCCGAATCAAAATTCTTTGATCTTGGTGATACTGTCTGCCAGGTCGGTGACACCAGCAGTGGTCTCTATATTGTCAAGTCCGGGATGGTCCGCATTTTTACCGAACAGATAGGAAAGGAAATTAGTATGGGACTGCGAAAACAGGGGGATGTTTTCGGTGAGATTGCGATTATTCGGGAATATCGGCATGAATCCTCGGTGCGCGCCTCAGCAAAGACAGAGATTTTATTTATACCACGTGAAGCATTTTTACCTCTCTTAGAAAAGAGCAAGGATACGCAAAAATTTATAGCCAGTTATGTGGCGATACGCTCCGCAGGCGGGTTTATCTCCCAACTTTTTGACCTGCGTAAAAAAGTTAGCCAAAGTGAGGTTGAGAATTTAGTGCGCAGCGTTGGCATCAAACGGGTAGAGCCTGGGCAAATCATTCTCGAACAAGACTCCCGCAAAGATCGACGACTGTACGTTGTACGCCAAGGTGAAGTAAGCATCCTCCGGGAGGAGCATGGTACCAAGTATCATCTCGCCACCTTACACCAAGGAGATATTTTTGGCGATAAAGCTTGCCTATTGCGGCAAGAACAACCTGTTTCCGCCGTTGCTGATACTGATACAACCTTATTAGTCATTCCAGAACAAGCTGCCCACTTCATGTTGGAGCGCAATCCCAAGCTCCGAGAAATACTTGAGGAACGGATTCAATTTACCGAACGGGAATTGCACCGCCAAAGAAAACTCGCCGAACGCCGGAAGCGCCCTTTAATGCTCGATTTACATTCAAAACCAAGACGGGGTGAAAGAATTATCCGGCGTTTTCCTTTGGTTGAGCAAGCTGAAGAGATGGACTGTGGGGCAGCTTGCCTATCAATGATTTGTAAACACTACGGCATTCCTATCACAATGGGAAAGCTACGTGAGATGGCAAACGTCACCACTGAAGGTGCCACCCTTGATAGTATAGCCCGAGTCGGTGAAGCACTTGGCTTCACTACCCGCGGAGTACAATGTACTTACCAGTCTCTCTTGGGTTTTGAACTACCATTTATCGCCCATTGGGAATGGTTATCACTATTTCGTTGTCTACGGTATTTCCGATGAACATGTCTGGGTTGCAGATCCTGCCATCGGTTTCCGAAAATTTACAGTAGAGGAATTTGAAAAAGGCTGGAGTGGTACCTGCTTATTATTTACGCCAGGCTCAGACTTAGTACAGATTGCAACTACTCGCTCACCATGGCTTCGCTTTATCAGGTATCTCAAGCCCCATAAGAAAATGCTTGCCCATATTTTCTTGGCTACTTTTATTATCCAAGTCCTTGGTGTAGCCCCCCCATTATTATTCAATATATTTTAGATCGGGTAATTGTCCATCAAAACGTTGATCTTCTTCATCTGCTAATTGTCGGTTTGGTAATAACGAATATTTTTATGCAGCTGACATCAATGCTGCGTGCTTTTTTATCTAACTTTATGATACGAAAAATGGACTTTGCGATGATGTCAGAATTCTTTAAGCATACCCTATCTCTACCCATTTCCTTTTTCTTTAAACGCAAAACTGGCGATATCTTCGCGCGCTTCCAAGAAAATCAGACTATACAGGCATTTTTAACCGAATCGACCATCACAACTGTTCTTAATCTATTGATGGTTTTTATCTATTTCACCGCCCTCTTTTTCTAGAATGTCAAGATGACCTTAATCCTTATTGGATTTGTCATCCCATTACTGATTTTAACCGTTTCGGTAACGCCAAAACTAAAAAGATACGCTCGTGAAGCCTTTGCTGCCTCGACCGAGTCGGAAGCAATTCTCATGGAAACGATTGGGGGAGCAGAAACTATCAAAGGGATGGGAATCGAGCGGCCGATGCGCCTAAAATGGGAAAAGAAATATGCGCATTCCCTTGAAGTCCAGTATCGGGCCCAACAGTTTCAAATTCTAGTAGGCCTTGCCAGCCAACTTTTAAATGCTGCCACGACAGTAGTTATTTTATGGATAGGCGCTAGCCTTGTCCTGGCCCAAGAACTGACCATCGGTCAATTGATTGCTTTCAATGCCCTGATGGGCAGTGTCATGTCGCCATTGCTAGGGCTTGTGGGGCTCTGGGATCGGCTTCATGAGGCCGGCGTGGCGATGGAACGTCTGGGGGATATCCTGGATATGGAACCCGAACAAAAGCCCCAGGACTTACCCTCTCGCATCGTGCTGCCGGATGTGGAAGGCAATATCCGCTTTGAGAATGTCTATTTCCGGTATGGGGGTAATGAAACGCCCTATGTGCTTGAAAACCTCAACTTTGAAATTAAAGCGGGGGAGTTGATCGCTATTGTTGGCCATAGCGGTTCAGGAAAAACAACGCTAGCCAAACTTTTGGTTGGTTTCTATGGCCCTACAGAAGGCCATATCCTTGTTGACAGCTACGATATGGCGGTAGTCGATAAAGAAGCCTATCGAGCACAAATTGGTTATGTAATGCAAAATAATTTGCTATTTTCTGGCACTATTGCTGAAAATATTTCGGCAGGTGACGAAAACCCAGATGGCCGGCGGATTGAAGAAGTTGCCAAAATGGCTGATGCCCATGGATTTATCAGCAAAATGCCCTTGGGGTATGAACAGATCGTTGGGGAACGGGGGGTAGGCCTCTCTGGGGGACAAATTCAGCGCATCTGCATTGCCAGAGCCCTTTACCATGATCCCCGTTTACTCATTTTTGACGAGGCAACTTCTGCCTTAGATACTCAGTCTGAAAGTAATATTTTAAAAAGTATGCAAGATATACTCAGGGGGAGGACCGCAGTAGTCATTGCACATCGGCTTAGCACCATCATGCGGGCCGATAAGATCCTGGTCCTCTATAATGGTGCTATTGTGGAGCAGGGACAGCACCAAGAATTGGTGAACAGGAAGGGGATGTATTACGAACTTGTTCAAAAACAAATGTCGGGCGGAGCATGAAACTATATAACCTCAAAAGTAGTTCGGCTATTTCCTACGGTGGTCTCATTGAGAAGATCGAAATTTTGCGCTCTACACTGCGATGGGCAACCAAGTTAGAACGTCCCGAGATACAAAAACTCCTCAGCCAATGCAATGCTTTGCGCGATGAAGTTATGCGGCTGTCACATAAAGAACGTTTTGTAACCGCCTCGGCCACTACTGAAGCGCGCGCGAATCTACCGGCTAAAGAGCGGCGTCAAGCCTTAATAGATCGCAGCTTTGTCTTTGAAGGTGTATTTGGTGAAAGTCCAAAGTTATTGGAAACACTAGAAATTGCCGAAAAAGCAGCACCGACCGATCTCCCTGTACTCATTGAGGGGGAGAGTGGCACGGGGAAGGAGTTGTTGGCAAAAGTGATCCATGCCAATGGAAGCAGAGAGGATAAACCCTATATTTCTGTCAACTGCGGTGCAATCCCACAAGAGTTGCTTGAATCTGAACTGTTTGGTCATAAAAAAGGCGCTTTTACGGGGGAATCCTCTGATCGTAAAGGAAAATTCGAGAGCGCTGATGGGGGGACTATCTTTCTAGACGAGATAGGTGAGTTACCCCTTCATGGTCAAGTCAAGTTGCTTCGGGTACTACAGTCCAATGAAGTCCAACGAGTCGGCTCTGACGAAATCACCCAGGTAGATGCTCGAATCGTGGCAGCCACCAATCGAAATTTACGGGAAATGAGTCAGCAAGGGAAATTCCGTGAGGATTTATTTTATCGACTCAGCGTCATTCATGTCACTCTGCCCCCTTTGCGAGAACGTCGAGATGAGATTGCACTACTTTTTGAGTATTTTATCGATGAGGCTGCTGAAAAACTTAACCGTCGCCCCATCAAAATGGCGCCACGACTAAAAACGTTTTTATCAAACTATAGCTACCCTGGCAATGTTCGAGAACTGCGCAATATTATCTTTCGCCTCTCTTGCCTAGCCGGTGAAATCGCCGATTATGAACATTTACCGGATTATATTCGCCCCCAAAGCACATCCTCCCAACTAGTGAACGTTGACAAGCTCGGAATAGGAAGCTCTCTAAGCGAGGTCAAAAAGGCGGCCAGCGATGAAGCTGAAAAACTTTTCCTTGAAAGGAGCCTTCGGGAAATGAACGGTAAAGTAACGGAACTGGCTAAACAAATTGGAATGAATCGTTCCCACTTACAAACTCTTTTAAAAAAACATGGTTTAAGTGCCAAAGATTTCCGCTCCAGGAACCCGGGGTAAATTTTTAATTTGCTGTTCTTCATGGGTTTGACATTAATGGATTTAGGAGGGTTATCGTTCCATCTATTTGATCTTCGGCACATACCACCACAACAGTCACATTATCTCTTCCTCCTCTTTCAAGTGCGAGCTCTACTAACATTTCAGAACTTTTCTGGCAACTTTCCTCCTTAAGTATCCCCTTGATATCTTCATCGCTCACCTCGTTATGGAGACCATCACTACATAGAAGAAAAATATCACCACTTTTGGCCTCTAAGGTACCCCTATCCAACTCCAGGGTATCAACAGCACCGACCGCCCGGGTAATCGCCCCTGCCGAGGGATGATTCTGGGCTTCCCTCCGGTCGAGCAAACCATGGTTAATAAGTGCTTCTACATGACTATGATCGTGGGATAGTTGTCTCAACCTCCCATCCCGGAAAACATAAATCCGGCTATCACCTGCCCAAAGATAGATACAATGCTGACCGTAACTAAGCAGTACAACGACGGTACTACCGATGACTCGCTCATTGCGAACAGCAGCTTCCTCCCGTAAACGGTGATTAACTTCTTGTAAACGACGTCGAACCTCTGCCTCGAATGCTTCTAAATCAGGCTGGTAGGGCATATCAGCCAGGGTACCCACTACCATCTGACTAGCCACATCCCCAACGGCATGTCCCCCCATCCCGTCCGCAACGACCCAAATACCATAGTCGCTTCGCTCCAAAAATGAATCCTCATTAATTCTACGGATTTTACCCCTATGGGTTCGGGCTGCTGAGCGCCAGTGGAGCGCACCTTTATTACTCATAGAAAACTTCACCTATCTGAGAAGGTACTGAAATGTTTATCGAATTTAAAATTAAATAGTAGATGATCAAAGATCAAACGAATGAGGCTAAATCGAATTAGAAGCCAAACGGTATGGTTTTGCTGGAAGTAAAAAGGATTTCAACACATATTCACCTATCGATAAGGGTTGATGGGGTACCTGCCAGCATTGAGCATAATCCATACCATAAAAATAATCCCAACGAATGCTCTTTAAAGGCTTGCGATTTATAGCATTTCCAGTTTAAGTATCTCGGTAAAAATTTTGCAGTATTCCTGGAACGAGTCGGTGGTGGGGAGCCAGGGGACTGGGAAGTCCCCGCCCCGATTCGCTGGGAGCGAATCGGGGCATCCGGAGGAGGCCCCTCAGGGGGCGCGCCAGGGAGGGCGCACATCCAACCTTTTTTCAGGGAGGAAAAACGGGTTTGCGGAACACCACCAGCTCGCTCCTAAAACACCTCATATCTTATTCATAGGTACTTAAAAATTAGACTTAAGGAACTTGGGGCAGGGATGACAAGACAGGCTGTCAATCCGTCCGGCTCGACGCCGGCTTACCACATCAGGCTTTCTTGTCTGGTGAGCAAGTCCAACCCGCCCCTTCCTGGGGCGGGCGTTCACCGGTCTGCGTGGGGCCATCAGACCTACGGTCTCGGCTCACCCTTGCCGCCGACGGTCTTGTCACCCCTGCCCCAAGCCCAGCTGGATTCCATCTCAATGGGAACCACTATACAAAACCCAAATGCAAAGAAACGGTGTTGCCAAAACTCCGCTGCTAATTGTCGCCATGGGAGAAACACTCTATGATGGCGAATGGTGAGTATTTTTGGTTCTTTATAAAGGATAAAAATAAATACCATGACACTAAGAAGGGGCCGGTGTTATTCTTAAAATCCCTCATTTATACCTATAGAAAAGGGACGATGAGAATTTTTTATATCTTACATCGACACCACTGGCTCGCTTTAAAATACCAGCTATTCTATAGGGTAGGTATTTGCCTCACCTAGAGGAGGTGGCTATTGCTCAATAGTGATTACAGCCATCAGCAACAACAATATGGGGGGAACAATGATTAAATTTAACCCACCTCTATAAACAGCAAAAAGAACTATGCTAAAAATCGCTTTTTCTCGCCTTTCTAAGGCCTCCCTATCTCGGGGAGGATTACAAAAACACTCCTTCTCTTGGTTTTTGCTCCAATTAAGCACCTTGGTGGCCCTTGTAGGGCTGGGTAATCCATTGGAGGCTCAGGTACCGGAGAACCTCGCCTCTGGTCTCAACCCAACCCAATCTAATATTGAGAGAGTAATTCTTGATGTCTGCCCGCGAGGTCTGGAGTTCGGCAACTCCACGGCATTCCAAGAACGCTGTAATGCGCTAGTGGGAGCCGCAGGAGAGCCGGAGGTCCGTAATGCTCTACAGCGGGTATCTCCGGAACAGATTATTAGTCAGGGGACTGAATCAACCAAAGCGGTGCGGATTTTGCAGTTTAACCGTATACTTGCTTTGCGTACCGGGGCCCATGGACTCCTAGCCGGTTATGATGTGGACGGACAACCTACTGCGGTTGCCTGGTCACCCAGCAATAGGACGGGTGGCGCAGCAGGAGCAGATGGAGCGGATATATGGAGCCGGCTGGGTATTTTTGTCAATGGCCTAGGCGGCTTTGGCGATGTGGACTCCACCTTCAATCAACTAGGCTTCGATTTCGACAGCTCAGGCGTTATTGCAGGCGTTGATTATCGATTTACTGATAACTTTATCTTAGGCCTTGCCTTTAATTATCTCCGCACTGATACCGACTTTGATCGAGAAGGAGGCCAGCTAGATAGCGATACCTATAGTGGTTCTATCTATGGTACCTTCTATGCGACTAATAGCTTTCATGTTGATTGGGTCGCCACCTACGGTGGGATCGATTATGACTCCACCCGTAATATCAGTTATGCTGTTCCAGGCGATGTCGTCAATACTCAATCCACCTCCTCCCCAGAAGGCAATCAATTTAGCGCTGCCATTAGTGCGGGCTACGATTTTTCCCTCAACGCCTTAACTATCAGCCCTTATGTGCGCGGTGAATATATTAATCTTGATATTGATTCATTTAGCGAACGGGATATTCTCGGTTGGGGCGTGCGCTACTCAGATCAAACGATTGAATCATTAACTACGGCGGTAGGTACGCAAATTGCCTATGCCGTCAGTACCCAATGGGGTGTTTTACAACCCTTTATCCGGGGTGAGTGGTTCCATGAATATGAAGATGACAGTCGTAACATTTCCGCTACCTTCGTGGAGGCAGGGGGAAACGTACCTTTTAACATTGTTACTGAAAGCCCCGATAGAAATTTCTATACCTTTGGGGTGGGCATATCGGGTACCTTTGCCAAAGGGGTTTCGGCATTTTTCAACTATGACGTCTTGCTAGATCGAGAGGATATATCAAGCCATGTGTTCTTGGTAGGTGCCCGCATGGAATTGTAAATTTGGCCTTCTCCTGCCGCTTCTGGAATGGGAAGTGGCAGGAGAAGGGTCCAAAAATAGCTTTTAAAAGTTACCCTATTGAGCATGGGCAAACAGCTGTGGCTCCTTTACTCTCTTGGCAGCTAACCGCGCCGGAAAAAAGAAAAACTCTCCCGCTTCATGCCCAGCATATTTTATCGGTACATATTGGGGATCTTGTTCTACACCTAAAGCGTCTGCTGCCTGGACTACACGTTTTTGTATCTCATTGTATAAACGAAAACCTTCCAGGATATCATTATTCTCCTGGAGTACTTCCAGAAAAGCCTTTGCAAAAATAGAGTGATCTCCTGCACCTGCATCCAGAACTGGTTTAAGGCCCCCTGATGTCAACGCAATACGCGCCTTAGTCTTGGCCATCACTTTAAACCACTTTATTTTATTTTCTCCTGACATTCCAGTCTGTAAGCGGGCAAGGGATGAGCGAGTCAGCGCCCCTGAATAACAAGAATCCGCGACCACCAATATATGTTTCGCAGCCATCACATTGAGAATATCGGTAATGGCAACATTAGAGATCCAATTGGCGCTACTACCTGGCTCAGAATCAACGGGAAGCCAATAACCCCGCAAATTGGCATTCTCCAGATGGCCATGCCCTGCATAATAGAGAAGGAAGTTGTCCTGTTCCGTCAACTTCTCCCGAAATTCATTCAGTGCAGAAAGAATGGCGTAGCGATCCGCGTCAAGTAAAACTTTTGTGTTGAAACCATACTTTGCCTCCAGTATATCGGCCACTACCTGAGCATCCTCCCGGGCCGCTTTAAGGTCAGGGAGGTGTTTGTAGTGATTATTGCCAACGACTAGGGCATGGTAGTTGCCAAAATCAATGGCTTTTAGCTCTTTCGATCCCAATCCAGGAGGGTTTTCCCTTTCTACTTTTTGAGCTTTTATGGTTGCTGGAACAATTGAGAAATCCAAAGCGGTACGGTTTCCGCTACTATCGATGGCAACAATATTTACCGGGGTTTCTGGTCCCTGTATGGACAAGCGCAGCTTAAATAATCCATTTTCCCGTAGTTCCTGGGCTTGGTCATTAATACGAAAAGATAATAGCTCATCTTTTGGTGCCACTTTGCCCACAAGCTCTATATCCGATACAGCAGAACGCAAGAGGGCACTTAAACTGCCGCGGGTGGACGACAAGGGGGGTTCAATGATCTCAATAGAAGGCCCTACCGCTGATGTCTCTACAACGACAGTCATTGCCGAGGCTTCCGGAACCGTCAATTCCGCCATCAGTTGCTCAATCTTCTGCTTCTGTTGCTCAAGCTCGCGCTTTTGCTGCTTAATTCTAGCATCCCGACGCGCTAATTCTTCCTCTAAGGCCTTGATTTCTGCGTGGGCATCTTTTTGGCCTGCCACTAAATCCACAAGCTGACTTTGCAATACCTTAATTTCTTCGTTGCGCTTATTCAGGGCAAGTTGTAGCTGCTGGGTTTTATCCTGTTCCTGGCGCCATTCTTCTGCTAACTTCGAACGCTGTTCTTGGAGTATGGATTCCAATGAAGCAATATTGTCTTTTTGGGTGTTAACGACGCTTTGAAGCTGATTTAATTTTGCTTTTAGGCGTTCAACCTCTGCGGCTTTATCTTCCTCAGCGCCTGTCGCTTCGAGGCGTTCAAGTTCCGCTCTCATCTGCTCACGTTGAGTTTGTGCCGTTTGGAGTTCGGTTCGTCGTTTCTCAAGCTCTTCCCGGGTCTGTTCTAAGACCTGGTGCAAATCAGCCGTTTTCAATTGCTGCTGTGCGAGTTTATCCACCAACCGCTGTTGTTCTTGCCGTTCTTTCTCTATTTTCCGCTCCATCTCTTGGATAGCAGCGGCTAACTGTTGGCGCGAGCTGACGAGCTGCGTTTGCAATGCCGCAATACGCTGATTACGTTCCTCCAATGTCTGCCGTAATTGCCGTTCCTCATGCTGCACAGTCTGGAGCTTAGCCTGCAAGCATTGCTGCGCTTCCCCTTGTCCAGCGCCTGATTTTCCCCCAAGTCCCTCCTGGGCCTGCTGCTCCAAGGCTTGGCGCAAATTGGCTGTCTCTAGTTGCTGCTGCGCTAAGCCCGATTAAACGCTGCTGCTCTTGTCGTGTTTCCTGTAACTGCGCTTCTAATTTGGCACGGGTTTCCTTATCTAGCGTGTCCCCTACTTTTTGAGCATCCGCATCCCCTGAGGGAGCTGGAAGCAGACGTCCTTGCTCCTCAAGCTGTTTTTGCTTTAATAAGATCTCTTCCTCAAGCTGCTTTAATAATAGTTCTCGTTCTTGTTCGGCCCTTTGCAACTCCGCTTGGCTACGCTCCAAGATTTCCTTGGCCTCGCGCAGCTGGCTCTGCAACTGGGCAACATTTTGTCTCAGCCTTACGGCTTCTTCTTTTACCGCTTGGCGCTGCGCTGCTTCAATGGAAGAGACGAACTCTAAATCTCCCTCCGTCAGCCCGGATGCCTTCCGATACCAATTCATGGCAGTAGTGAGGTCCTGTGGGACCCCTAGGCCCGCCTCATAGAGATAGCCCAGGTTGATCTGGGCTCGGGAGTAGCCCTTGGGCAGCGGCCTTTTGGTACCAGTGGAAAGCCAACTCATAATCCGCCTTTACGCCCAGCCCCTTTTCATAAATCTCACCGACATAGGTTTGTGCCGCGGGATCGCCCTCTTGAGCCTTGGGAAGCCATATTTTCAAAGCCGTGGCATAATTTGCCCGATCATAGGCCACATACTCCCCACCCCTGATTTCACAATCTATAATGGTGGTTTTGATCGGTCGACGGGGAGTCAGATAGGTAAACTGCTGGCCAAGCTTTCTGACCTGCCCCGGAAGCAAACAGTCAACGATTAACAATTCCTCGGCGTTACCAGAATTAGCCCTTGTCTCCTCTACCGACGCCGAACCTGCAGCACACCCCCCCAGGAACACCCCTAAGGCCACGATCAATATTAAAAGCGGTGGGCGCGATCCCTTTGAAAAAAACGCAACGCGTATCGGCGATATCGCTACCAATAATGAAGTTTTTCTATAATGAAATACGCTTAGCACAGCGAGAACCACGCTTTAATGGATAAAAACTTAAACACTAAGGGAATTCCTATCAGCAGATTAGCTCCCCCTTTTCCTAGAGAAAATAATAGAACAACCGCCCAGTCTATTCATACTTTTGTAGCCTCAGCTTCTCAATTTTCCGGAGCGCTTTTTGGGCCTGTTCATTCTCTGGATCAATTTCTAACACCATTTTGTAAGCTTCATAGGCATTGCTGCCCGGAGGTTCGGTTAATCGCCCTATTGCCGCGTGGGCTTCAGCAACATTAAGCAGATGTTCGATTCTTTCTTGATCCCGAGATTTCTTAAGAAATGCTTCTACCTGCTTTGGGGACTGATTGGATTCAGGCCCTATAAGCGAGGGGAAAAAAAGAGGTAAGTCCCCACAAAGACTACAGCCAGCAATCCAATCCCCATGGTCCAGCGCCTGGTCCTGTGGATTAATGATTTCTTCTCCGGGCTGGGCTCAATGAATACTCGGGTCTCTCCCGCCATTACTTGGGTAGGAAACAAACGCGAAGTCCCCGTTTTTTGAACTACCTCCCTCTCGGCAAGGCCAGAGAAATGATCAACGAAAGTGATTAATGCCCCCGCATCCTCAAATCGGTCATTAGGATCTTTAGCTAACAAGCGCTCCACAAGGGGCTGATAAGTGGCAAACTGAGAAGGTAAACTAGGAATAGGGCTTTGCGCATGCATCAAAATGGTAGCAATCGCGTCCTCTCCGATAAAGGGTTTTTGGCCTGTCAACATTTCATAGAATACGACCCCCAAGCTGTAGAGATCAGAACGTCCATCTAGCTTTTTGCCCGTCGCTTGCTCCGGACTCATGTATTCGGGTGTTCCAACACAGAAGCCCACTGCAGTCAACTGAGTATGAGCAGTCAGCGGTTTAGCGATACCGAAGTCAGTCAGAACGGCAGTGCCATCCTCCTTAAAGAGAATATTCGCCGGCTTGACATCCCGATGGACAAAACCGTGAGCATGGGCATAGCCAAGGGCACTGGCAACTTGTCGGATAATTTTTAAAGGGCAGGCCAGGGGGGCTTGCTGCTGGATGCGCTGCTTAAGATTAGCCCCGCCAAGATACTCCATAGCCATATAGTAATAGTTACCAAAACAACCAACGTCATACACAGTGACAATGCTCGGATGGCTTAATTGGGCGACAATCTTCCCCTCCTTTAAGAACCGCTCGCACAATGAATGGTCGATATCAAGAGGAGGCGTCATGATCTTGAGAGCAATCTTTCGATCGAGGGACTCCTGGATGGCAAGATAAACCTTCGCCATCCCCCCCTGACCGATCATCCTCTGGATCTTATAGCCAGGAATCTTCAGGGAAGAGACTTCTTTTGCCTGCTCCTCAGAAATGCTCATCGAAAAAAATTCTATACTCTGTCATCTTCATGGCATGAGTTTGCCTTAATGGCTTAACATCGTCTCAGACACCATTGGGTGATCCCTTAAGTGAAGGGCAGCGAGCACAGATGGCCAAATTCTCCACCAACAACAAACGTGATCAAAATCCGCTAATAAATGTAGCTTAGCATGCTTCTGCCGAGACACAGCAGGGCGCACCATAGAAGGCAAAATATTCTGGTCCCGGCCACCTAATAAATGGAGTTGAAAAATGACAGGATTAAGGGGCGGTTGTTGGCTTGGATTAAGAGAATCCCAAAGAGAAGTATACCCATGATGTCGTGCCCAAGCCACAGGGTTGAGATTACCAGCAATCGTCACGACCGCTACCGTTTGCGGAAGGCGCTCGGCAAGCAACATGGCTAATGCGCCTCCCCCGCTATAGCCGATCAAAACAAGTTCATTGAAATTGTCTGCTCCTAATAGATGGGTAAGTGCTACCGCCATACTATCCACTACCCGAAGGGAATATCTGCCATAGGTCCAAAGCTGGGGGGTGCAAGGGGGGTCATTAGCCAAACCATGGTAGCAGGGCCGCCCCAAATAGACGCTGGGAACACTATCTTGGGCCATCAGTCGAAGTGCTAATGGATTTCTCGGGGTGGGATCCCTTGAGATCCACCTTCGGTTAATCCAAGGCGAACCATCACCGTCCAGATAAACATGGAGGGTTTTCCGTGGTTGCCCGAAATGGTGAGTATAGACCACATGCCGAAACTCAGCCCCCGGTATTACCTTGCGAGTCATCCCCCATTCACGAGCCTTTGCATCGAGACTCAGAGTGGGGGAAACAACACAGCCCATAAGAAATAAGAATAGCCCCATAAGGGGAAAGGATTTGACCGGCATAGGCTGTAACTATCTCCTCCGGCGAGAAAAGAATAGGCCTCCGTACCCTCTCTCATTTTATGGAGGCTATGCTTGATCTTATGCATTGTTTAGCCCCCTTTGGCTTGGGTAATAAAGGAGAAAGTGAGAGATGGCAAAATGCCTAGCTAGTATACTGGATAGAGCACTCCCTGAATGCAAGGTAACGGAAAAATGGCCAGATTAGTTAATATCTTAGTACTTGTTTTTACTTTTTTACTGGGGGGTAGCCTGCCTGCCTCGGCCGCAACCGAAAAAAGAGACATCGTCCTGCTCTTGGAAAATTCCCAAAGCATGCAGGAAAATGACCCCGAGTTTCTTACCCAAAAATTAGCCCTTAATCTCATCAATGGGCTAAGAGGCAATACCCAAATCGCCATCATCTTATTTGATGGAGGAACGTCTGTCGCGATGCCCCTCGTTCCCGTTTCCCAGGAAACACGGGATGCCCTGGCTGCTAATCTGGATAAACTCAGCTATAGCGGTCGCTTTAGAAATAGTGCCGCCGGGATGGAGCGAGCACTCTATGAACTAAAAATCTATGGCCGTCCTGAGGCTGAAAAAGCCATTATCTTATTAACTAACGGTCCCATTGAGACCGGTGACAAAAAACGGGACCGTGATTTCTCAAGATGGATGCAGGAATATTTAGCCCAGGAGGCCGCTGAGACAGGCGTTAAGGTATTCGGAATCGCATTTACTGAGGCGGCCGACTTCCATCTCATCCAGATCCTGGCCCATACGACAGGGGGAACTTATTATCGAGCCCCGCAAGCCGCTGATCTGCAAGCGGCATTTAACCGAATTAGAAAGGCTATCACCCCTACCAGTGCAGCCCCAGCAGTGCCTGCCATTGATATTCCAGGACTAGCGGCAGATTCTCCCTCATCCCAGGTAGAATCCCCTGTCTCTGAATCTACAGAAAACTCCGCAGCGCCGTTAAGTGCTGAAAACCGGCTTCTCTCCCCCCCCAGCAAAAGGCTGAAGAGGGTACCTCTCCATCCCTGTGGGATACTCCTTGGTTACAGCCCTATGTGACCCAGTTAAAGGCGGAATGGAAATGGATAGTTGCTATTGTCAGTCTGATGCTAACCACCATTCTCATCATGACAGCGTTGATCAAACGCTCCCGGCGAACCACCATTCCTGTGACCCCCACAGACGACGACAATTCCAGGAAATATATCCCACCGGCTCAACTCGAGGGCCTGACCCGTCCCTCCCACTACGATATCACCGGCAAACTCGCTTGGATTAGTAGAGCACCTGGAGAGAATTCAAAAGATACGGCAACCATTTGCATTAAAGATGATGTTATCAGTCGGGACCATGCCCTCATTCAATACCGGGATAATGCTTACTGGATAAGCGACCGGGGCAGCATTAATGGCACCTTTGTCAACGATGAAAAGATCACGGGAGAAAGGGCATTGCACAATGGAGATCGAATTCGCTTCGCCAAGTACGAATTCAGGTTTATCCTCCCCCATCGTACCGACATGGCGGATACCATGCTCATCCAGTCAGACAACTCAGATGAGCGCACCGAACTCATTAGCCTAGACGACAGGGCCTCCCCTCAACCAACGGCACTACCTTCCCCCAATCCTTCTCCCCAGAATCACGATGATGAGGAGGCTACCATCATCCGACCCGTTGAGCGCAACGGGTCTCCACCGCTGAAACAGCAACGCTAGCTTAAATGCTGTCCCGGGATACAGGGGCAACCTTCAGCCACCGGGTAGAATCAGCTCTTCCGTCCAGAAGCCATCGCCCTTCTGGCCGCTAATGAATTAGCTAAGTTAAAACCAAGCCGCTCCAAAATGCTGCTAGGCTGGCTCTGCTGGGGATTTAATCGAAACCGTGTACCGCCGCCTATTACCGCAGTCATTGCCTTCTGATCTAGCGCTACGCTTTCCGGGAGATCCTTAATAACGATATTAGCCATAATGACATTCCTCATTGTCTCTTTGAATTTTAAAACTCCACCGGCTATTGACGTCGTATTTCCCACGCCCATGCCCTGTTCACAAATTTAGCACATTAGATCCCGTTACGAAAAAATCATCACCTTTTCCCCCACCTGAACACCGCTTAAAAGCTCGACACTTTCCGCAGAGCAAGGACGACCGGTCCTAACAAACCGCCGCTCTAATCTGCCATCAGGATGTACCACTTCTACGAATTCCAATTGACCAATCCGTTGTACCGCCCCAGTAGGCACACACAGATGGACTCGTTCCTTGACGGGAATTATCAACCGGCCAAACATCCCCTCATGTCCTTCCTCTTGGGCATAGCGAATAAAGTCGATCAGGACCACTGAATTCCGCACCACGATTCCGGCCAAGGCGATCATGCCGATCATCGCCGTGGCGGTGAAATAGATAGGATTGGGATAACCCCCGAAATTATAAGTAAAGGCGGCAGTCCCTTGCCGCCAAACCTAGAGGCGGTCTACAGATATCACTCTAGGAGGATCATTTGAATATTTATTTTCATGGAATGGGATTAATGTCCCATCTTCTCATCGCTGGAAACCTCTATCACCGGGAGCGGGGTCCCCTTGGTGTGAGGTGGCAGAATAGGATATTCCACTTTGGGTTGCTCACCCGTCAAGGTTTTCAAAAAGGTCACAATGGCTGCGGTCTCGTTGTCATTGAGGTCTACACCCAGTTGTGATGACCCCATAATAGCCACGGCTTGTTCAAGATCCCATACCTCGCCGGAATGGAAGTAGGGAGGGGTTAACTCTATATTGCGCAAGGAAGGCACTTTGAAGACGTACTCATCACTGGCTGTATTCGTCACTGCAAACCGCCCCTTGTCCTCCGTTGGAAGGATCTCGCTACCAGGTTTCTCCACGACCCCAAAGGGGTAATAGCCCCCGCCACCTAGGTTAATTCCATTGTGACAACTTGAGCAGCCTTTATCCATAAAAAGCTTAAGCCCCTTTTTCTCCGCTTTGGTGAGGGCTTGAGCATCACCCTTAAGGTATTGATCAAATTTCGATCCAGGGGTCAATAAGGTTGCTTCAAAGGTCTCTATGGCCTCGGCCATATTCTCAAAGGTAACTGGGTTTGAATCATCGGGAAAGGCCTTTCGAAAGCTCTGAACATATTCGGGGATACTTCTAAGAGTCTGCTTCACCCGCTCCGGAGTATTGTTCATCTCTACTCCTGCCTGCACGGGTCCCTGTGCCTGGGCCGCGAGATCTTCTGCCCGTCCATCCCAGAATTGTGCAACATTGAACACGGCGTTGAGCACGGTAGGCGCATTGCGCGGTCCCTTTGCCCACCCGTGGCCAATGGAAGTCTCCTCTAGGTCTACCCCTCCAAGCGCTAGGTTATGACAGGTATTACAACTAATCAACCAACTTCTAGAAAGGCGAGGATCGAAATAAAGCCATTTACCGAGCTCGACCCTCTCCGGTGTCACGGTAATGCCCTTGATGGTTGGTAGCTCATCTGGAATCGGCTTAAATTGGGACTGAGCCTGCTTCATTAAATTCCCATCGTCCTCTCTTGCAAGGACATGGCTGACGTAAGTGGCTCCTATTGCTAGCGCCAAGCAAAAAGCAATTTTTCTCATTCTTCTCCCTCCTACAAAATAGTGGGCACATAAAAAAACATGGAGGTAAATCTATTCTATTACACCTATTTCAGGATTTATCCAGAAATATCGGTTATTTGATTAATCCTCGGTTTAAGAGATGAAATTAAAACATACAAAATATTTAATAATAGATGAGATTATGGGCGATGTCTTCTAGGCTCTTTTATCGAATGGGGACAAACAGCCCCAACCCCCAATACTGCGGCCTTAACAAGCACTCGTTAATCAGCTAAGGCTGAGCTTGCAAATCAAGCTCTGGAGAAACTTAGGATAAAATTAACCCCACAATCTCACCATGAGAAATCCTATAAAATTTCTCCGCTTACAGCAAATTCATCATTTCAAGCAACCGTTTCTTCAGATTGGCAGATTAGCATCTTCTGAGCTTCCACCCCTATTAAAGGTGGATCCGAAATGATGATACCCCCAGGAGAGCCATAACCGATATCTTGTAGCCTTAAAAGCCGAATTTGGTGAGAGTTGGTTCCTATCGTGCTAAATTCTGATATTGGCGATATAAGATATTCCCGCCCCAAACTAATGAGAGCAAAATCAATACTTCTCCCATAAGATTTACCCCTCCTGCGATCAGGTGATCGTAGTCGAGAAGCCCCAAGTCGCCCAGGATATTCCGCCAATCATGATGCCCCGGATTATCCCGTCCTGTTGTGCCCCCTAATAGAAGGAGTTCACCAGCCCGAGCGTCGTTGATGTAAGGTGCCAGATCCATAACACTTTGCCCTAACCACCAGAGACCTATACTGGCACCAAAAGTATCTCGCTGTTGAAAAAGAAAAACGCCAATTACAACCATAGGCATCAGTAACTGAGCCAGCGAGCCCCCTAAGATGGTCATAAATTGGCCAAAAGGGATAAACAGGATATGACCGGCTTCATGGAAGATCAAATCTACCAAATGCATAAATGAGCCATTAATTTCGGGAAGTCCCCCCGTCAATTGGCTGTAATCTGTCTGGATGAACCAGCATCCCCAAAGGACAAAGCCAACAAAAAGAAGTAAACGGCCATAAAAACGGCTGCTACTCACTGGGGACTCCACATAGAGTACCCTTTCCTTGATCTGTCCTAGCAAAACCTCAGTTTTGCTATTTCTGCTCCTAGGGGATAATGACTCTGGCGAGCGAAATCGCTGCTTCAGCCAGCGAGTAAAAATCAACCCGCACGCTGGACACTGGGATTCGGGAGCAATATCGCCATTTTGCCGCTGATAGCCGCACTTAGGACAAGTTTGGTACATTTTCTTCGCCTTAATCAGCCCTTAATGAGGAGGTGTAAACCCCGGCTATGGGTGTTTTCGACGAAAAAAGTGACTTCTTTAAAACTTATTTGATCGACAAATTTTATCTGATTTTTATCGCAGATTCTTGACTCTCTAAGAAGGTCTTACCTAGGCCTTTGGCCCTAACGATGGCGCCGTCCCCTCCCCCGACTACCCGCTCCCTCTTGCCCTCTGTCTGCGCATCTCTGAAATGCAGGCAGATGATTTTCCTGAGAAGCTCTTTTTAATTGTAAAAATACGTGATAAACATCGGGATATGCTTGGGTAAGGTGAAGTAGCCGATCATACATTTCCGTATTGTCTATTTCTGCTTGAACACCACTCTGACAGGCTTCCGAAACAGAAGAAGGAACGTCAACCTTAGAATCCCAATCATCTTCCGGAACGGGGATATCATATTTATGAAATAAGGGAAGCAATGCTTGAATATGTCGCTCCTCGGCCTCCAAAATATTGACAAAGGGCCTAATGTCTCCATATCTGCTAATTACCTGGCGATAGGTGGCCCGGGCCTTATACTCATCATTCATGGCTTCTGTAAGCGCCTTTCTCAATTTCTCTGACATTATCAGCCCTCACGAGATTAATAAGAGCACCTATGTGAGCTTACGCAGTTGGTCTTTCCCACGTAGACAGAATCTAATCACTGCCCGAAAAAACGGGTAAGTTTCCACTGATACACCACAATAAACATTTTCTCACCACAACCTCACCTATAGATCAATTAGCAAAAACGGATCAATTATTCTGGTTTATCAACTCCAACTCTTCCCACCGCTGATACAGCTGTGCTACCTTATTCTCTGCTTCTTTAAGCTGAGCGTATAGCTCCGTTAATCGTTCAAAATCACTGGTAATTTCAGGATCATGAAGCCGTTGCTGAAATGCATCGACGACTTGCTCCGCTTTTGAGATTTTTTGCTCAATTCGGTTGAGCTCTTTCCGTTCTTCATAGCTCAGCCCTTGAGACACCTTCTGTTTGGGCGGAGGAGAATGACCAGTGGAAGCTTCTTTTGAAGGTTGGGAGTTTCTAGCCTCTAGCCATTGGTGGTAATCGGCAAAAATTTCCGCTTTCCCATGACCATCCAAGTAAAGCAATATGTCGCTGAGACGATCCAGTAAGAAACGGTCATGGGTAATCAGGACGATAGCGCCTGGAAAATCCTGCAAGCTTTCCTCTAGCACCTCAAGGGTAGGAATGTCCAAATCATTGGTTGGTTCATCCAACAATAAAATATCCGCAGGTTTTAGCATCAAATTGGCAATCAAGACCCGGGCTTGTTCTCCACCGGAAAGCTGGGATACCGGAAGCCCCAACTTTTCACTGGGAAACAGAAAACGCTTAGCCCAAGAGGCGATATGGAGAGCACGTCCCTGGAAAATGACCTGATCCCCCTGGGGGCACAAGGCTTCCTTTAAGGTCTGGGTCGGATCTAATTGCTCCCGCTTTTGATCAAAAGTCACGATTTGAACCCCATCCGCCCACTTGATAGAGCCGGAATCGGGGCTAAGATCTCCTTTCAGCAGTTGCATCAAGGTACTTTTCCCACTTCCATTCCGCCCTAAGATCCCTGCACACCTGCCTGGAGAAAGCTGTAGGCCCAGATGGGCAAAGAGTTGCTTTCCGCCCCGGCTGATTCCTAGATCTTTGGCCTCCAAAAGCTTCTTGGTTTTTCGCTGAGTCGCCTCAAAATCAATTTCTGCGGCTTTGCCTTGGGCGTTGCGGGCTTTCACTGCGCCCAACTCATCCTGGAGCTGTTGCGCACTGTCAAGACGATAACGCGCTTTCGAGGTCCGGGCTTTAGGACCTCTCCGCAACCAATTGAGTTCCCGGTGTACTTTATTGGAGAGAACCAGTTCCTGCTGTGCCTGCTGGTTAAGCATTTCTTCCCGCTTCTGAAGAAAACTGCTGTAATTCCCCTCCACCTTCAGAAAACCCTCTGGATACTGCTTATTGAGCTCCACAATCCGGTTGGTGGTGTTTTCCAGAAAATAACGGTCGTGACTCACCAACACAAAAGCAAAAGAAGCCTGCTTCAGCAACCCTTCTAGCCATAAAATCCCTTCCATGTCCAGGTGGTTGGTGGGTTCATCCATGAGCAATAAATCCGGTTCCTGTATCAAAGCCTGGCTAATGGCAAGCCGTTTACGCCATCCTCCCGATAAAGTGCCTACCCTCTGCTCCCTATTTGGAAACACCACCTGACGGCTAATTTCCCGCAGGCGTTGATAGTGCTCCGCTTCTCTATGCTCCTCTGAGAGGGCATGGAATAAAGTCTCCTCAACGGTTTTTTCCGGGTCGAATCGATCCTCCTGAGGTAAATAAACCACGAGCGCATCTCGTTTTTGGACAATCTTTCCTGAGTCAGGATTCTCAATTCCTGCAAAAATTTTCAACAAGGTGGATTTTCCAGAACCATTGGGACCAATTAACCCTAAACGTTCATCGGAAAAGAAACCCAAAGAAATATCGGAAAATAAAGTATGAGTCCCATAAGACTTGCTAATGGCATGACTGTTAATCAGGAGATTTGAAGACATCTTTTAGTTCAAATGGCATCTAAATAAGATTTTCGAATCGCAGAGGCACGCACATGACCTGTTATTATTTTAAAAACACATATTTATCAATGAATCCAGGCCATGAAAAAAGCGCTTTCTGATTTTGTTCAGGGGACAGTTTTGCGGCCGCCTCCTGAATGGCCGCCATATCGCCGCTCATTGAGGCAATGATAAATGCGGCCTCTTCTGCAGGCAGTTTGCTCTGGGTTTCCTCGTACATACATTCACACTGGGCACGATTAGCTCCTCGACTTTTCAAACATCCTTCCATAAAAGAATCAGCCTGGCCACCCACGCCGGTCTGACTCCAAATAAGAAAAGTGAGGGTCAATACTGTGCCAAGGATACCTTTATTTTTCATCTTGCTTTCCTATTTACTGGGAGTTTAGATTCCAGCTTTCTAGTTTTACCTCAACTTCCTTAGCTGAATTCACAACAAATTTGACTTCATCCCATCGGGGGGCTCTAAAAACAGCTTTCACATTATTAGAAAAACCATAGGCCTCTTTAGGTATCCCAAGAAAATTACGATCAGCTTCGCCATTTTTATTTTGATCGTGAAAAGCCGCTATCCCATATTCCCCCTCGGGGACACCATCGACTCTCCACTCAACTTTCTGGCTCTTCACCTCCAGCACAGTATTGAAAAATGATTCTTCCAGCCATTTCTCGGCAGCATTATAAAGAGCAACCCGAACCTGCCCTTCCACAGGTTTAATGCCTATAATGTTGATAACTAACGTAGTTACCTTCCCCGTTTCGGCCATTGCCAAATGACTAGAACCGCCCCCCCAAAGCCACAGCACAATACCGACGGTAAAAAAAATGGTTCTGAAGCCTTTGCGAAACATGGGGGACAAGTTCACTGGCTAGATAATCCTATGGGATCCACCCGGAAATGGGACCCGCAATCCGAACCGCTCCGTTTAGGCGCTTGGGCGATGAGGACCTCCAAATCGGCGCCTGGAGTCAAACCCCCCCGCAAGCTCATTTGGACCTCCACCAACATCCCTTGTTCACACTCCAGCTTGATCCGTTCCCGGGCTCCTGGACCCAGCACAGCGGCCAGCCGGGTGAGAAAATCCTCGGTTCGGACTTCCCGGCCAATCTTTCGGTTCATAAAGTAGGCCATACCAGCATCATTGAACTGGCGCGTCAAATCCACCGACACCTGGAAGTATTCCTCCGCTGACCAGTCCGTTTGGCAAGTACCGTGCTTGTGCCACTCGTGACGCTCAAGGCAAGAGCCGACTTCCACACTGGGCATCACCTGGGCCAGTGCATAATGGAAAAGAGGGGTAAGGACAACCTCCGGATAGTCGCAAAAATCCCGTTCCTGCATTTTGATCTCTCCACAGAAACCATAGCTCCCGCCGCACGCCTGCTTGTTAGGCCAGAGACCGTGGAGGGTGAAATGACGAGCTTGATAAGCACTCGGATCAGTTAGGCGGCAAACCGGTTTTTGGGGCTTAGTTTCGCAAAAAGCTGACTGCCAACTCAAGACCAGCACATAGCTATCCCCTTGACCGGCAACATTGCAAGCATTGCCTCCCGTTTCATTCCCCCCTGGGTCTCCTGCCTGAAATTTGCCACAGTCGACACTGACCCAGCGTTCCTTAGGCTCGGCGGAAGGGACCCGGATTCGGTACCAACCTGGATTATCGGACTTGTTGGCCTCAAATGCCCGGTAACGCTCCCCCGCCACGATCTGGGCGCTATCTGGATTGGTCTGCTTATTTTTTGAAACATAGGCGGGACAAAACCGCTCGGCGGTAAAAATACCGCTCACCGGGGCTGCCCAAAGGACTTGAGCATAAAAAAAGCCAACGGCTACGGAGCATACCAGAGCAGCGTTTTTTATCCAGCGGGACATCATACTTGCTCTATCCTTAATCTCTGTATTAATGTGGGAACTGCTCAGTCATCTACACTTGGGGCTCAAATGGGTCAAAAATGAATACTAAGCACTTAATAAGTGGCCACAAATGGAAAATTTAATACCCTCAGATTTACTTCCCTATATACTCATTGTTTTTGTTCTCGGCGTAATTATTGGGATTTTCTCTCGTCGTTTTTTATGGGGCTTTATCGCACCGCTTCTTGCCGCCGTTTTTTTTTATGGGGTTGAGTCCGGCAGCCTTGTGGGGTTCGCCTATGCCCTATTTCTCGTTATGACGCCACCTCTAATACTCGCTTCAGGAGTCGGTGCCTGGCTCGGCATAAACATTTCCAAAAAACTTCAAAATAGATAGGCGAAATACTCACCAGACAGGTATTCCTTCGGTTCAGGAGGGTGGTGTTCCGGTTTGAACAGTACTTTTTCCCGTATCTAGTGGAGCTTCTTGCCGCCCGGAAACTTAAGGCTGTTGATCCGGTGATTTAAGAATGCGGTCGGTTTCGCACGGCTCAACCGCTACTACAAGCCGGCAAGTAGCGTGCGCTGGGCACACGGGGAGGAATCACCTGCTGGGATAAAAGGCCAGGAGGAACAACTCCTCATACCCATTTAACCAAAGAATACAATCTATTCTCGTCTACGCTTCCGAGAACATCGCCTATCTTCTAAAGACCATCCATGCCACTCATAATTAAAACCTAACAAACTCACCGGCTACTATTATGCATTACTTGATTATGGTACCATAATGAAACCATTAATATGGATTGGAGCATTTTCAATATGCCCACACTGACCATAAAAAACATCCCAGATGATTTATACAATGCGTTGAAACATATTGCAGAACAGCACCATAGGAGCATCAACAGCGAAGTCATTGTTTGTCTGAAAAAAACACTATTGCCTAGCCGTATCTCTCCAAATGAGAGACTCCAGAATATCCAATCTCTACGCTCCCAGATAACACCTGGAGTGATTTCAACAGAGGAGATAGATCAAGCGATTAATGAAGGCAGGCCATGATCGTTGCCGATACAAATGTTATTTCATCTCTGCTACTTCCCACACTATTTTCTGATTCAGTGGATACACTGTACAGAATAGATCCCGTCTGGGCTGCCCCCTCTCTTTGGAAGAGTGAATTCAAAAATGTATTAACTCTTTACCTCAGAAAGGGCCTCATTACTCTTGAAAAGGCACTTCGACTCCAAGAGAATGCTGAATTGATGATGATAAATAATGAATTTGATGTACCTTCTCCTCATATCCTTGCGCTCGTAAATGAAAGCAAGTGTTCATCATACGATTGTGAATTTGTTGCACTTGCTCACCAGTTAAACACACCGCTCATAACCCAAGACAACAAATTGTTAAAAGAATTTCCCTCCATTGCTATTTCTATTTCTGAGTTTCTTGATAGAAAGTCCTAATGGGGCTATAGAAGATCCCCAAAATGCTTCATTTTTAGTGCTTTCAAAATCGTGCTTTTTTGGCATCCGAGTGAACATTCCTTATTTATGCTAGCTTTGCACCATTAGGCACTTCGGTATCTGGCACTGCCAGTACAACCGCGCCATCATCGCAGTGAAATCCCGTAACCAAACACTCAGACATGATTGGCCCTATTTGCTTGGGTGGAAAATTTACAACCGCCACCACCTGTTTACCAAACAATGATCGCTTATCATAAAGATTGGTAATTTGTGCACTAGATTTCTTGATTCCTATTTCATCACCAAAATCCACTTTCAGCTTGAAAGCAGGTTTTCTTGCTTCAGGAAAGTCTTCAACCTCGACAATGGTCCCCACTCTCAGTTCAACTTTTTGAAAATCACTCCATTCAATAGGGTTCATATCAATTCCTAAATAGTTTGCATGCCTTTCTCGTAGTTTCGCGGATATTCATTCTCGCCAATGCTTTGGATTATTGAGGACATCAGCGCATATCACTTGCCCTTTAACATGCCCAATAACTCCCGGATGGAGTTCCTGGACCATCCAAGCATCGGAATTTTCAGGTGGAATTGGATACGGTGCGTCGAATCCTTTTATCCCAGCGGCGGAAAAGCCATACTTTAGATAATAGCCAGGATGTCCGAGTACAAATACTAGTTCAATACCCGCCGCCTTCAGTTGTTTGAGTCCTTCTTTGATAAGTCGACCTCCGATGCCCTGATTTTGGTATTCTGGGTGCACCGATAGAGGAGCAAGAATTGCTGAGGGAACTAGCCGTTGAGAATGCTTAATTCTTACGTTCGTGAAAAGAATATGCCCGACAACATGATCATTGACAGTTGCAACAAGGGACAATAATGGCTGGGCACTTGGATCTGCCAATAGATCGATAATAAGATCCGTGATCTCGTTTTCTTGCGCAGTGCCAAAGGCGGCAATCACAACAATCGAGATGCTCTGCCTATCCGATTCAAGCGCCTTCCGCACCTGTAAATTCATAAATAAACTCTTCCGGCAAAATGCCGGCTTACTTGAGAAGGCCAACCCATGACACACCTCCACTAGGCTACCTACACCTACTGTACGTCATTTCGTACGTACGAGGGAAGCGTCCCCTTTTTCTGCTTCAGCGGCACAGCTTTGCCTCGTCCGGCTGGAAGCGTTGGTTAGGTGATTTTCTCGGCCACATTCCTCCCAGCGGTAGGAGGTGGCAGTGGTTTTCCTTCCTGCTTCATATGCTCAATCCATTCATCTACGATATTACAAAGCTCTGCGTAGACTTGTGCTTCGTCGGGGCCATGACAACATGGACCGATGATGCCTGGACATTGACCAACAAAGCTTTCGTCTTCATCAGACCATTCCACGATTTTGATATACCGGGCACTTTCTTTCATTGCTGTAACTCTTGAATCCTTTGTTTCACCTCACGTTCTTGATAGGGCTTAGCGTCTGTACCGGGTTTTCCAGAGAGAGTGACGCGCATGCCTTTGGGGTGTTTAAAGTTCCTATGACTTCCCCTTGCGTAGACGCCCAATTTATAAAACGCACTCCCGTTGCAGATGGAGGGCTTAATGGTCACGTGCCCACTGGCCCCGAGTACGTCACACCTCTTATTGGGTTCTTGCCCATCGCCCCGCGATTTTGCCTTGGGCTTCCTCCAGACCTCCCCTCACATGTTGGCCCTTGCCCTTTAGCTAACCTTCGGCTCTGCGAATACCTGGTATCGGGACTTTCACCCGACTAGTTAAGTGCCATGCCTGGCACACACGTTTAGCGTAACCGGCCGGCTTTGGAGCGCCAGCGGAAAAGCCGGCCCGCGTTGACGCTTTTGTTAGACGATATGCAGCTCACAGCTTGTGAAACCACTTCTTGTTCAAAGTTACCTTCTCGATCATTTCTGTATTGACGCCCAATCGGAACTCTTTGAGTTTTTCGGCTAGCTCTTCCCCATCCACAAGGTCAATCGGGGGGGCGCCATCACGCGTTGCCTCCTTAATTGCAGCTGGGGTGAATGTACCGGTCGTGATAAAGAGGCCTTTATCTGCGCGACCAACCATTGCGCCCCTAAAATCGCGTATCTCTCCGGCTGAGACTGACCCTTGGTATTTCTTGCATTGAAATATGACGTGAAATCTCATGAAGCCGTGAATTCGGGCAATTCCCCGACCATCGATTCCTCCATCACCGGTTCTACCCGTAACTTCAACCTGCACGAATCCAGACTCTCTCAGTAGCCGCTGAGTAAGCCGCTCAAAGGCATCGGGGGCGATCTCTTTTGTAAGCAGATGATAAAGTTCTTCATGCCACGAGTCGCTGTCAACGCTGTCAATATTACTTAACTCAATCGATTCGCTTCGATTAGTCTTTCGGGCTTTTTGTCGAGATACTTTTTTGTCTGCCTCGCGTACCGTTTTCACCACATCTTTAGGGTTTACCTTTCGCTTTTCGCGGGCAAGCGGTGTCAGGGCCCAGACGCCACGCGTAGAATTTTCCAGGAACCCGAACTTCTTCAGGTAGGTCCGAGCCCAAGCCATTCGATAACCTATCTCTGTCAGGTTGCTTTTCTCTGGATTGTGAGGCACGGAGGCCAGCTCGTCATCGATGTCCTGCATTTCAATGACGGTCTCGTAGATTTCATCTATTGAACCTGATCCACCGAGCTCGAATAGCGCCTCCAGTAGCGGGTTCATTAGTGAATCGAATGTTGGCATTCGGTCTGACATTCAGTACACCTTTATTCACCTAACGCTTTGCATCACCGGCAGCAAAAAGCAGAGCGACGAGGTACGAGGAGCGGCGCTTTTTGCTGTCCGAGTGCATGCGATTGTTAGGCTTATAATGAATCATTGCTACCAATCCATATTTGCAGCTCGATCAAATTCCCAGCTCAAGTGCTCTACAAGCTGTTCCATTTCATCCACCGACTTCATAGCTGATGCATACGAGCCATCTTTGGCCATAGTCAGTATCAGCGGTAAATCACTTTCGATATACAGCTTAGCTGGTTCTCTTTCTTCCGCCCAAAAGAACAAGATAAACCTTTCAATGAAGGCTATCACGTCTTCTTCATTGAACCCAAGATCACCGTAGAATGAAAAACGACTGGTTCCCTTTTGGTGCGGTAGTAGCAGCGGAACCGCGCCTGCCCCAGAATGAAAGCTACAAGCTTCACTATTCTTGCCAAACGCTCCATGGGCCATGTAGTTTCTTAACTGCCTTTTTACTACTACTAATTGGTCGTAGAATTCTTTAGCCGTTCTTTTATTGATATCTATCGCGGCCTTGAATTTGTTAGCCCACTCATTGTCTGCCAAGTCCGCCACATCTTCGCCAGTAACTGCCCTTCCATTCAAAGTGGCGCAATGAGTGAATACATGCTCAGTCCAGCTAAAAAACGAATCAATTGCTGATAGAGCTAACCATTCAGCATTTCTTCTTAGCTCAAAATTTGGCATATGAATTGAAGTATTACCCCCTTCATGCTTGGTGATAATTCGCTCCTCAGCTCGCTCCTTAGCCTCACGGCTTAGTTCTCTATACCTCTCCAAGAAGTACTGAAGCTTTTCAAACAGGCGCCGATGATGGTTTTTTACATTCAGCTTTGATTCCTTTGCTGCTTCTTGGGCTAGCCATTCAAAATAAGGTCTTGCTAATTTCACACCCTTGTGGATTCTTTTAACAATCTCCTTTGCTTCGCATTCTTGGCTCTTGGCATCATGCGCAAACACACCAACACCAAATTTTCTATGCTCAATGAGAAATGCCACGCCATTGAAATCGATTGGCACTGACCATGAGATTTTTTCAAATTGACCGAGATTCTTAAAACCGAGCAGTTCTACCAACAAGAAATAACAAAGGTAATACTCTGGCAAAGAACGACCTGTATCCGTTCTTTGGGCGTTGAACAGGAATTTGTCTTCTGCCTTTGTCTGGTCAGTAATTGGCGCAATAGGAGATATAGCCTTCAACACCTTATCCTTAAGGTCAGCCACATCATTTAGAAATTGGTACGTCTTTGCCATTGCTGATTTAAAGCCTAACAGAAACTTTCTAGCCATAAGAAGTTGATACTTTACTCAGTATGGCCTTAATTATCCAGCAACAACAACAAGTTATACAGAGAGCCACAATTTCTCTAGGATTGTTATGGATAAGTCAACGCCCTCCAAGAGGCGGGTACTTACTTCCCTCCAATCCCCCACCCATAACCCCTTTCCGTTTTTCTTTGCTTTTTATCCACAAGAGCAACCCACCAACAAACACCCCGTTTTTAATGTTGCTATCAAGCCAACTTTATAAACATCCCTCTTCCATTAAGTCATCAGGCATATCCTGGATTAAAATATAATATTTTTTAAATCAGAGTCTTGAAAATATCACGCCCCTTCGATCACCCACTTGGCACGGCACCTGCAATTTGTTGGGCAAGCACCGAAAAAACTTTCGGTTCCCAATTTAAAGCTTGATGAATGACTTAACTTTTTATTTAAAGGAGAACACACCATGAGCACACTCTTTATCGCCGATCTAGCCGAGAGCAAAACCCTGGACCAGGACGCCATGACTTCCATCCGCGGCGGTATGCGCGCCCTTGAGAGCCGGAAGCTTTACTGGGGACCTAGGGGGGACCGCTTCGTTTCCGTCAACCCAGTCCAGTCCATTGACCAGTTCCAGGGCATTAATAATGCGGTAGGCAACAATGTGGCCAACTTCGGGTTCTCTGATGTGCGCAACACCAACACTCAGAACCAGCATGCTCAGAACAATGTGAATGTGGGTGGGTTTCTTCTCTAAACTCAATCCGGCCTAGATGAACGAGGGGGGCCAAAGCCCCCCGCTTGAAGGAGGAAAGTAACATGACGTCCATTACCATTGCCGATTTAGCTATAAGTAAAACCCTGGACTCCCGGCAGATGACCACCCTGCGGGGTGGAAAGGCCCTCGGGCTTCCCGGCTTGAACTTTGCCAATGTGGCCGTTGATATCGATTTGAACCAGGAGATTAACCAGTTCCAGTCCCTGAATATCAATGCCGCCAATAACGTGGCTAACTTTGGCTTGTTTGCCCCCAATATCAGCCCGACGCTGAGCCAAGGCGCGCCCGTGACCACCAACCTCTTTACCTAAAATACCGCCACCGCCCCCTTCACGGGGGCTGCGGTGTTGAGGCATCTCCCCTCATCTATATATACTTAGAGCCCAATTGGAATTGTCCGACAAGGATAAGCAATGGCTGAACCCTGAGCCCATTACTAATGCATGATTCAAGACCCTTAATATTCCCGGGCTTAGACGCTTTTTAAATGTACAGCGCAAGACCTGGCTCCGTTATATTAGGCCATTTATAGCTTTTTCCATTCTTCTTTACTGATTTGTGCCTGCCTCAATATTCTTGCCAGAAGCTCCTTGCCAATATCCCCTTGGTGTGGATTGGGAATACGGATAGTCACGCTACCTCTGATCATAAACTGATGCCTTCCACCTGAATAAGGACCCTCAAAGCCAAACTGCCGTAGGTAATAGATTAATTCCCGCCGTTTGATGGGTCCGAAAACAGGCATTAAACAATTTCTTTTATTGTTAATTCAATTCCATCGATCACTGGCATGTCTAAATTTTTATGAACCCTAAATAAGATCCACTCTTCCAACACTTCTTCTAGTTGCTCCCGGCACTCTTCCAGTGAAGCGGCATTCGCATAAACTCCTCTGCATGGCGGAATTTCGCCATAAAATGAGCCATCATCGGAAAGAATCTCATACTGTGCATGGCGCATAGCCGCTTGCATGTATTGCATTAGCATTGGCAACTGTTCCCTATTAAAATATCGCGCTTATTTGGCACCTATATTGCTTAGAAGCTGCTGGAAAACCCTTTTGCTAGGATAGGTTGAGTGCAGCGAACCCTATCGCTGCTCCCCCTTTCCCTTTCGATGGTGTGCATCGCCGTGCTCTGCACACCCTACTCCATAGGGGCAGTTGAGATTTTCTAAAAGGTGCGGAGATAGGGCCGTCCGCTTTCCGAAACTCTTCAGCGCAGGAATCTTTCATTCTTTTTCCTCACCTGTTGACAAACATCTGATTCAGATTGATCTCAAGCTCAGGAAAGGTGGCGACGGTTAACGTCCCCTTGCCTTCCATAATGTTAGGCTTGCCATAGCCGCCCTTCCCATCCCTTAACCATACCGTCACCAGCTTATCGGTGGGGTGCTCTACTCGTCAGCCTCATCGCTCTTCGGTAGGCGCACATCAAAGGGAGCTACATAGACGCGGCAGGGTCGATCAAGGAAAAAGTTGGCAACCTCTGTCGGGACAGTTCCAATAGTATTTCTTGGTGCTTTCGGCTTGGCGCTGGTGCCATGCCATAAGCCACACCGTCAATCAGTTCCCACCGTTTCTCTTTCGGCCATGTGAGATAATCCCCGTAGGTGTCCCCCCTTGCCGATCTTTGGCGAGCGTCATCCCGGTTCCTCCTTTTATCCCCTTCCCTCTTGCTAATGCTCCTCCAATACCACTCGCCCAGGCTGACGCTCCTTGCGCCAGTAGAGCATCATTGCAGGCATGGCCACTAACACCAAGACCGCCAAAATCACCCACAAGGGCCAGATCACCGGGCGATTCCATTCAGCCCGCAACTGGGCCCGTAGTTGCGGATCAATGCGGCGGTACTTCAAGGTATTGTTCGCCATCAAGTTAGGTTTGACATTGAAATTCCAAGCATGGAGCAAGTTCACTTGCTTGGGATGATAGCCCCAAACCCAAGGGGCATCCTGGCGGGCAATAGCCACCATTTCCTGGATAATCATCCGACGCTCTAAACCGTTTTCCATACTTTTCATCTGCCCAAAAAGGCGATTGAATTCCGGGTTGCTATAGTTGGCTGCGTTCTCGCCCCCATGTTTGGCCTTGCCCTCGGGTCCATAGAGCAAAAATAAAAAATTCTCTGGATCGGGATAATCCGCGTTCCACCCCCATTGGAAGATCTGGGCATTGCCCTGGCGCATCTTGTCTTGAAAGCGGTTGTAGTCGGTATCGCGCACCACCAACTGGATATTTAATTTCCGAAATTGCTTCCGCATCCAGCTCAGTAAAGCAGCGCTGTCCGGGCCTCTGCTGGTGGTATCAAAATGCAACAAGAGGGGTTTGCCGGTCTCGGCGTCCCGGCCATTGGGATAACCGGCTTCAGTCAACAGCCGGCGGGCTGTTTGCAGAGACTTGCGGCGAAGTTGCCCCTGTTCCCATTCGTATACATAAGGGTTAATCCCCTTTTCGCCGCTTTCATAGCCGAAAATTCCCGGAGGCAAGGGACCTTGGGCGGCAATCCCACGACCATTGGCAAAGATGGAGATAAATTCCTCGTAGTCGATGGCAATGGAAATGGCCTGGCGCAGCTTACGGGCCCGCTCGCTATACCCTCCCACCACCGGGTCCAACATATTAAAGCCCACATAATAGGTGGAAGTGCCAATGGCCGTGACCAGCTTGATGCCCTTAGCCTCCATCTCTGCCGTCAAGCTGAGCTCGCCTCCGCCGGAAATACGCAAAGCTTGATCAAAACTGTCCGAAGCTACTTCGGAAGCATCGTAGTATCCTTGCAAAAATTTATTCCAGTAGGGAATGCTTTCCTTCTCCAGACTAAACACCACCCGATCAATGAAAGGCAAGGGTTCGCCCCCATCCGCCAGGAGACCTGCGGTCTCATCCTCGGGCTCCCCCTCAGTGGGATAAGTTTCCCCATGAAAGTTCGGATTGCGTTCCAGCACCATACGGCGGTTAGGATCATTTTCCGTCAGCATGTAGGGTCCCGTCCCCACAGGGTACCAATCCAGGTTCAAATTGCGCTCGGCCATGCCCGACTGTGAATAAAACCGATCCGCTTCCCAGGGTACGGGGGCGAAAAAAGGCATGGCCAGCCAATAGCGCAATTGGGGGTATTTGCCTTCGATGGTCAATCGATAAGTATAGCGGTCCACGACCTCTACCCCTGCTAGGGGATAGGCACGAAGATCTAGATACCCATCCTGGGTACCGGCTTGGGCTGCGGCCAAAGTTTGGGTATATTCTTTCAATCCCGCAATATAGTGGTTCATCAGGCCCAAAATGGGGGAATGGACCTTAGGGTGAGCCAAACGTTTAATCTGGTAGACATAATCCGCCGCGACCAATTCCCGGGTGCCGGTGCGAGGAAAATCGCCAAGCCTATAAATTCCCTCCAGCTCCCCCGGAGTTAGGTTATGGTAGAGCAACCGGCCCGCTTCGTCTTTGGCCAATGCCGGATGGGGTTGGTAATAAATTCCCGGTCGGATCCGAATCTCATAAACGCTATAAGCAACTTCATAGGCGGAGGCCTCCTCGGGGAGAAGATTACCCGCCGCGTCTAAGTAAGTGACCTGGGGCAGGGATTCGGCGGTCAAAGGCGCTAGGGTATAGGGGCGCAGCAGATAGTGATATTGCAAGGGAGGCTCGTAGATCTGGCCGGTAAAGATCACCTCGTTGGCACTATAGGAACGGGCCGGATCTAAGGTCTTGGGACGCAAATTAAAACTTGAATAGGCCACGTTATGGGCACCCTCAGTATGGGGGTAGGGATTATTCCAGATTTCCCCCGTACAAGCCGTTAGCCACAGAAGGCAGAAGCTTCCTATCCAACGCCGGAGAGCAGAGAGCAAAAAAGCTATTAACATGTTTGCAAAACGTTCACTATAAGCTCATTCAGAGAAAAGTCCCCTTTCTCCCCTTTCGGAAAGGGACAATTTCGGGTAGTTTTACCCGCCAACTTCTGAGAAAAAAAATTTGAGGAGTCATACTTATGGGTTTTCTAGCAGATAAAAAGGTCCTCGTTGTGGGCGTTGCCAGCCCCCGCTCCATTGCCTGGGGAATCGCCCAAGCCATGAGGCGAGAAGGTGCCGAATTGGCGTTGACCTACCAAAACGAAAAGCTCCAAGGGCGAATTGAAAAGCTAGCCTCCCAATGTGATACCGACATTACCCTGCCCTGCGATGTCAGCAGCGACGAGCAAATCGAAGCCCTATTTACCCACCTAGACGATTATTGGGACCATGTGGATATCATTGTCCACTCGGTGGCCTTTGCCCCCCGTGACCAATTGCAAGGGGATTACCTCGAAAGCGTCACCCGGGATGGTTTTCGCATCGCTCATGACATCAGCTCTTACAGTTTTGCCGCCCTTGCGAAAGCAGGCCGAACCATGATGCATGGCCGCAAGGGCGCCCTCCTGACCCTCAGCTATCTCGGGGCGGAACGGACCATTCCTAACTATAATGTCATGGGGGTGGCGAAAGCCAGTCTTGAGGCTAATGTGCGCTATATGGCTACCGCCCTGGGGCCAGAGGGAACCCGAGTCAATGCCATCTCCGCTGGCCCCATTAAGACTCTAGCGGCAGCAGGCATTGATAATTTCAATAAGTTCCTGACTTATTCCGAGCGCAATACTCCCCTTAGACGCAATGTCACCACGGAAGAAGTGGGCAATGTGGCTGCTTTCCTCTGCTCCGATTTGGCCTCGGGAATTACGGGTGAAATCGTCTATGTGGATGGAGGCTACCATATTGTCGGCATGGGCGAATAACTGTAAACCGCTATCGGATTGGCCCCGGCCCTTGGGGCGCCACAACATGTAATTGCCCTTAATTAAGCACAACTTAAAACCAGGTTCTCTAAATTATGTCCCATCGCGCGGCTCTTATACTTCTTGGATTGATTATTATTGGCGTGATTGCAGGTGTTCTAGCGGGATGGTATGCCGGCCCCCGCATGGAAGCCCTGGCTTGGCTTGGCACTCTCTTTCTCAATGCCCTCAAAATGACCATCATCCCCCTGATCCTGTCTGCTGTCATTACCGGTGTCGCTAGTTTGGGGGACGTCCGCAAACTAGGGCGGGTGGGCGCTATTGTCATTGGTTACTACGCTTGCACTACCGCCATTGCGGTGGCCATTGGCCTCCTGGTGGTCAATATTATCCAGCCCGGTAGTGGTATCGCTATTGGCGATGGCTCGGTCCCAGCAAGCATTGCTGCCAAGGGAGACACAGGAATTGAGGATATTCTGCTCTCCCTCATCTCCCCCAATCTCATCAACGCTGCTGCCGAAGGGCAACTCCTCCCTTTGATTGTCTTCGCTATCTTGTTTTCCGCCACACTCACCACATTGGGGGAGAAAGGTCAGCCGGTACTGGCCTTTTTTGAGGGCGTAAATGAAGCCATGATGAAACTAGTGGTGTGGATCATGTACCTAGCGCCGGTGGGCATCTTCGCCCTGATCTCTGCTCGCCTGGGCCAAAGTGGTGGCGGCGAGGCTTTTCTAAGGGAGATCAGTGCTGTGGGCTGGCATGTGGTGACGGTGCTTTCCGGGCTGGCCCTGCACTTTGTGGTGCTGCTGCTGCTCTTGTTTTTTATTGCTGGCCGAGGGTGGGATTACCTGATTAACATGCTCCGCGCCTTACTGACCGCTTTTGGCACTGCTAGTTCCTCCGCTACTCTACCGCTCACCATGGAGTGCGTGCGGGAAAATGACGTTGACCCCCGGGCTGTTCGCTTTGTGCTGCCCTTAGGTTCGACTATCAATATGGACGGCACCGCCCTCTACGAGGCCGCCGCGGTAATGTTCATTGCCCAAGCTTATGGAATCCAACTAGGCCTGGAACAACAGGCCCTTATCTTTGTCACGGCCACCTTAGCAGCTATTGGCGCTGCCGGCATTCCCGAGGCAGGCTTGGTTACCCTGGTCATCGTGTTGAATGCGGTGGGCCTCCCCCTCGAAGGTATTGGGCTGCTACTTGCCGTCGACTGGTTTCTCGATCGTTTCCGCACCTCGGTGAATGTTTGGGGCGATTCTGTGGGAGCAGCCGTGTTAGCCCGTTTCCTACCCAAAGATTAAATTACAGGTTATCCCTATATATTTTAATCTCGGCTTCCGCTCTCAACTCATCGATAAAGCCCTGATAGGCCACTTGGCCGTGCATCTGCTCCATTTCTTGGGCCAGGGATTGGCGCGCTTTCTCATCTAGCTGGTTCAGGTCCCCATCTTTGACCGTATAGAGGCCCACTACCGCATAATCTCCCGCTCCCAAGGGCTGTCCCGCAAAAACAGGGCTCTCCGATTGGGGGTGCGGCAACCCATAAGCCATGTTCAGGACTTCCCGAGGAATATCCTCGCTGCGACGGCCATAAAACTTCTTCTCATTCCAAGTCTCTTCCCCAGCAAAAACAGTTTCCGGAGACTCCCCCTGTTGCAAACGCTCAACCAAGGCGTCTCCCCGTTCTTGAGCCTTGGCTTTGGCCCGCTCTAAGGTCAATGTTTCCTGTATTTTTTCGCGGGCTTGCTCAAAGGGCTCAATATCCGCCGGGAAATGCTTTTTAACCCGCAACACCACCAGATCATTGGGCCCTAATTCAAGGGTTCGACTGTTCATCTCTTCCTGCAGCACTTCTTCACTAAAAGCAGCGGTTACCACCTTGGGATTTGCCCCAATCCCGCTGCCCCCCCTTTGCGAGAAAGGTTTGCTGGTTTTAATGGGGAGCTCAAGGGCCTCTGCGGCAACCTCCAAGGTAAAGGGATTTTCGTAGGTAAGATTATCCAGAATCTCCGCTTGTTCGTAGAAGTGTTCCTCCGCCAGCTGCTGGCGGTACTTTTGCGCCAGTTCTTCACGGACCTCTTCAAAGGAGGGGGTTTCGCCGCGCTGAATACCGGTCAGTTGGATAATATGGTAACCAAATTTGGTCAATACCGGCTCGCTAAGATCGCCCACCTTTTCCAGAGAAAAGACCGCCTCTTCAAAGGCCGGATCCATCACCCCTCGACCAAAGAAACCCAGATCCCCTCCCTGTTGGGCTGAACCGGGATCTTCAGAGACTTCCTTGGCCAGCTCCTCAAAAGGTTCACCCTGTTGTAAACGTTTTAGCGCTTGATCAGCTTTCTCCCGAGCTGCCTGGCGGGCAGCCTCATCTCCTTCCTGGGGAACTTGTATCAATATATGGCTGGCCCGACGCTGCTCCGGCGCTCCGAATTGATCTTTGGACTCCTCGTAGAGATCACGCAAGGTCTGCTCATCCACCGGGATATCGGCCGTTAAAGATTCAGCAGTAAGGCGCAAATAATCCACAGTTACCTGCTCTGGGGTGCGGAACTCATCCGGATGATCTTCATAATATTGGCGCAACTCCTCATCGCTGATTTGGATAGCATCCCGGAATTTGGATAAAGGCACAATGCTGTAACCGATTTCCCGCTCCTGGTGTCGAAGACGGGCGATATCCTCCATTTCCTGCTGGGTCGCAAATGCCGATAGCTGCAAGGTGGAGGCTAACTGTTCACTCAGGAGGCTCAAACGCAGACGAGCCTCGTAAGCTGCAGGCGTCAATCCCTGGCTATTTAGCACACTCTCGTAACGCTGAAAATCAAACTGACCCGTCTCATCTTGAAAGGCTTCATTATTATGAATGACTTTACTGAGCTCCGAGTCACTCATGCCTAACCCAAGCTCATCTGCCGCATCCAAAACTAAGCGCTGCTCAATCAACCCGTCTAAAACGCGCTGTTTGGTCGCCGGATCATCCAACATTTTTTCCGAGAAACCTTCCCCCATCAAGAAACGCAATTGTTGAGTATAGCGCTGAAATGCCGCACGGAACTCACGGGTAGTAATCTCTTCACCGTTCACAGAGGCGGCCAGGGCTTCCCCCCCTTCACGGAAATAGTTATTAATACCCCACAGGGCAAAAGGAATGGTAATAAGCCCAACAATTACCCAGGCAAAAATACCTTGGGCACGACTCCGTATGGCTTCCAACATGGATTTAGCTACCTCTTCAACAGGGCGACCACTTAAAGGAACAAAAAAGGCGCAATTTACAATCCTGTAAAATGCGCCTTTTTATTTATAACTCTTAAAAAATGGCGGAGTGGACGGGATTCGAACCCGCGACCCCCGGCGTGACAGGCCGGTATTCTAACCAGCTGAACTACCACTCCTAAAAACTATCTATCCCCCATGGTGGGTGCTGAGGGGTTCGAACCCCCGACCTTCGCCTTGTAAGGGCGACGCTCTCCCAGCTGAGCTAAGCACCCACATAAACATCTTAGTTTACAGCATCCTTGAGGGCTTTTCCAGCTTTAAACGAAGGTATCTTCGAAGCTTTGATCTTAATCTCCTCACCCGTCTGTGGGTTGCGCCCCGTCCGGGCGGCACGATCCCGCACGGAAAAGGTGCCAAAACCTACGATTGTAACCTGGTCACCACGCCTTAGCGCATCGGTAACCGCTTCGATAACAGAATCCACGGCCCGAGCTGCGGCGGCTTTGGTCAAGTCCCCTGACTCCGCTACCGATTCAATAAGCTCCGATTTATTCACTAAGTTATTCCCCTATTTTGCCAATTATTTTAACTTTGAATTTATTCGACGGTTAGCTGGCTACAGAAGCTCCTTGGCTAAAACCGGCGCGATTAACTCCAAACCACGCCAGATTCTATACCAATTGGCCAGAAGCCGAGTCAAGCGCATCTCCAGCTGTCCCTCCCCCCCGAGGCTGTTTCCACTTCTTATGGGAGTAAAATTATCCATTCCCAGGGAGAGGGGATGAGTCTATATTTATATATAGATATTCCATAGCAAACTTAACAGAAATTGTAGGCGTAACTACAATGCGTCATGGACATTTTATCAACCCATTTTCCGTCTTTTCAGGCAGTTAAGGAGAATTTTATGGGAAAAGGGGGCTCTTCTAAAGATACCTCTAATATCGCTCACCACAAGGGAACACCAAGTCCTGTAAGGAACAGAAGAGGTCAAAAGGGAACACCAGGTCCTGGAGGGAATAGAGGAGATCGGCTGATCGAGGAAAGGATCCATGATCCTTACAAAACCAAGAAAAAATTACCGGAACCTACCATCTGTCCAGAATGCCAGGCCCTATTTCAGCAGGGCAGATGGACTTGGGCTGAAATTCCCCCCAACGCTAATCAGGAATTATGCCCTGCCTGTCAACGAATACGGGACCGGGTTCCCGCCGGGTTCTTAACACTGAGTGGAGCGTTTTTCCAAGAGCATCGGGAGGAAATCATTAACCTTATTCGCAACAAAGAGGAAAGCGAGAAAGCGCAACACCCCTTAAAGCGGATCATGGATATTGAGGAACAAGAAGGAGAAACCGTAATCACCTTTACGGAAGTCCACCTCCCCAGGGGAATAGGGGAGGCGCTGAATCGAGCTTATGAAGGTGAAATTGATTATCAGTACGCGGATCAGACCAGTATTCTCCGCGTACGGTGGCACCGCTAGGGAATACGGGAAATCATAGCCTGCCAAAGCGGCTTTTAGCCACTTTGGCAGGCGGTGATATTCCAGGCAAATCCTTTTATCCTTTTTATTTTCTCACTTCTATCTGGTTAACAACATCTGCGACCCCCGACAGACACCAGGCATCGGCCTCTGCCATGCCTTTTTCTTCCTCAGTGGCCACCCACCCCGTTAAGGTGATCACGCGATTGCGAATATCTATTCGAATTTGATCCGCTTCTACTAAGCGATCCTTTTCCAGGATCAAACGGAGGCCATCGACAAGCTCCTCTTCTGTCTCTTCCCGGGCGGGCACTACCTCCAAGCGATTTTCAACATTTCGACCCCCCCTTAACCACCAGCTCATTGTCCCAATGAGGTACTTATGAGAGGGACTGGGAACATGACCTTCCAAAATCACCGCGCCCTCTTCCACTGAGATCTGGACCAAGCCGCTCGGTTCACGGTCTGCCTGCTGCCAAGTTTCAAAGTCTACCTTTTTAAACCCTTGTCCTTGTCCAGCGACCTCCTTGGCCCGTCCCTGAAGAGTGCAATTACGGAAGGTTGATTCCTCCAGTAACGCTCGACACAGGGTATCCCGCAGAGCACCATCCCCTCGCTGCTCCGTGGGCCTAACGGTGAGCCGGTCAACAAACGTACTCACACCGGCCAATTGTTGGTTGCGCAAAAGTTGCAGGGCGCATTTTTTGGTGGTGAGATCTTCCACTTCGCCTGCAAGCATAAGAGTCCCGTTGCGGATGCTTATTTCAATAGGAGAGCGATGGAGATTGATGCGTTCATCGTATTCAAGAATCGCTCTTGCCTGTTTAATGATGTCATCCTGTATACTCATTTTTTTCCCCTATTTTCAACTAGCCTATGCCTACAAAGTTAGTCCCTTAGCCCAGGTTTTGGGGAATTTTTGAAGTGAATTGTTTAGCGTGGGTTTCGGTGGATGCGCTATACTTATCCGCCCTACAGCGGCTGAGCGGGCTAACCCTGCTTGCCCTGCTCCTGTAACACCTTAATCTGAAATAAAGCATTACGCTCTTCTTCTTCCAAGGCCGATTGGATGTAGCGAATGGCCGCTTGGTAGCGGGGAATCACATTATATTTGAGTGCGTTAACGCGTTTCTGGGTTTTGCGCTGTTCAGCCAGCATGCGGCGCAGAGAAGTCTCTGCTTCTCCAAGCCGCGCTAAAACCATGGCCAGTTCCGCCAGCTGGGCCCGAGTCTCATCCAGACTGGCATCCGTCCAAAGCAGGCTGATGGGCTGCAAGGGCAAACGTTGAACAGTCACCGCCGGATATTCCACCCCTAGGCTAGAACGGGGAAGGATCTTCACTGACAGGCTGGGATGTATTCCTAAAGCAGCCTGGCGTAACTGACGACTATTCATCCGCATGTGGGTAATGGACAGCCAATGGTAAGAATCTTCTAAGGCGGCCCGGGCTTCATGCCGCAATTGGCGGTAGCGGGTTAAATGCTCGTAAACCAACCGGGTCAGCAACTCCCGCTTGCGTTCCAGCAAGTCATGCCCTTCCTGCAAAAAAGTGACTTGCCGTTTAAGATCGAGCAAAGCGCTCTTGGTCGGAGGCTGGCGCGCCATCAATCCTCTTCTGCCGTCGGCGTCTCCTGACCAGAGTCGCCGCCCCATTTATGATATTTTTCAAGATCCGCCTCAGTCACTCGGGTGAGAGCTATCTGGGGAAGTAGGGAAAGCAAATCCCAAGCCAAATCCAAGGTCTCAATGATGGACCGTTCCTCCTCTTCCTCTTGCTTGACAAAACGCTGTTCGAATTGGTCAGCAAAATTAAGATACTGCCGGTCAGCCTCAGAAAGCTCCTCGGCGCCGATAATAGAAGCCAAATTTCTCACTTCTAAAGCCTTGGCATAGACTGCATAGAGCTGGCTGGCGACCCGGGGATGGTCTTCTCGGGTAAAGTCCTTGCCAATCCCATCCTTCATCAATCGGGACAAGGAAGGAGGGATGGTGACCGGAGGATAGATTCCTTGGTGATAGAGCTCCCTGGAGAGAACAATTTGCCCTTCCGTAATATAGCCCGTCAGGTCGGGAATCGGATGGGTGATGTCATCTGAGGGCATAGAGACTACCGGCACCATGGTAATGGAACCGTGTCGGTCCTTAATTCGTCCGGCCCGCTCATAAATCTCGGCAAGATCGGAATAGAGGTACCCGGGGTAGCCCTTACGGGAAGGGACATCCCCCTTGGCCGTGGCCACCTCGCGCAGCGCTTCCGCGTAATGAGTCATGTCGGTCATCACCACCAGCACATGCAAGTCCTGCTCAAAGGCCAAATATTCGGCACAGGTCAGCGCGGTACGGGGCAGGATCAAACGTTTGATGGGAGGATCGTCCGCCAGATTGAGATACATCACCACATTGCCCAGCACGCCGCTGCTCTCAAACTCCTCTTGGAAGAACCGGGCATCCCCATAGGTGACTCCCATGGCGGCAAAGACCACCACAAAGCGAGTCTCCTCACCCAGCAGTTTGGCCTGACGGACAATCTGAGCCGCCAGGCGATTGTGGGGAAGACCCGAGCCAGAGAAGATGGGCAGTTTTTGGCCGCGCACTAGGGAATTGAGACCGTCAATGGTAGAAATTCCGGTCTGAATAAATTCTTGAGGATAGGCACGGGCAACGGGATTGACGGGGGCACCGTTGACGTTGCGTTTGAGGGAAGCCACGATGGGAGGACGGTTATCACGGGGGGCCCCCACACCGTCGAAAATACGCCCTAAAACATCTGGTGATAAAGGGATCTCAAAAGGTTCTCCCAAAAACCGGACCCAGGTGCGTTCTAAATCAAGATCATCGGTGCCCTCAAAGATCTGGATCAGAACCCCATCGTCGGAAGTGAGGATCACTTGCCCGTTGCGACGCCGCCCCAGGTGATCCTTGATCACCACCCGCTCCCCAAAAGCGCTACCGGATATATCTTGCATAAACAACAATCCCCCCCGAGCCGCAGAGGCGGTACAGTACTCTTTCTCTTTCATTCTGAATGCTTTCCAGCCTCGCCGTATTCCATGCCGAGTTGCTCGAATTCTTCCCTTATCTGCTTGGCAAAATCCCGCAACTTTTCCACTTGAGTATTGTCATAATCGCTCTTACAGCGCTTGGCACGAGCCAGAATAGGAAGTCCTAAAAGTTCCTGTACCGGCACTCCCCGATCCAATAATTCAACGCCCCGATGGTAGAGCTGGAGCATCAGATCTAAGAGGGCAAACTGTTTCTCCGGAGTACAAAAGCTATCCACGGGGTCCAGGGCACTCTGCTGCAATACACCCTCCTTGATAAGAGCTGCTCCCTCCAGAACCCAACGCTGGGTACCGGATAAAGCCTCAGGACCGACCAGGTTAACAATGCGGGAAAGTTCTTCCGCTTGGGTAAGCAGGGTCATGGCCTCAGCGCGCTCTGCCTGCCAACGCTTGTCAATATGCTCAACCCACCAGCGAGCGGCTACCGAGATATCGTCAGAGAAGCTTTCCGTCCAAGACACCGCTGGGTAATGGCGGGCATCTGCCAGATCTTTAGAGAGGGCCCAGAAGGTTCCCACGATTTCTTTGGTGTGGCTAGTCACGGGCTCAGAAAAATCACCGCCTGGAGGAGAGACTGCGCCGATAAGGGTCACTGAACCGACTTCTCCCCCCAGGGTCTGGACCCGTCCCGCTCGCTCATAGAAGGCAGCAAGCCGGGAGGCTAGATAGGCTGGATAACCTTCCTCCACCGGCATCTGTCCGAGGCGCCCGGCCACCTCCCGCAGCGCCTCGGCCCAGCGACTGGTGGAATCTGCCACGATAACCACATCGTAGCCCTGGTCCCGATAATATTCGCCCAGGGTCACTCCGACGTAAAGGGAAGCCTCCCGGGCCACTACCGGCATATTCGAAGTATTCGCCACCAGCAAGGTACGCTCCATCAGCGAGCGACCCGTATGGGGATCAGTCAGCTGGGGAAAGGAATCAAGGACTTCAACCAGTTCATTGCCTCGCTCGCCACAGCCCACATAAATCACAATATCGGCATTGGACCAGCGGGCAATCTGCTGTTGGGCAATGGTTTTACCCGCGCCAAAGGGACCGGGTACCGCCGCTTTGCTCCCCTTAAGCAGGGGGAAAAAGGTATCCAGTATCCGCTGTCCAGTAATCAAGGGCGCTACACTGTATTCCCGTTGCCGATAGGGGCGAAACTTGCGCACAGGCCATCGGTGAGAAAGGCTCAAGTCATGGAAGCGGTTATCCCGAGTACGTATACGAGCAATCACCTCGGCCAATGGATAATCCCCCTCACCGACCAGCTCCAGGAGTTCTCCCGATAGGCCAGGGGGGACCAGGATGCGATGTTCAATGGTTGGGGTTTCAGGCACGGTACCCAGCTGAGCGCCGCCAGAGATCGCCATACCGGTAGTTAACTGGGGATTGGGTTGGAAGTGCCAAACCCTTTCTTGGTCCAAGCTTTGGAGTTGGATACCACGGGAGATCCGATCCCCGCTGACCTCCAAGATACGGTCAAGGGGCCGTTGTATGCCATCGAAAATTTGCCCTAAAAGGCCCGGTCCCAGTTCCACCGAGAGGGGATAACCGAGAGGCTCTACTTCCTCGCCAGGGCGCACCGATTCGGTTGCCTCATAGACTTGAATAAGGGCCTCCTCACCCTCACGGCCAATGACTTCCCCCACCAGCCCCATTTTTCCAATTTGCACCTGCTCCCCATTGGGCACCTGGGGGAGGCGCGCTCGAACCAGCGGGCCATTGACTTCCAACAACTTACCCATGATGAAGCACTCTTTCCACCGCAACCGCTTGGGCAAAGAGACGCTCAATAATGGCTTGATGAAGTTCCTCTGCCAGCCGATCCAGGCGACCTTCAAAGGTATTATCCACGCGTATGCGGTGGTCTTTGCTCACCACCTGCACCCCGCCACTGCAACTTAGGGGTTCGGGAGATAACCGGATATGCTTGCCCGGAACCGCCTCTGCCGCAAAAGCTTCCCAAGTTCCCTCAAGGCATTCCAGATCCTGCTGATTGAGCTCCGCAATAAGCTCTTCCTGCTCGATAGCGTTTGCCCCGGCCGCCAGTAGTCGCTGTAGTACGGGCAAATATTGTGGCTTCTCCGCGGCAAACGCTGCGAGCTGGTGGCGCAGAGCCTGAACCACGGCTTGCACCAATTCCCAGCGGAGACGATCTAACTTTCCCTGGAGCTTGAGTTCACTCGCTTGCACCCGCCGCCGATAGACCCGCTCCGCCATTGCTTTGGCCGCCAATATTTCCCGTTCTTCCCGGAGACGCAGACGCTCATTGGTCTCTTCGATAATACGCTCTCGGCTCTGCCGCGCCCGGGATAAGTACTCTTCAGCCAAACGCTCGGCACGGGTCAGGAGGGCTGCCTCTAATGCTTCCACATTGGCCTCAGTGCTCATTTTTTTTCCTCTAAGGCGCTTTGGCCCAGTACTTTAGTTACTAAATCTTCCACCGCAGGATGGTAATCGCCCGGTGCCTGCAAAGGGGGCACTTCAGTGATGATGATCCGCGGACTCTCTGCCCGCACCCGGCTGAGCCGTCCAGACTGACCACGGGAAAGTCCTGGCTCTAAGAGGACTAATGCTTTTTCTTGACTTTTTTCCAATTCCTCTAGCAGCTTTTCCACATCGTCTTCAGTGGCATTGGGCCAAGTTTCAAAGCCAATTAAAGCAAAGCCTTCCGTGAGGGCGGGGCTTCCCATCACTATTAGGCGGGTGCCAACTTCCCCCTCCCCCGACGGCTCTAACTTAGGCTCCGTGCTAAACCTCAAAATTTCCTTCTTAGCCATTTAGATCTTACCTAGCATGAGGATAGTGACCACCACCCCATAAATCGCTATCCCTTCCGCTAGACCTAGATAAATAAGGGTACGCCCAAACAATTCCGGTTTCTCGGAGATTGCGGCCAATGCTGAAGCGCCTACCGTCCCCACGGCATAGGCTGCAGCCACGGTAGCCACTGCGGTAGGCAGACCCACCGCCAAAAGAGCAAGCCCCATTCCCATGGAAATTTCCGGGGGTGCCGCTGCAGCGCTCTCTACCTCCTGAGCCATGGCATCCCCCATGGCTAGAAACAAGAGGCCGACTTGGGCAGCCATGAAAGTGAACAAATTCATCCCTATGGCGCCGCCCCACCAGCGCGGCACCACAAGCTCTCGGCTTCGCGGGCGTATGACATAAAACACCCCCACTCCCACTAAAACGATGAGACTTAAACTCATCAAAGCAATTAGCCAATACATGGTTACTCCCTTTTAAAAATCAGAAACTATTTTGGAATCGCCAATGTCAGCGGTTGAAATGCCCGGCCGTCACCGCTGAAAAATCGAGAAAATCCCTCGTAATATTCCAAGCGTAACACCTGGATAGCCACGATAGCCCCCTCCAGAATCAAAATAAAAAGATTGCCCAACACTATCGTGATCCAATGACCTGCGGGCTCCATCGTACGGGCCAAGGCAAATACAGCCAGCGCCAACGCCACATGATTCAAGCTAAAGGCCGCTACCCGAAGAAAAGAAAGGGTATTAGCAAAATAGCTCATTAACATCTCCAAACTCTCGATGAGCACCACCAATATCCTTCCCATACCGGGGACTTGGACCTGATGCCACTGATATCCCCACAGGGCAAGAAGGGGCAGTAGAATGGCCGTTGCCTCCGCTGACCCGAATAATCCCTCCGTCCAGCGGAACGCCCCATAGAGGACACTTAAATATATCAAGCACCCTGCAAATCCCCGCCCGCCTAACAGGGCCTCAGCATAACGCCCCGCTGCTAAACGGTTGCGAATCCCAATGCCGGTCACCAGCAGAATAAAGCCCACCCCCCAAAAAAGGGCCACCTCAAGCATCCGTTGAGGGTTAGACAAAGGCGCCATCCAGAGGGGGGGAATAACCGCTTCATACCCAAAAACGCTGCCATATAAAAAGCCAAAGAAACAGGATGAGACCCCTAAGGAGAGTACCAAAGGAGCGTAACTCCCCAGCCGGTGGCGGTACCCCCAACCGACCGCCAGCAGAGTTGCCCCATGACCCACATCGCCAAACATCATGCCAAACATGGCAATGAAGGTCAGAGCAAACAGCCAGGAAGGATCTAATTCACCGTAGCGGGGCACACCGTAGTTATGCACCAATTTTGTAAAAGGCTGGAGCCAAGGGGGAGAACGTACCAAAGAAGGTACTATCAGTTGCTCCTCTAGGGCCGGATCTCGGGTTTCTAGGACAAAAGGCTTCCCAAACCGTTTTTGTAAGGCTTCTTGCAAAAGGCCTATCTCTTCCGTAGGCACCCAACCTTGAACTGTTGCCAGCCCCCCTCGGCCGCGCAGAGCAAGAGAATCGCCTAACATTGCATAAGGGGCTGCAAGGACAAGCTTTTGTGCCCCCTCAAGCAACGCCCGCTCATGTTTTTTACACAGGGATTCAGTCTCCCGGGCCAATGCCAGGCGTTCTTCCTGGAGGCGCTGGCGCTGTGCTCTCAGCCGCTGGCGAACCCTTTGAGGATGATCTTGAAATTCGGGGGGCAGTTGGAGCGGGCGGTAGGCGGCCGCCCGGAGCACGCTTTGGACTTGCCGCTCATTTCCCTTCACCCCTGCAAGCACCACCAATGCCGTAGCCTCAGAGCCGGCAAAAGGCTTGAGGATATAGCCCGCAATGCCTATGGCTTCCTGGAGCCTTTTGAGATTACTTTTAGGGATAGCGCCAAGCCGGACATCTAAAAATTGCAGCTCACCCTGCAACAATCCCAAATTCACATCCAGTTGGGCATAGGTATCCAGGGTCTTGTCCAGTTGGGTGACGGCGCGGATCTCCTCGTCCAACTGGCGCCCCTTTTCCGCTAACTGGGCGCAACGGCGCCACAGCTCCCCTAACCAGTCATTGAGTGCGGCCAATTCCGACTCGCTAACGAGCTGCATCTTCTCTGGGGGGAGATGGATGTTAACGCCCAGATATTCCCCCACCTTTTGCAGGCGCAACCGGGTCCTAGAGAACAACTCCTGATAATTGGCGGCGGGACGCTCTGGCAAACTCTCCCCTTCGGCAGGAAAGGATTCTGGGTTGAACACTCCACTCTCTGCTAAGACGATGGCAGCGGCCGGAGCCTCTTCCTTGAGCATATAAAGGGTGACCCGCTGCATGGGTAACGGTGTAAACGTAAACATCCCCCAGAGGATCTCCCAGGCTACCCAAGCCTTTTCTTTGAGCATATGAAGGGTGATCCGCTGCATCGGTAACGGTGTAAGCATCTGCTAGAGAACCTCCCAGGCTACCGAGCCATGCCACCAGCAAGGGACTGAAAAGTCTTTCCCTCTCTGAAGCTAGCACTGTCATCAGTAAGCCACACGGCCTGACGGATGAGGTGAGGCGCAAGCTGCAAGGTGCGGCCTTTGATGACCCCATAAAGATGTAATAACTCTTTTTCCCGAAGAAACAGATAGGCTAATGCCCGACCCAGATTGAAACGAGTGCGTTTCAGAATAAATCGGGCGACTCCCAGTAAGTGTTTTCCCAGCCTGTCCTCCACCTCGGAAGCTGAAATGGCTCCTGCAACCAAAGGTTCTAGGGGAGCCGGCACCCGGCGCAGCGCTTCTTCGAAATTTTCTGCACCCACCAGGGCCAGCAAATGTGAGCTGCTTAGATAATAGCCACCAGGACACAGCAGAAAATAAGTCAGAGGAGAGGCAAGGCGGTAAGCAAACCGGTAGCGCAATAGCCACACCAAGTTGATTTTGTCAATAAGATGGCCGACCAATGGCTGCAGGTAGTAGTGGTCTAGTTCCTCCTGGATAGCCTTCATCCGCTGATCCAACCCGGCATAGTATTCTCTATCGATAGTGGCCTCGATAAGAAACAGTTCCCGATCTTCCCCATGGTGGGGCAATTCATAGCGTTCTCCATAGACAGATCGGGCTTGGTGCGCAATACCAGCATAAGGCGTTCTCTCTAAACAACCCAGCATCTCTTGGGCATCCTCAGCATCCATAAGCGCGTTCAAGGGCAATGCTGTCATGGCACCGATATCTATAAAATCGGCTTGGATCGCCTCCTTAGAACGCCCGGTCAACTTCCCGCGGACCACAGCTTTCAGATTACCTATCTCAAAACGGCGTAGCCAATAGCTCACCAGTTCTTGGGCTTCACTGTCCAGGGGGCGAATAAGCCGCTGGGCTTCTACCAACAAGGTATCGACCAACCCCTGCTCTAAAGAGCGGTCCTCCATCTCCTCCAGGGAAATCGTTTCTAATCCAGCGGCACGTAGCAAAACCGTGGCATCTGTGACCGATTGCTCCACCAACTCTTGCAGTTGTCCTGCTGACAGGAGACGCCCGGAGAGGGCCGAGACTAAGGTATTTAAATAAGCGTAGCGGGCAACAGTGGCTATCGACGGGCTCTTAGGGGCAGTTAAGAGAGAGCGGTACATACCCTAAGGATAAGCAGCAGGATCGAGCAGGCTGGCTAGAACTATCTCGCTAGCTTCGCCCTTGCGCTCCTTGGCCAACGCCTCAAGCTGCCTTTCTCGCTCCTCATAGCGCCGGGTCAATTCACTAATGGTTTGCTCTGCCCGCTTTTCGGCCCTGGTCACAAAAGATTGCTGAATTTCTGGGATACGGCTGGCAAAGCGCTCTTCCGCCCGACGGGCTTCAGCAAGCGCTTGCTGGATTATCTTATCCCGCTCCTGGCTGGCTTGATCCACTAATGCCTGGGCGCGCACCTCTGCTTCCAGGAGGCGCTTCAAGGTCTCTTTTGCCCCGTCCATCAACTCTCCTTCAATTTTTATGTAAGCTCCTATCTCGCCTAGGATAAAGAGGGTGAAAGATGCCGTTGGAACCACTCACCAGCTAGCCGCGCCACCTCCTCTAACTTACCAAGCTCTTCAAAGAGATGGGTAGCCCCAGGAACAATTTCTATACAATACTCTGCCTGTAGCGGTTGGGTAGCCTGCAACGATTGAATGGCTTCCTGATTTAATTTCACTACTGGCGCATCATCACCGCCCACGATAAGCAAGGTTGGAGCAGTTACCCGAGGCAATGCCTCTCCAGCCAGATCAGGCCGCCCCCCACGGGAAACCACCGTCTTTATCAACGTCGGTCGCTCCGCGGCTGCCATTAATGCCGCCGCCGCCCCCGTACTGGCGCCAAACAAGCCAATCCGAAGGTTCTGTAACTCCGGCTGTTGCTTGACCCAATCCAGAGTGCTAATGAGCCGCTCAGCCAATAAGTCGATGTTAAAACGTAAACGCCCAGTTTGCTGGTCAACCTCTTGCTCCTCGGGGGTTAGGAGGTCAAACAACAACGTAGCCAACCCGGCCCCATTAAGGGTTTCCGCCACTAAGCGGTTACGGGGACTCAAACGGCTACTCCCACTGCCATGGGCGAAAATAACAAGCCCCGAAGCTCCCCCTTTAGGGATAGCCAGATCCCCCTCCAAGGAAATTTCGCCTGCTTGTATTTGCATAGGACGGGCTTGAACTGAGGTTGGATTTCCCATGGGCACCTCCCAATTAATTACAAATTACCATACACACTAGGAACTCAATCACTCCTGCTTCCTCTGCTGCCAAGCACGGGTGAGCAGATCACGTACTTCCTCATCGCTGGTCTGGGAAAAATCCTCATACCATTTGCCAATAGCAAGAAAAGGCTCGGGAGTAGCAAGACAGATAACTTCATCAGCTTCAGCTCGGAGGTTTTCCACCGTATCGGCTGGTGCCACCGGCACGCCGATCACAATTCGCCCCGGTTGCCGTTGCCGTAAGGCCAATACCGCTGCCCGCATGGTGGCTCCCGTAGCCAAACCATCATCAATCAAAATAACGCAGCGATTGCGAACCTCAGGTATCGGCCGATGGCCTCGATAGGCTTGCTCCCGACGCTCAAGCTCCTTTTTCTCCCGACTTGCCACCCCATCGATAGCACTGTCCGAAATCCTTAAACTTTCCGCAAGATCCTGATTTAAATACGTTATTCCACCGCTTGCTATGGCGCCCATGGCCAATTCTTCCTGACCGGGCACCCCTAACTTGCGCACGAGCATCAGATCTAGAGGCGCGGCTAGTACCTGCGCAACCTCAAAAGCCACCGGCAATCCGCCACGAGGCAATGCGAGGATGAGAACATCGGTACGCCCTGCATAGGGCTTAAGGGCATCCGCCAATAATCGTCCTGCTTCGACCCGATTTTTAAAAGGTAATTGCATAGTGGCACCCTCACTCTTTAAGTATCTTAGTGAAAGTTTTGAAGTACTCCTGGAGCGAGCCGGTAGTGTGGAGCCAAGGGACAGGGAAGTCTCCCCAAACCCTTTTTTCAGGGAGGAAAAACGGGTTTGGGGAACACCACCGGCTCGCTCCTAAAACACCTCATATTTTATTCATAGGTACTTAACATCCTTGAATACCGCTTAGTGCTAATACAAATAGCCTTTAATTTAGTCACCTTCAATTTAAAGTATAGAAGCTCCCAGCAGGTAGAATGGAAATCATCGCTACCCTAGGGAAGGAATCACCGTTGATGCCAAGGCGGGTAAACCTTGGCAACCACTGCCAGCCCCTATGGCACGACTGGGGGGCCGGCTGGCGGCGTTATTCCTCCTGGAGGGGGGACCAGGACATCGTCACGCCCTTGCCATCCCGCCCACTAGCCACACACAATGGGGCACATCCTACTGCCGTTTCTAGGATAATAAGCTTATTCCTAGGGTTACTTATGGGCAGAGGCGTGGCACAATGGTCCTGCGCTTCGCTCAAATTGCCGGCATATTCAATAAGACATGAGCAGAAAAAACACCTTTTTTAACCTTTATTACCACAATTTTATTCGCGCTGCGGTGGCAGTTCCTAAGTTGCAGGTTGCTGATCCCGCATTTAATGCCAAAGAGACGCAAACTTTGCTGCAGCAAGCCGCCGAGCATAAATGCCTGCTGAGCCTCTTTCCAGAACTAGGACTTTCCGCCTACTCCTGTGATGATCTTTTCCAGCAACAAGTGTTATTGGATGAATGCCAGCAAGCTCTCGGTCAAATACTCAAACACTCCCAAAAACTCCCTATCATTGGTATCGTGGGCCTGCCGCTGCAAGTCGATAACTTACTTTTCAACTGTGCCGCAGTGTTTTACCAAGGCCGTCTCTTAGGCGTAGTGCCCAAAACCTATTTACCTAATTACCGGGAATTCAACGAGTTACGTCAGTTTACCCCCGCTGACTATGCCCTACGGGAGAGCATCCACCTTTGTGGCCAAAAGGATGTGCCCTTCGGTAACCGCCTCCTGTTTCAGGTTGAAGAACAACCCCTCTTCACCTTCTATATCGAAATCTGCGAAGATTTATGGTCTCCCATTCCACCTTCTTCCTATGCAGCCCTGGCCGGAGCAACCGTGCTTATCAACCTTTCCGCTTCTAACGTTACTGTGGGAAAAGCCGATTACCGCCGCCTCTTAGTCAATAGTCAATCTAGCCGCTGCCTAGCCGCTTACCTCTACACCGCTGCGGGGATTGGCGAATCCACCACAGACTTGGCCTGGGATGGCCATGGGATGATCTATGAGAACGGGACCTGTCTAACCGAAACTCAACGCTTCCGCTATAGTTCCCAACTGGTCATGGGCGATATCGACTTGGACCGCCTGCAACAGGATCGAATGCGCCAAAACAGCTTTGGCCAAACTCGTTACCGCCATAAAGACGGGCTGGCAACCTTCCGGACCATCCGCTTCTCGGCGCCCCTTCCTGGTCAGGAAAAAATCTTGCTCCAACGATTCTATGAACGCTTTCCCTATGTTCCCAGCGACCCTGTGGGCCGTGATCAGCGCTGCCAAGAGGTTTATGAAATCCAAGTACAGGGATTGGTCAAGCGGCTTCAAGCGACTGGCTTGGATAAGGTGATCATCGGCATTTCCGGAGGACTTGATTCTACCCAGGCCCTGCTCGTCTGCGCCCACGCCATGGATGTGATGAAGCTACCTCGTACTCAGGTGCTGGCCTATACCATGCCCGGGTTTGCCACCAGCAAACAAACTTTGCAACAAGCGCGACGGCTTATGGCCGCCATCGGCTGCCAGGCCCATGAAATCGACATTCGCCCGAGTTGCATACAAATGTTGAAGGATATCGGCCATCCTTATGCCCAGGGCGAGCCCGTCTATGATGTGGCTTTTGAGAATGTGCAGGCCGGGGAACGAACCAGCCATCTATTCCGGCTCGCTAATCTTCATGGGGCACTCGTGGTAGGCACGGGTGATGCAAGTGAATTAGCATTGGGCTGGTGCACCTATGGAGTTGGGGATCACATGGCCCATTACCACGTCAATGCCAGCGTACCTAAGACACTTATTCAATATATAGTGGGCTGGCTCGCCAAAAGCCAACAACTAGGAACAGAGACGAGTAGCATCCTGGAAGAAATACAGGAAACCGAGATAAGTCCGGAACTTATCCCCCACGAGAACAATGAACAGCCTATCCAGTGCTCCGAGGATGTCATTGGGCCTTATCAACTCCAGGATTTTCATCTTTATTACACCTTGCGCTTCGGTTATACGCCTCCCAAAATCGCCTTCCTTGCCTGGTCTGCTTGGCACGACCGGACTCGCGGCACCTGGCCTGATATTCCAAAGGCCCAACGCAATCAATACGAGCTTACCGAGATTAAGCGCTGGCTGGGGGTCTTTCTGGAGCGGTTCTTCAAGTTCAGCCAATTCAAACGCAGTTGTCTGCCCAATGGACCCAAGGTCGGCTCCGGGGGAGCTTTATCACCCCGGGGCGATTACCGCGCCCCCAGCGACAGTGAGGCCCGTGCCTGGCTCGCCCAACTTGAGCAAATCCCTAACAATATTGCTGATTAGGGACTCTTCAAAAGGCTCGCGGCCTTCTTATTTCATGGCATGCTGGTTGCGTGATGTCAACTTATCAATTAAGCCCTGAATCCCGCCAACCCGGATTTCACGGTAAAAGGTGGCCCGATAGTTGGTCACCAAGCTGACTCCTTCTACCTGCACATCCTCCACCTTCCAATTTTTTTCCTGGTTAAGGTAAAGGTTTAAAGCGATATTGATGGGAGGACCCCCATTTTCGCTCTCCACCTGCACCTTGACGCTGACCCGGGTAGCCTCCGGGGGAAGGTTCACCGGTAGCACTTTGATCCGTTCTTTGAGGAAGCTTCGGATATCCTCCGTACTATACTTGTGTAGGGCCGTGACATAGGTTCGCACCAGCAATTGGCGAAACTGGGTTACAAAATCGAGCTGTTGCTCTTTTGTTGCCTGACGCCAGTGCTTGCCTAACACCCGGCGTGACATTCGCCCAAAGTCAAAATGCGGCACAATGAGTTCATTGGCAAGGTGGTAAAAATATTCTGGGTTATCCGCAGGGCTCACTTGCTGATCCTTTAATGCTGCAAGAACCCGTTGCGAAGTCTCCAACACAATGTCTCGTGGCGAAAGAAGGGCCGCCTGGGCTGCCATCCCTAATGGCATGAGGGCCCACACCATGATCCCTAGAGCCAAAAACCGTTTAGCCATCCGCTGATGACCCCTTTCTCTTCTCTGCTCTAAAAAGTATTGCATGAAACCTTTTATATTCATCACTTACACCTTAACCATCGTCCACAACCAGACAGTCTATAACGACTTACCACTAGGAAACGTTAAAGTTGTTTAGGGTAAGTAGGAAGTATAGATATTTAAGTAATGTCAGAAATTACCGAAATGGCCATCATAAAAATAAAAAAAAAGGGCGCCAAAACTAAAAAGGCACCCTGATCTAGGAGACTTAGAGGACAAATACGAGCTATCAAAACTGCTGTTAAAATTATAGCAGGATTCATGCCATTTATCAGGGAAATGGTGAAAATCCACTGGAAGGTTTTTTGTAACCCAATAACCCTCTGTTCTATGAGGGGATTTTAACTTAAAGTTTCTAGAAGCTCTCATTCCCCTTAAGGCTTATGGCCATGGCCCGTTAAAGATATGACGTGGCAAATCACCCATTTTTGTTGCTTTGCCCCAACAGGGCCTTATCTGCACTCCCTTGGGCCGCAACAAGGCATTGCTCTAGGTCAAAAAAAGAAGCCACCCTCTCAGGTGCCGGTCTTGAAAGATAGGGCACCGTTCCCAACAGAGGAGCCGGCAAGCGTTCACGCAGGGTTTCTATATTCTCCTCTTCCCAGGCAAACTTAGTGGCCTCAATCCTATTGGCAATCCACCCCCCAAAAGGCAAACCCGTTCGGCTGATGGCCTCGGCGGTTAGTAAGGCGTGGTTAAGACATCCAAGGCGTAAACCCACCACCAACACCACCGGCAAATCGAGCAAAACAGCCATATCAGCCATGGTGTGTTTGCTATTGATAGGCACCGCCCAGCCGCCTATCCCTTCCACCACCACCTTATCCGCAAGGGTGGACAGGGAATCAAAAGCGGCTTTTATGACGGTGGGCTGAATCTCAATACCCGCCGTTGCCGCTGCAATATGAGGGGCAATAGGCGGCGCTAGAGGGTAAGGATTCACCTGCTGGTAATCCAGAGAAAAGCTGGCACATTGACTAAGCAATAAGGCATCTTCATTGCGCAGCCCTGCTGCTGTCCGCTGGCAACCACTGGCGACCGGCTTCATGGCCGCCACACGGTAACCTGCCCGCTGCAAGCAGACCATTAAACCCAAACTGCAGCAGGTCTTACCTACCTCCGTATCCGTGCCGGTAACGAACAGTCCTGTCCCCATGGCGGAAAAACCTTCAGGACCGGTTTCCAATAGATTTGGAACGGCCTTTGAGGGCATGGAGGGGAATTTGTACGGCACCGTCCGCAGTGCGTTGCTGCAAGGCTTGTTGTACGCCCCAGGCATGGCCATAGACTACCTCGAAACTTGCCGGCAAGCGCCCTCCCTCACGAAAGGCCTCGTAACCTTGCACCATCTTTTGCTGCCTATTCTTACCCATCAATCCCGCTTGTCGTCCTGACCCCACCGTTTGCGCCCCTAACAGTTTAAGGTCGCGCATCAACCCATAGACGTCGGGATAGGTGAAAGTGTAACGTTCGACATCCATCACCGGCTCCGCAAGACCTGCCCGGACTAACCCATCGCCGATGTCATGCATATCCATAAAAGGATTCACATGCCGGTAAGCATCGGCGTGGGACCATGCTGTCCGCAATTCTTTCAAGGTATCGGGCCCTAAGGTGGTGAAGGTGAGCAATCCTCCGGGCTTTAAAATTCGCCGAAATTCGGTGAATACAGAGTCCAGCGCCGAGCACCATTGCAAGGTCAAGTTGGAGAAAATCAGATCCACACTTTGATTGGCGAAGGGCAAACATTCCGTATCGCCACAGACAAAATGGCAATGGCGGCGAGGCCACACCGCTTCCAATACCCGCTCTAGCACTCTGCCTTTCACCCGCCGCCGGGCTTCATGGAGCATCTCTGATGCCAAATCCAATGCGATAACTTGCGCCTTCCCATAGCGGCGTAGAAGGTCTCCTGTCTGAAGCCCTGTCCCCGCCCCCACGTCCACCACTACGGCAGGGGATAGCTTGACTAACTCTAAACGCTCCAGTAGCTGCTCCCCCACCAGGCGTTGTAATAGCGCCACCTGGTCATAGTGGGCGGCAGCCCGGTTAAAGGCTTTGCTCACCTGTCGCTTATCAATACCGTATTCCAGATTCAAGAATTCACTTCCCCCAGCAAAGTCTAGATTTCCAAAAAAGGCCGAACAATGTCCCAAAAAGCTTGGTGATGGGAAAGGAATGGAGCATGCCCCGCCCCCGGAATAATACTCACTTGAGCCTGGGGCAAATGAGCAGACAGCCAATCGCCGACTTTGGCCGGGACCAAAGTGTCACGTTGCCCCAGCACTACCAAAGTTGGACAACAAACCGTCGCTAAGTTTACCCGGAGATCGCTGTCTTTAAGCAAAGCCAAACCAGCCGCTAACCCCTCCCTGCCTGAGCGATGAGCAGGAGTGAGTTGCGCCAAAAGGGCCTGAGCAACTGCTTTTGCTTGTTCAGCACCTCGAGTCTGTAACCCAACAAAGCGCTTCAGGGTTCCCGCTAAATCAGCCTGCAGCGCCTCCGCAAAAGCCATTAATACCTCCGGAGCAACGGCCCAAGGCCAATCAGGTGCGGTCACAAACCGGGGAGTGCTGGCCACCAACACCAGCTTTTTCACTTGCAGGGGATAGCTGAGGGCCACTTGCAAAGCCACTAAACCGCCAAGAGACCACCCCATCCAAAAGGCCTGGGGTGGCGCCACCTTCATTACCGCTTCTGCCACGGCAGCTAACTCCCTCCCTGGGGGCAGGGGATCGCTCCGACCATGGCCGGGCAAATCCACCAGAGTCACCCGGAAGTGGGCCGCCAAGCGTTCGGCAAGGGGGGACCACACTTCATTGTGAAACCCCCACCCATGGAGCAATACCAGATCAGGGCCTGCGCCCTGCTGCTCTACATACAGCCTCATAAGGCCTCGGCCAAGGCCTCAAGTAGACGCTCCACCTGGGTCTCAGAATGGGCGGCAGTCAAGGTGATTCGCAGCCGTGCGCTTCCTGCCGGCACCGTAGGCGGACGAATGGCGGTAATCAACATCCCTCGCGCGAGCAGGCTTTCACTCAACTTAAGCGCTGCCGCTGAGTCCCCCACTAAAAGGGGTTGGATAGGGGTCTGGGAATCCATCAATTGAAGTCCCAACTGGGCTGCACCTTGGCGGAATTGGGCAATCAAATGGGCTAATTTCTCCCGGCGCCAGGATTCGGCTTCGGCTAACCGAAGGCTGGCCAAGGTAGCCGCCGCCACTGCCGGGGGCGGGGCAGTGGTATAGATATAGGTCCGGGCCTGCTGGATCAAGGTTTCAATAAGGGTTTCCTCACCGGCGACGAAAGCCCCGAAGGTGCCCAAAGCCTTGCCCAAAGTCCCCACTAAGACGGGCACCTGAGCCATTCCCAATTCCCAATGGGCCAAACTCCCGCGCCCTCCTTCACCCAAGACCCCTAGGCCGTGGGCATCATCCACCAGCAGCCAAGCATCGAAACGGCGAGCGACTGTGGCCAATTCCGGCAAGGGGGCCAGATCCCCATCCATGCTAAAGACACCATCGGTCACCACCAGCTTGCGCCGGGCTTCACGGGCGGCCAAAGCAGCCTCCAGGGCCTGACAATCCCGGTGCCGATACCGTTTAAAACGGGCCCCCGCAAGCAACCCCCCATCCAGCAGAGAAGCATGGTTAAGACGGTCCTCAAAAACCGCATCCTGGTGCCCCAGCAAAGCGCTAATGACGCCAAGATTGGCCAAATACCCGCTAGAAAACAACAACGCCCGGGGCCGTCCCACAAACTCCGCCAAGGCTTCCTCTAATTGATGATGGGCACGGCTATGGCCCGTCACCAGGTGAGCAGCCCCGCTACCAACGCCGTATTCCTGGACTCCCTGCATAAAGGCAACTCGAATCTTAGGGTGATTGGCCAGGCCCAAATAGTCGTTACTGCAAAAGGTCCAAACCCGGCGGCCATCCACTTGGCTCTCCGGCCCCTGAGGACCTTCCAGTACCCGCCGATAGCGGTAAAGAGATTGGGCCTGACGCTGCTCCAGATCCAGCGCCAGGGCAGCCTTTAAATCCATCCTCCGTTTCAGACAGAGGCAGAGGGCATGTTGTCTGCATTGGAGACGGTAGCGGGGGTCTGCTCCTCGGAGGGCAGACACTTAAGCCCCAAGCGCGCGAACAATTGCTGATCATGATCCGTGGTTGGATTGGGGGTAGTGAGCAATTTTTCACCATAGAAAATGGAATTCGCCCCGGCGAGAAAACATAAGGCCTGCAATTCATCGCTCATTGCTTCTCTGCCCGCCGAGAGACGCACAAAGGAACCGGGCATCAGCAGCCGAGCGCAAGCCACGGTACGCACAAACTCAAAAGGGTCTAGCGCAGGGGCTCCTGCCAAGGGGGTTCCCTCAACCTGAACCAACATATTGATAGGGACACTCTCCGGATGGCGTGGCAAGTTAGCTAGGTTAGTTAGCAAACCAGCCCGATGGTCACGGTCCTCACCCATCCCCACAATACCGCCACTACAAACATGAATGCCCGCTTCCCGCACCCGGGCCAAGGTATCCAGTCGATCCTGGTAAGTGCGAGTGGAAATGATTTCTCCGTAAAATTCTGGCGAAGTGTCCAAGTTGTGGTTGTAATAGTCCAATCCAGCGGCCTTGAGCCGTTCCGCTTGACCGGGGCCTAACATACCCAGGGTCACGCAGGTCTCCAGCCCCAGTGCCTTCACCGCTGCAATCATCTCGGCCACAGGTGCCAACTCACGGTCTTTGAGGCTACGCCAAGCCGCCCCCATGCAGAAGCGACTCGCCCCCCGAGCTTTGGCATTCCGCGCTGTCGCCAAGACCTCATCCAGAGGTAACAGGGGTTCGGCTTTCACCGGAGTACTGTAGCGGGCACTTTGGGGACAATAGGCACAATCCTCGGGACATCCCCCCGTTTTAATGCTTAGCAGAGTGCTTACCTGGACTTGATTAGGATCAAAATGCTGGCGGTGGACCGTCTGGGCCTGATGGATAAGATCCACAAACGGCTGTGCCAACAATGCCCTCACCTCTTCTGCGGACCAATCATGGCGCAGGCCATCACATATTTCAGTTGAAGGAAGAAAACAGGTCATAATTACTCATTATACTCATCAAGCTGCTACCGGATTCTTTATGGAGAAGCCATGACTGTCAACCGAGCCCCAACCTGGCTGGAAGCTTTTTGGAGAAGGTTATACCCTCCATTATGCGCTTTATGCGGAGCACCGGGTGCCGCTGGACTAGACCTTTGTGTCCGCTGCCAGGCTGATTTACCGCTTCTCGGCAGCGCCTGCTTGTGCTGTGCGCGCCCCCTCTCCATTCCCGGAATTTGCGGCACCTGTCAACACCAAGCGCCTCCTCAAGACCGGACCCTCAGCGCTTTCGGTTATGCGCCCCCCCTCGATCATTTAATCCTGCAGCTAAAATTCCATGGCAAATTACATCTCGCCCAGCTGCTAGGCACATTGACCGCCGAGCACCTGGAACAGCGGGCTCATTCCCTGCCAGAGTGTATCATTCCCGTCCCCTTACACCCTACCCGATTGCGGGAACGGGGTTTCAACCAGGCATTGGAACTGGCGCAACCCATTGCCGCCCGGTTGCAAATCCCTATCCACTATCAGGGGATCTACCGGCAACGGAACACGACTAGCCAGTCAGAATTGCCCCGTCAGGAACGCAAACGCAATATGCGCGGTGCCTTTGCCCTTCAGGGTCCTCTAACCGCCCGCCATGTGGCGATTATGGATGATGTCTTCACTACCGGGCATACCGTAGGGGAAATGACCAAAGTCTTGCGCCGGGCCGGCGTACAAATAATTGAAGTTTGGACCTGTGCCCGAGCCCTGCCCTTTTAAAGCGGTTTGAGCCCACTGGGGTGGCGAACCAGAATCGAATAATTGCTCCGGCGACGGGAAACCCACCCCCGAACCTCAATCTGCTTTCCCAAATAACGCTCAAGCTTCCCAAAAAGGCCCAATTGCTCTTGGGGAATACGCACCGCCACCTGCGGGCCAAAGGTTAGGCGCACATATTTGCGTCCCGGACGAATCGCCACGGGAACCCCTTGATAGCGCTGCCAACCCCGCCGATAGTTGCCCGCGGGGATCTCCAGGATCGGCTGGGGCGCATAGTCTGGCATCTTCCAAAGCCCTCGTTTAGCCATTTCGGCACCCTCCTGGGCTTGTACCAATGAATCATCATACTTGAGATTGGGAGGAATAAGGCTAACCACCGCCAATCCTTCCTCTACCAGACGGAGGTTTAGGTGCTCCCCCTCCACCGTAAAAACATGGGCTAGGAGTCGATCATAGTGATCCCGCCGCTCTTTATCGAATTGGAGCTGTACCTTGTGGCCTTCAATGTGTTGCCGCAACCAATCCCGCGCCGAACTAGCCCCCGCCTCCTCTGGCCGATAACGACCCTCGATCTCGGGAGCATTAATCCCTAATAGCCGGACTCGCAACCCTTCCTTGAGAAGGAGGGTATCGCCATCATATACCCGCTGGACGTAGTAATAAGGGGTTTGGAGCTTGAGTTTTATCTCCTGGGCACCCGGCTGGGGACGGTCGCTATAGTGGGTATGGCCTTCCCCATCGACCCAACGAAACACGGTCGCTGCTGAGGGGGCAACAAGGAGAAAAGCCAACCACAGCAGCAATAAGAGCCTTCCAGTCACGGCAAAACGCCCAAATACTCTCATTTTTAAGGATCTCAGTGAAAGTTTTGAAGTATTCCTGGAGCGAGCCGGTGGCGTTCCGCAAACCCGTTTTTCCTCCCTAAAAAAAGGTTGGATGCGCGCCCTTCCTGGCTCGCTCCTAAAACACCTCATATCTTACTTCAAGGGTCAGACAACCATCTACGCCGCCAAGTAATGGAGGGCAATCCCCACGAATATGGTGGCCCCAAAGGCGTTATTATTGAGGAAGGCTCGAAAGCATTGCGCCGGCTCCCGATCCCGGATCAAATATTGCTGATAGCCAGCGAACCCTGCCGCCACTAACAGCCCTAGGTAATAATACCCGCTTAACCCTTCCCAATATCCCACCCAGAATAGGATCAGCAACAACATCCCTTGCAGGATGGCTGTAATCAAGCGATCTTCGTTGCCAAACAAGACGGCCGTGGATTTGACGCCGATGAGCAAATCATCTTCTCGATCCACCATGGCATAGAAAGTATCATACACCGTCGCCCAGAGCACCGTAGCCACAAATAGCAGCCATGCTACCGCAGACACCGTTCCCGTCTGGGCGGCAAAAGCCATGGGCACGGCCCAGCCAAAAGCAGCGCCCAGGTAAATCTGGGGCCAATGGGTATAACGCTTCATGAAAGGATAGGTGGCAGCCAGAAAGGCGCCGGCAAAAGAGAGCCCGATGGTCAGAGGATTAAGTAACAACACTAACCCAAAAGCCACTAGACATAACCCAACAAATAGGATCAGCGCCTCTCGAGGATGGACTCGGCCCGTGGCCAAGGGACGATTGAGGGTGCGTTTGACATGGGGATCGAAATCACGATCAGCAAAATCATTGATCACACATCCCGCAGAGCGCATGATCACGACGCCCAGGACAAACACCCCCAATACCTTAGTATCAGGCTGACCGGCGCTGGCAATCCATAGGGCCCAGAGGGTTGGCCATAACAATAAAAAGATACCCACTGGACGATCCAACCGCATCAATTTAGCGTATATTGCAAGTCGTTGTCTTGTCATAGAAAATAATTAAAGAAACAAGGGATACTAGCCCTAAACTGCTCGTTTACACTTCCCCATAATGGCTCTCTTCCCCTAGCCAGCGGCGAATTAAAGCTTCCGCTTGGGCAGGATATTGCCGTTGGAAGCGATCTGCCACTTGCCCTACCCGCACTAACAGATCCTGGTCCCGCAGGAGATCAGCGACCCGATACTGGGGAAGGCCCGTTTGGCGAGTCCCCAACACCTCACCCGGACCTCGAAGCTCAAGGTCACGGCGTGCGATCTCAAAGCCATCATTCGTGGCCCGCAAACACGCCAGCCGGGCCCGACTCAACTCGGACAATGGCCCATGGTACAACAATACGCAATAACTATCCGCCGCACCGCGACCGACCCGTCCCCGCAATTGATGCAACTGGGAGAGCCCTAAACGTTCGGCATTTTCAATAATCATCAGACTAGCATTGGGGACATCAACGCCCACCTCAATAACTGTGGTGGCGACCAAAAGGTGAATAGCTCCGGACTTGAAAGCGGCCATGGTACTTTCCTTGTCCTGGGGCTTCATCCGGCCGTGGATAAGTCCGATGCGCAATTCAGGCAATACTTCGGCCAGCTCCGCTGCGGTTTTTTCTGCTGCCTGAGCCTGCAAGCTATCGGATTCTTCAATCAGCGTACACACCCAATAGGCCTGCCTCCCTGCTTGACAGGCCCGGTGTACTTTGGCCACCACCTCTGTTCGGCGGCGATGGGAGACGGCTGCTGTGGCGACTGGGATACGTCCAGGAGGCAACTGGTCAATCACCGAAGTGTCCAGATCGGCATAGGCCGTCATGGCTAAAGTCCGCGGGATGGGCGTAGCGGTCATAATCAATTGATGGGGGCAACAGTTGCCATGACGGCCTTTTTCCCGGAGTGCTAGTCGCTGCTCAACGCCAAAACGGTGTTGCTCATCGACCACCACTAACCCCAAATGATAAAAGTTAACTCCTTCCTGAAACAGCGCATGGGTTCCCACTGCCACCTGCGCCTCCCCGCTTCTGAGCCGTTCCAAACTTTCCCGCCGTCCCTTTGCAGTCCCTTTAGCGGCTAGCCATTCCACACTAATCCCAAAAGGGGAAAACCAGTATTGTAAAACCCGTAGATGCTGTTCTGCCAACAGCTCGGTAGGCGCCATCAACGCCGCTTGGTGACCGGCCTCAACCGCCTGCAAAATCGCCAAGGCGGCCACCACCGTCTTGCCGGAACCTACGTCCCCCTGAAGGAGGCGCTGCATAGGCGAGTCCCGGGCCATATCCTCTAGGATTTCTTGGACGACTCGCTCCTGAGCCGCCGTCAACGGAAAGGAGAGCGCCGCCAAAAAACGCTTTTGCAATTGCCCTTCACTGGCTAACGACGGTGCCTGCAGTTGGGTGGCCCGTAAACGCAATTGCCGTAGGCTCAAATGGTGCGCCAGCAATTCTTCAAAGGCTAGGCGCTGCTGGATAGGATGCTTCCCCTCAGCCAGCACACCTAAGGGGGCATCCGGTGGCGGTTGGTGAAGATAGACAATCGCTTGGCTTAAAGTCGGTAAACCGCTCTCTTCTAGGAACGTCGGCGGCAAGTGATCAATGATTCCCTCCTCACCAAGCTCCTTGAGCACCCCTTGGATCAGGTCCCTGAGGAAGGATTGACGCAACCCTTCAGTGGTGGGGTAAATGGGGGTAAGGTGGGCCTCAATTGCTTCCGCTTCCTCCCCCAGGAGACGACGATAGTCAGGGTGGACCATTTCCAGGCTCCGGGCTCCCTGCCGTACTTCACCAAAGCAACGTAATCGGATTGCTGGCGTCAAGGAATTTTGCTGCCAGGTTGAGAAATGGAAAAAGCGTAGGAAAATCTCCCCAGTGCCATCACTGACAGCGCAAACCAGAGAACGACGACGACCCTGGCGGATCTCGCTCAACTGAATTTCGCCCTCAATCAAGGCTTCCCTACCTATTTGCAGGGTCCCTATGGGCACTAATTGAGTTCGATCCTGATAGCGCTGGGGGAGGTGAAAGAGCAAGTCTTGGACCTTGCAGAGGCCCAATCTTGCAAGCCGCCTAGCCAAGTTGGGCCCTACGCCCTTGAGCGCAGTGACTGGAGTGCTCAAGGTAATAGGTTTTGGGTCACCCTCCTCCTGAGTAAAAGAGGGTTTCTCAGTCGCCAAGATGGACAATGGCATCCATTTCCACCGCAGCCCCCCGAGGGAGAGCCGCCACCCCAATAACCGCGCGGGCAGGATAAGGAGGCTGAAAATAATCGGTCATGGTGGCATTGACAAGGGGGAAATGGGTCAAATCGGTAAGATAAATATTTAGCTTTACTACCTGGGCTAGGCTGCCCCCCGCTGCCTCAGCGACCACCTTGAGGTTCTCAAAAACTTGTCGAATTTGAGCCTCCATCTCCCCTTCCACCAACACCATGGTCTTGGGTTCAAGGGGTATTTGTCCAGAAAGGTAGACCACATCCCCTACTTTTACAGCCTGGGAATAGGTGCCAATGGCAAGGGGGGCATTATCGGTTTGGATCACTTCGCGGGGCATGGTGGCTCCTTCAAGTGTTCAAGTGTTATTGCTTATTTAATGCTTGCTGCGAACAATGCGCAGCACCATATCGAGAGCTCGGATACGCCGCATTAGGCGCGCCAGTTGATAACGACTCCGGACTTCGAGGGTAAACAGGATGCTACAGATAGCACCGTCCCGATCATTGACACTGACATTATCAATGTTGGTATCCGTATCAGAGATGGCAGCAGCCACGGTGGCCAGCACCCCACGGCGATTTTCCACATCCACCCGAACCTCCACTGGAAATTCGGCCTGCACCTCATCGGCCCATTCCACCTCTGTCCAGCGCTCGGGACGCCGCCGGAATTCTGCCAGATTTTTACATCGCTCAGTATGAATGACGACACCCCGCCCTGCAGTGACAAAACCACGGATAGGATCACCGGGAATCGGACGGCAACATTTGGCAAAAGTCACCACCATTCCCTCAGTACCCTTAATCTTCAATGGCCGGTAAGTAGGATCGGCTCCTGATTTTTTTTCCCCCTCTTTTTCTTCCAGAGCCGGCACTAAACGCCGGGCAACGAGTAAAGCAGGGCGATTGCCAAGTCCGATCGCTTCCAAGAGTTGGTCAACGCTTTCTAATTCAAATTCCTTGAGGAGAAATTGGAGACGATCCGGGGGAATATCATCCAAGGTCAAGGAATAACTCAGAAGGTGTTTATTCAGCAAGCGCCGCCCTAACTGGATCGACTCTTCCCGTTTTAGGTTTTTAAGATAATGCCGGATATTCGCTCGCGCTTTGCCTGTCACCACAAAGTTGAGCCAGGAAGGGTTGGGTCGGGCCGTAGGAGCAGTAATGATTTCTACGTTTTGCCCATTCTCTAGGGGAGTAGATAAAGGGGCCAGACGCCGGTCAATCTTGGCTGCCACACAGTGATTGCCCACATCTGTGTGCACGGCATAGGCAAAATCCACCGCCGTCGCTCCCCGAGCTAAAATCATAATCTTGCCCTTGGGGGTAAAAACATACACTTCATCCGGGAACAGATCGACTTTGACATTTTCCAGAAATTCCAGGGAATCGCCGGCATCTTGCTGTATCTCCAGCAAGCCTTTGAGCCACTCCCGGGCTCGCCGTTGAGCACTCCCGCTGACTCGCCCGCTCCCGGATTTATATAACCAATGAGCCGCAATCCCGGCCTCCGCCACTCGGTCCATATCATGAGTCCGGATCTGGACTTCAATCGGCACTCCATAGGGACCAAACAAAACAGTATGTAGGGACTGATAGCCATTGGCCTTGGGAATAGCGATATAGTCCTTAAATTTACCAGGAACAGGCTTGTAAAGGTTGTGAACTATTCCCAATGCACGGTAACAAGTATCCGCCGAATCCACCACGATCCGAAAGGCATAAAGATCCATCACCTCGGAGAGGGAGCGGTGTTTGTCCTGCATCTTGACATAAAGGCTATAAAGGCTCTTCTCCCGTCCTTCAACAATGCCTTCGAGTCCCTCTTGCGCGAGCCGCTGGGCAATACTATCCTGAATACCCCTGACGATTTCTTTGCGGTTACCCCGAGCCCGCTTGACAGCGGCTTCCAAAACCCGATGGCGAAGGGGATAGAGGGCTTGAAATCCTAAACCTTGCAACTCCGTACGGATGCTATTCATGCCTAGGCGATTCGCAATAGGCGCATAGATCTCCAAGGTTTCGTGAGCGATACGCCGCTGTTTTTCCCGGGCGACATAGCGTAAAGTGCGCATATTGTGCAGGCGATCCGCCAGTTTGAGCAAAATGACGCGGATATCCCGGGTCATAGCCAGCAACATCTTACGTAGATTTTCCGCTTGGGCATGTTCCCGGGAGGTCACATTAATCTGGGCGAGCTTGCTCACACCATCCACCAGCTCCGCGACCTCCTCACTAAAATATTGAGATAGCTCGGCCTTGGAAACACCCGTATCTTCTAAGACGTCATGGAGCAAGGCGGCCATAATGCACTGATGATCCATGTGCATTTCCGCCATAATGGCCGCTACCGCCAGGGGATGAGTAATGTAGGGTTCACCAGAGCGACGTTTCTGTTCTCCATGAGCAGCAGCAGCAAAATGGTAAGCGCGCCGAATATCGCTTTGAAACTCCGGCTCAAGATAGCTTGCTACGGCCACGCAGAGGCTATCAATACCCCCCGGCAAAACCTCCCCATCGTGGGGCATAAACCCCCTGAGAGAGGACTTAATAGCGGTTTGGGGTTGAGTATTCAGGATTCCTCCCGAACTTCACCTTCACTGACCACCGATTCTTCAGCATGCTCACGGCCACTCACCGAATCCATCACGCCAACGTTAATTTTACCCTCTGCAATCTCACGCAGGGCCATTACGGTGGGCTTATCATTGTCCCAAGCCAAGGTAGGCTCCGCACCCAGGGCTAATTGCCGGGCTCGCTTCGCTGCAGCCAGGACTAATAGGAAACGATTATTAATATTCCCAATACAATCTTCAACCGTCAAGCGTGCCATAATCTCGCCTCTATCCTCTGTTACTGTAAATTAAGACCAAACAAAAAGCGGTTTTACTCCCAGAATATCATGCCCAATGGTTACCCTAATAATTCATTTAGCAAGGGCGTTAACTGCTCCTCTTGCCGGAGACGCAACAAACGCCGACCTCGAATAATGGCCATCAGATCTTCGAGTGCCGTCTCAAACACATCATTGACCACTAGATAGTCAAATTCATTATAGTGAGAAATCTCTGTCCGGGCGGCCCGCATCCGTCGAGCAATCACGGTTTCCCCATCTTGTCCCCGCAGGCGCAGTCGATGCTCTAGAGTCTCCCGGGAAGGGGGGAGAATAAAGATGCTGACACAATCGGGAAAGCATGCTTGTACTTGGCGTCTCCCCTGCCAATCGATCTCCAGGATAACATCCATACCCTGCTCAAGAAGCCCGGTCACCTTCTCCCAAGCCGTACCATAACGGTGATCAAACACCTGGGCATGCTCCAAAAAGGCACCCGCCTGCTGCATGGTCTCAAAGGTGGCGTCATCAATGAAATAATAATCCACCCCATCCCGCTCCCCTGGGCGGGGCGGACGGGTCGTATGGGAGACTGAAAGGCAAACGCCCGCCATAGAATCCACCAGCGCTTTGACCAGGCTGGTTTTCCCAGCGCCGGAAGGGGCCGCAACAACGAATAGGCTACCAGGCATCATTAATTATTTTTAGCGGAATACTGAAAACCCACATTATCTTAATTATCTTATTCTTTTTTATTTTCTACCATCCCGCATCCGAACACCGAGTGTCGACCTTCTACCCCAGCAAATGCCTTAGGCTCTGTTGCAGAGATGATTTGAACGCCGGATCGCTGGCCAACAAGCGGTACAAATCCAGATCCATTTTCCGGCGCTCGAGCATGACTTCCTCGAAGATCTTCTCGAAGGCCAAGGTGCGGTTGTCCGCGTCCTGATTGTGCTTGTATTTGGCTTCAAAGTCCGGGTGGGCCTGGATGCTCTTGATGATACTGAGGAACTTCACCCGCTGTTCTTCCGGCGTGGCTTCCCACCCATGAAACCAGCGTTCGTTAAAGCTTTGGATAATCTCATCAAGCGGATCCTGTTCTTCGCTACCTCCGTGAACGCCCCGAGGATTGGGATTGGTGGGGTCAACTTCCGTCTCGGACTCATCCAGCCCAATGGCCTGATTCAGCTTGACCCGTTCCAGGCCATAGGAAGACAGATCGACGGAGTCCAGCAGGACATTGATTTCATCGGCATCCTTGCTTTTAACCACCAGCTTGGGAATCAGGAACTTCAGAAACCAGAACAGCTTCTCCCAGGCGACCACTTCATAGGGCATGATGGACGCCATCTGGCCATAAATCTTCACGAATTGCTTGGCCTTGATTTTGAAGTCCGCCTTGTCCTCGTCCTCCAGGCCCAATTCCTGGTTGAAACGCGCCGCGGCGGTATCCATCAGGGGGCTCAATTGCTGGGCATCGGCGTTGTCAAAGTACAAGCCGACAAACGCTTCCACCTCGTGCCATTCGTAGACCCCCACCTCCCCCAAGGCATCCTTGAGTTCGTGCAGCACATTGACATCCGTTGCCTGTGACAGGCTGGTGGCGGTGTAGAAGGGATCAAAGGCGGCCTTGATGTCCTCCACCGTGTTGAAGAAATCCAGCACGAACAGGTCTTCCGTCTTCTTACTCCACTGGGGAGCCGCCCGGTTGAGGCGGGACAGGGCCTGCACGGCCAGGACCCCTTGCAGTTTTTTATCCACATACATGGCGGTCAGCTTGGGCTGATCGAAGCCGGTGAGGTACTTGTTGGCCACCACCAGCAGGCGGTACTCGTCCTTATCGAACCTCTCCCGGGTGTCCGCTTCAGGAAAGCCATTCATCTCGGCCTCGGTGTATTCAATGCCGTCTACTTCTTTAGCGCCGGAGAAAGCCACCAGCGCCTTGAAAGGGCTGCCCCGGTCCCGAAGGATGCGCCCAATCGCCTGGTGATAGCGGATGGCGGTTTCGATATTCTGGGTAACCACCATACCCTTGGCCCTGCCCCTAAGCTTTTTGGCATTCACCACCTGGGGGATAAAGTGCTCCAAAATGATCTCGGCCTTGGCGTTGATGGTCTGGGGATTGCGCTCCACATAGGCCCGCAGCTTCTTCTGGGCCTTGGCGGTATCGAACAGGGGATTGTCCTCGATGGATTTTTGGATCTCGTAATAGCTTTGGTAGGTGGTGTAGTTGGCCAGCACATCGAGAATAAAGCCCTCCTCGATGGCCTGCTTCATGGAGTAGAGATGAAACGGCTTGAAGCTGCCGTCGGGCTGTTTTTGGCCGAATTTCTCCAGGGTACTGTTCTTGGGGGTGGCGGTAAACGCAAAGTAGGAGGCATTGCCCCGCATCTTGCGCGAGCGCATGGCGTTCAGAATCTTGTCCTGAGGGTCGCTCTGATCGTCTTCGTCATCGGCATCCCTGCCCATGGCCTGATTCATCTTGCCGTGGGCACTGCCATCCTGGGAGCCGTGGGCCTCATCAATGATGACGGCGAAGCGCTTGTCGCTCATGTCCTCGATGCCATCAATGATAAACGGGAATTTCTGGAGGGTGGTGATAATGATCTTCTTGCCCTGCTCCAGGGCCTGTTTAAGGTCCGAGGAGCGGAGGGCCGGGGCGATGATGTTCTTCACCTCCGAGAACGCGCGGATGTTCTCCCGCAACTGCTTGTCCAGCAAGCGCCGGTCGGTGACCACAATCACCGAATCGAACAGGGGCGCGTCCAATCCCTTGGCTCCCCGGACATCGACGGACAGCGGGTAGGTCTCGATTAGTTGGTAGGCAGCCCAGGTGATGGAGTGGGATTTCCCGGAACCGGCGGAATGCTGGATCAGGTAAGTCTGCCCCACCCCCTGTTCGCTGGCGTGGGCCACCAACTTGCGGACTACATCCAACTGGTGATAGCGGGGAAAAAACAGGGTGCGCTTGGCCAGGGAGGTTTTGCTGCTGCCGTCGAGGCGCACAAAATGCTGGATGATGTTGGCGATGCTCTCCTTGCTGAACACCTCCTGCCACAGATAGGCGCTTTTATGGCCGCCGGGATTGGGCGGATTGCCGGCGCCGAAGTGATGCCCCTTATTGAAGGGCAAAAAGAAAGTGCTTTTCCCGGCCAGCTTGGTGGTCATATACACTTCGTCAGTATCCACCGCCATATGCACCAGACAGCGCCCGAATTGCAGCAAGGGCTGGGTGATGTCCCGCTCCAAGCGATATTGCCTCTGGCCGTGGTAGCAGGCGGTTTGGCCCGTCCAGGGGTTTTTCAGCTCCAGGGTGGCGAAGGGCAGGCCGTTGATGAACAACACCAGGTCGATTTCTTCCAGCGTACGGGTCAGGGAATAGCGCACCTGACGGGTGCTGCTGAAGAGGTTGGCGTTAAAATTCTCTTTGACCTTATCCGAGCTGCTGGCCAGGGGCGGAGGGTACAGCAGGTGGAAATGGGCGTCATCAATGCTCAGGCCCCGTTTGAGCAGGTGCAGCAGCCCGTGCTTTTTCACCAGCCGATCGAATCGCTCCAGGATCTTGCTCCGCCAGTCAGGGTGGTGCTTTTTGAGCTTGTCCAGTTCCTCAGCCTGGGCGCTCTCCAGAAACTGCCAGAAGAATCGGGTATCCACCCCATAGCGGGCATTGAAATCCGCAGCCTGCCCCAACTTGTAACCCTGGTTCGGGCTGAAGGGCACTTCCCTTATCCCCTCCCTGATGGCCTTTTGTTCTTCCAGACAGGTGCCGGTCAGATATTTCTCGATGGCAGCCTCTAGGGCCTGTTCATTGGTTTGGCTGACCACCAATTACCCTTCACCTATAGAGCGATAATGTGAGCTGAGCAACTCAATCATTTCATCTTCGTGCCGTTTGATAAGTTCCGACAACCATTCATCATCCCCTTTTAACTCAAATATTCGCTTGAGCTTAAGTGAGTCATAGACCCCTTTACTTTCAAAGTCGGCCTTTTTGACGTTAACCGGCTTGTTGCTGTAAGACGAGTTCTGTCCCGGATTCAGCAAGACAAGATTACCAAAGCCATCCAGATAGTTTCTCTCCATCTGTTTGCCATACTTTTCATTTTGGGGATGAACATGCTCGATCGAGTTTCGAGAGGCGATGTGGTATTTGCGCATCTTTTCATCAGCGCTTTTATCCGCATGTTTCCACAGCAGGTATTCTAGCTTCTGAAACCAATAGTGCTCATAACCTGTTCCCTTTGGCTTTCGAAGGCATTTACATATGCCATTTATTGATTGTAATTCGGGCAGTTCACCAGCCAAAAGCATGAAACTGGCCTCTTTTTGGGTGGTGTCAGCCAGGGTTCGGGATAATGGGTTATCAATGCTTTCAAGGGTATCAAGTACCTCGGATTCGGTTGTGGGAACATCGTTGAGCAATCGTCCCAGGAAAGGCGTCAACCAATACTGTGCGCTACGCTCGCCCGTGAAGTAACGTACACTCTGTAGTTGCACCAGCGCTGAAGGCTGCTCTTTCTGACGACGATTTAAATATCCTTTCCCATCGTTGCTAGGATAAACCTCGGTCAGATGAAGTTGCTCTTTCTCTTCGTCGTCTCGCTCAATCCATTTCATCACCCAGCGGTCGAATTGATAACGCACCTGCCAGAGACACTCAATGAATGCCTTTACCTCTTCCTCGCCGGCCTGCTTTAGTTCCTTGAAACTTTCTATCAGGCGGTCGCTGTGCAGACGCACCTCGATATCCGGTTTACCGGAAAAATTTCGGTAGATGCGGTAAGCGTGCATCAACAGCAGCGGAAAACCGATGATCGAACGGCAATACACAGTCTCCTCATCCAACTCCGGTTTGTCATTGCCGTTGCCGCCACTATTTTGCCCTGACGGTTCGTGTATTTGTTCTGCCAGCTTACTGATGGAAAGCACTCCCCGGTTATCATCCCCCTCCGGAGAATATTCCGCAGGGAGCTGGAAGCGCCCAGGATCGTACTGTTTCAAATCATCGGGCTGAATGTTCGCCCAATCGGTTCCCTTGAACAGCTGCCGGACATTACGCTCGAAGTAATTTTCCATGTGCTCGCAAGCCTGCCAGATCGCCTCATAGCGTGGTTTGTCGGTCTTAACCTGCTTGAGCAGCAGCGATTTGAGGATGTCGGACTGTTCCAGCTGTATGCCCCGAGTATTCATGGTGGCAAACAGGCGGTTGAGATCCATGCCACCCGGCATGATGTTATTGACCCATTGCACTTTGTTGTCAATGTAGTCTGCTATCTTTTCCCCATGCTGGCGGCTGTCCAGTTGGTCTAGTCGCTGCTGCAGTGCCTTTAATGCGCCATGCAGGCGGGTCAGATAGGGATTATGCTCCACCGCTTCATTGCCGGGGGATGGGTAATCTTCCAGCTTGGCCCAATGACCAAGCAACGTCTGAACCTGATGGCGTATGGAAAAGGTCAGCCTCGGCTTTTTATCGTGGATCGCCAACTGCGTCAGTGGGATTTCTTTTTTCCGGGATCGAAATGCTATGGCCATCAACATCAGTGTCGTCATGCGCTGCTGGCCATCAATGAGCTCGTAGCTGCCCTCCTGGAGTCGCGCGGTCAATACGGTGCCGATGTAATAATTCGGCTCGCCGGTTTTCTGGGCCTGCGCAATGTCGTCGAACAGTTTGAGCACATCCTCATCAGGCCACACATAGGGCCGCTGATAGCTGGGAATCACGAAAGCGATGTTGCCTTTTCGGATATCAGCCGGCGTCTGCACCTGGCTCAGCACGCGATCATGCATTTGAAACCTCCTGCCCCTTGCACCGACGTTTAATCGCTTTCTGAAGGGCTAAATCATAGTCTTTAGCCAATTGCTCCTCGGACAGATCCAATCCAAGATAAGCTTTTACCGCCAGCACGAAACGTTTTTTTACTCCGTTATCCTGTGGCTCCAAATTCTCGGGACTCACCTTAACCTCGAACCGACGCAAGCGAGCCATGCATTGCTCCTGGGTATAGTTCATCAAAATCCAGTCGAACACCGGATTATCGCGCACGAAAGCGGCAACGGAACTTTCGCGCACTGCCTTTTGATTGCTGACCCGGGGGGAATAGACCACACGAAATAGCCTTAAGGCGGCCTCAAAGAATCGTTCCAGCCCGAAGTGACTGGCATAAAGCAGCAGCGTGCTGTCATATAGCTTCTTGAGATAGCTGCAACCGTCCAACGTCTCGATAAGGTTGCGGTAGAAATCGTGAAATGTCCCAAGGTTAGGCTCGGTTCGGTCGGTGAGAAGCCGTTGTCGAAGTCGCTCGAAGTATTCTAGGTAATGAATGGTATTGATGCCCGCGTTAAGCGGCTGCCGCATGGCATAACCGGTGGCATGGGATGTCTGTAATACTTTCCCAGCTTCGGTGCGGGTCACTGAGGTGCACTGGTAAGCAACGTCGGTGATCTCTTCGCCGGTTCGCTCGGCCAGTTCGGCCACCACCACTTCACGCACCTGTTGGGGCTGCCGGTGCGAAGGCAAGGGATTGAAGTCTAGTGCATTCCAGCACCGGGCTTTTAGCACGATGTCCACCAGCGGATTGAGGTCCCCCAATGCCTCCCACATCCGGGCGTAATCGTCCTGGCGGTTGCGCGGCGTGGCCCGCAGGTGATGGGCTTTGATGATATCCGGACCGCTCAGGCGTACCCCGCCGGTATTCTGGGTTTCGAAAAAGCGGTAGGCATCATCTTCACTGCGAGTGACCACCAGGGTGATGTTGATGCGCGTCAGATCGATGGCATGATAAACGGCCTGATGCTCCTCCTGACGCAACAACCTCAGATTCTCCCGGATCTGCTGCTGGCTGAGGGGAGAGTCATACTCCAAATCGGGATAACTGCCCAGCTTTTTAATACATGCCAACAGCGCCATGGTAGTCAGCCGCTGCTGGCCATCAATAATATTTAGCCTATGGCCACGCTCCTGTTGATGCAAAATGATGCTGCCCAGATAGAACAGATGATTTTGTTTTCTAGCTTTGTCATCTTCCTTGAAATAACAACACAAATCCTTCCGCAACCGATACACCTGCTCTTTACCCCAGCGGTAAGGCCGCTGGTATTCCGGCAGGTGCAGTTGGCCTTCTATCATGGAATCATCGCTGGCTTTTATGGGACGACCGGCAAACAACTCGGCAAGCGTACAGCTGGCGACAACAACCGTCATGCCACCACCTTGACGTTACCGGTACTGACATGACTGGCGTGAAAGACAGGCCTTAGTGGCTGTTCACAGACTTGGCTGACCATGGTTAACCCTTTTTGTTTATGGTTTTTTGTGTTGGCCTGACAGGGCCTGGAATCAACAATCCATCAAGAAAATTCCCAGTCCTACCAGTTTATTTCAGGAGCATGCCTACCATGCCTACGATCAAATGAGAACATGGTTCTGACATATTGAATTTACGTGATTTTTATCAGGATCTACCGCTTTGGGCAGGTTCGGAGTCAAATGACCGTCAAATGAAGCTGACCTCAGGCCCAATAGGGCACATAGCGATAGACCTTGCGGTTCGCCTTTGGATCGTAAAGACGGATAAGGCCGGCATCGATCGTTTGCTTGATGATGCGGCTAGCCATGGCGCTGTTCCCCTCATCAATGCGGAAACGCTCTCTAAGCGATGTATTGTTCATCGGCTCCCGGTTGACGTACTTGAGGCAACAGTGCTGATAGCAGGCTCGGATACGGTCTTCCATATCCATATCCTTGTATTCCTTGTGGGCAAAGAGGACCACCCGGGTATGCTGTTCTGTCTGCTCAAAGATCGGCGCAGGCAATTGATAGACCTCAATCTGGGCGACAACTTTGTCTATCCCACTACCCCGCTCCTCACAAATACCGATCCGGCGCATAAAGGACGCCAGGGCTTCGTTGCGGCTGCGAGGCGGGCTATCCAAGAAGCGCCGGGTATCCACCAGCGGCACGCCGGGATTGGTGATTTCCAGACGGCTGTCGAACAACTCAATCATCGGTCCGGTGCCGGTGAGGTTGAAATCCTGGTGAATAATGGCGTTAGCCACCAGCTCCCGCAGGGCCAGTTCCGGGTATATGGGCACTTCTTCCCGGAATGCCTTACCGATCTCCTCATTGGCCGGCAGCAGGGTTTTCAGGTAGTCAATCAGGCCCTCAAAGCCCACCGCGTAGCCTTTAGCGCCGGTCAGCTCCCGGACGGTTTGTAGCTTGTTGTTGCCTTTGTAGAGGATCAAGCGCACCGCCTTGCGGGCTAGGGTCTGGAAGTCCTGCAAGCGCTTGGCGAACAGTACGGCACCCAGATGGGTAATATGCCAGTGTCCGCTGTCGCTGCGTTGGATCAGCTGATCCGCTTCCAGCGCGGCGAGAATACTGTCACGCCCCTCGGGCAGAGGTTGGTCCGTCAGGTCAAAATACGCCGGGTAGTCCAGCAGCTTGAGCACTTTGTCGGCTTCAAGGTTTTCCGCCGCATGCTGTCGCTCAAAGGGCACCCGGTCGAATACCCGCCAAAGTCCCCGCTCCTTTTCAGGGAACTCGCGGAGTTTCTTCTTGTAGGAGCCGACCCGAATATACTCCGTGCCATCAAATTGGACTGGCGTATGGCTGGCCGCTTGGATCTCGAGAATCACCACCGGTTGTTCATTGGCTGCACTAAACTCGAAAAAACGGAAATGAATCTTGGGGACCGTCTTCTGCAACAACCAGCTTTCCAATTCCTGCTGTTTATGCCGGGCTTTGGAGGGCTTAAAGCGCGTGCCGACAACCTCATGGCCCTCATCTTCCACACCCCACACCAAATAGGCGGACTGCTTGCCCAGTAGTGCCGATGAGTTGGCCAGGGCGGAGATGTATTCGCCAATCCTAGGCGGGTCGTCATTATCCCGCTTGAACTCCACCCATTCGGTTTCCTTAGGCAGGCTGCACAGCTCCCTCAGCAGGGATTGCAGGCGGGCCGGGTCACGCCCGACCGTCATCAGGCGACCTCCTCTTCCCTTGTTTCCTTGCAGGCTGGTTCTTCCACGCCGGGCACCTTGATCTTGCCGGTGACGGCGCTGTTGATGAGGATGGCTTTGTATTCCTTGAGTTCGGCGATTTGTTGTTGCAGCAGGGTGATGCCTTTGTCCAGTTTGGCGGATTCGGTTTCGATGTGGCTTACAATAGCAATTTGTTCTTCTTTTGGAGGGACAGCTACCTTTATATCCCCAAAATTTTCCGTATAAAGGCGCATAAAGCCAGAAGATCCGGTACCTAACCCTTTTGAGTTAAGCCGAAACTGCGTACCAAGTAGTGGCAGCTTGAACAACCGAAGGAAAAACTCCGGATGTGCTTTCGCGTCTATTTCAAATACTGCGTAATCAGGACTAACCAAACCATGCTTCGCAACCAATCCAAAAATACCGATGGCAGCTCGCATTCTATTCATTACCATTTGACCAGGGCGAACTATCTTATAATCCACCAAGTTTTCATCTGATATGAACTTATCGGAAACTTCATCATGAGGAATAAGACCTTGCTCCATCCTCAAGGAGAACAAAACCTCTTTCCCAGTTTTCGTCCGCTCATTTACTTCTTTGAAAAGATATTTGAGCTTCATTGCACCCCAATGGGCCGGAATCTCACCAATCCACTCCACCCCGGAGTCCCGCATGGGCGCATCCGAGTTGAGGCCACGGGTGACAGCATTCTGGATCAGGATCTGCTTGCGCTCTTTGAGGAGGGCGATTTGCCGTTCCTTGATGCTGGCTGCCTGGTCAATCTGGGCGGTTTTGCGGTCGAGGAAAGTGGCAATGGCGGTTTGTTCAGCCATAGACGGCATAAGAAAAGGGATTTCTTTCATACGCGTCTTGGACAAGTCCCATTGACCGATCCGAACACCGTCAGAAGCACTTGCGAAAAAAGAAATATAGAGTTTGCTTCGAATTGCAAGGTGGAAGAAACGTGGATTCACATGTCTTAGAAAGCTGAATACATAGTAGGCAGGACTGACTATACCAATATGCTCTGATACACCATAAGAACCTTGCCATGCCTTCATTTTATTTATTCCAAATTGACCTTCTTCGACTAATTTGTAGTTACTGAGGTCGTCTGGAATAAAGTTGTGATTCTCATCTTTATTTTCCTTATTCCTCAGGATTACACCTTGTTCCCGAGTGATGGATAACAATGGCAACTCTGGACAGTTTTTGATAGAGACCGGCTTCAATATAGAACCTAATGTAACTACATCCCAATGCGCCGGCACTTCGCCAATCCATTCCATCCCGGAGTCTTTATAAGCCTGATACTTGGGCATGGCGTTTAGCAACTCACTCACCCTCCACCCCCGAAACCTCTTCCACATCAACGCCCAGAATCTCGGCAATCAACCCCTCGGCCTGTTGCTCCAGAGCGATAATCTCCCGAGCCACTTCTTCCATACTCCGTAGGGGCTGGTGGCGGTAGAAATATTTATTAAAGCTAATCTCGTAACCGATTTTCACCGAATCCATATTGATCCAAGCCTCAGGTACGTGGGGTTTAACTTCGGCTTTGAAGTACTGGTGAATATCATTCTTCAGGGGGATGGTTTCGCTATCGCGCAGCTCCGAACTGCTTTCATAGGTGAGGTATTCGCCGGGCTTTTCGGTTGCGTAGTAGCCAAAATCGGCTAGCTCGCTTTCCTCGCAGCCCAGCCGTTGCAGCAAAGTCCGTAGTTGATCCTGGCTGAACTTCTCCACCTTCTTGATGACTTTCTCAGCGTTTTCGTCATACCCGCTAACGGCGCTGAGCAACTGGTTCTTATCGCTGACTCCCAGTTTGACGCCGGTTTCCTTGGCCAGGGCCTTCAGCGCCTTGTCTACTCGCGTTTTGAAGCGGTTAAAATCGTTGAACTCGTCGGTGCCGATAGCTGCCATCAAATGCTTGGCTGTCTGCACTAGGGTGCGGTGCTTCCGCCAGGTCTCCAAGTTCAGCAGTTTCTTGCGCTGCTTGGCGTTAAGGTTCAGCGCCTGTTCTTCGCACCAGGCGAGAATGGCCTTTTCGTGCTCGGCCAGGGCGCCTTTTTCATAAACCCTGTCCCCCCATTGTGCATAGATCCAGGCCATGGGCTCCCCCAGGGCCTTGTCGAAGCGCAGGGTTTCGATGCGTTCGGTACTGAATTGGGCCTTGCGCCGGTCCGGGCGCTCGATGGTGACCTTGTGGTAGCCGAAATCACCATTGTCGAACACCTGGGCGGCGATGCCTTCGGCCCCCGCCGGGCGGTCGATGCTGGCCAGCTCCAGATAGGTTTGAGTGATTTCGCGGATATGCTCCGGGGCAAACTCGCAGTTCTTGTTGCCCAGGTTCTTGCGCAACTTGCGGTAGAGCTGGCTGGCGTCGATCAACTGCACCTTGCCCTGGCGGTGCGGCGGCTTGTGGTTGCTGAGCAGCCAAATATAGGTGGTGATGCCGGTATTGTAGAACAGGTTGTTGGGCAACTGGATGATGGCTTCCAGCAAATCGTTCTCGATGATATGGCGGCGGATGCTGCTCTCGCCGCTGCCGGCGTCGCCGGTGAACAGGCTGGAGCCGTTGTGGACCGAGGCAATGCGGGAGCCCAGGCCTCCTGCCTGGGGGGCTTTCATCTTGCTAATCATATCCATCAGGAACAGCAACTGACCGTCGCTGGAGCGGGGAGCGGCATCGACGGTCTCCACATGGCCCCAATAATCCTTGAGCTGCACCTTGAAGCGGGGGTCGATGACCTCGCCGCCGTCCTTGATATATTTCTGCTCGCCGGCCCAGCTCTTGCCGTAGGGGGGATTGGAGAGCATGAAGTCGAACCGGTTGCCGGCGAATTCGTCCGTGGACAAAGTGGAACCCACCCGGATGTTGGCCGGGTCGTTGCCCTTGATCATCATGTCGGACTTGCAGATGGCGTAGGTCTCGTCGTTGATCTCCTTGCCGTAGAGATACACATCGCCGCTGGCGCGGATGGCGCCCTCTTCGTCCTTGATGAAGTTTTGGGACTCGGTGAGCATGCCGCCGCTGCCGCAGGCCGGGTCGTAGATGGTCATCACCGGCGGCAGCTTGTCCTTGACCGGATCGAAAACCAGGTGAGTCATCAGCTCAATCACCTCGCGGGGGGTGAAGTGCTCCCCGGCCTCTTCGTTGTTCTCTTCGTTGAACCTGCGGATCAGCTCCTCGAACACATAGCCCATCCCCAGGTTGCTGAGGGCGGGCAGGCGGTTGCCCTCCGGGTCTTGGACTTCCTCGTGGGTGAGGTTGATGTAAGGGGAAGTAAACTTCTCCAGCACATCCAGCAGCACGTCCTTGGCCGCCATATGGCGCACCTGGGCCTTGAGGTTGAACTTGCCGATGATCTCCTTGACGTTGCCGCTGTAACCGCTGAGGTACTCTTCCACATTGGCCAGCAAAATCTGCTGGTTGTTGGTGGCGGTTTGGTAGAGCTGTTTCAGGGTCCATTTACTGGCGTTGTAGAACACATAGCCCGAGGCCGCCTGCAAGGCGCTGTCCTCCAACTCGGTCAGTTTCATGTCGTTGCGCTGGAACCGGACTTCCTCCAGCACGGCGGCTTTGGTGGGTTCAAGCAGGGCATCCAGGCGGCGCAAAACCACCATGGGCAGGATCACATCGCGGTACTTGCCCCGAACATAGACATCGCGCAGACAATCGTCGGCAATGGACCAGATAAAGGACACCAGCTTGTTATGGAATGCGTGGTTCATTGAAAGCTTTAAGGGTTAAGGGTTAAGGGTTAAGGGATTAAATTTTTGTTTTCCTTAACCCTTAACACTAAGCGGAAGCGGGGGGAAATTATTCGATGTTTTGAACTTGCTCCCGGACTTGTTCGATGAGCACTTTAAGCTCCACCGCATCTTGGCTAATGGCCACATCCACGGACTTGGCGGCCAAGGTATTGGCCTCTCGATTCAGCTCCTGCATTAAAAAATCCAAACGCCGGCCCACGGGTTCCTTACGCTGAAACACTTGCCGGACTTCAGCCATATGGGCTTGCAGCCGATCCAGTTCCTCCGTGATATCGCTTCTTTGGGCAAAAAGTACTAACTCTTGCTCCAGCCGCCCAGGCTCCAGTTCTGTTTGAACTGTCTCCAATCGAGCGTGCAAGCGTTCTCGAAAACGGCTCATGGCTTGGGGCAACTGGGCGCGGACCCGCTCCACAATTGCCTCAATTTCGCCACAGCGCTGGGTCATAAATACGACTAAACGGGCCCCCTCCGCAGCCCGAGTCGCTAACATCTCATTTAAAGCGTCCTCCAAGGCCGATAAGGCCTCCGTTTTCAGCCGTTCCACATCAAGCGCTGGGCTCTTCAGCACTCCTGGCCAACGCAGCACTTCCAAGCTATTGAGGGGAGCTGGGTGAGGGGCAAGGGCATCGATCTCTTCACAGAGGTGGACTAATTGGCGGGTTAATTGCTCATCAAGAGAAAACTTTACCGCTGCCGCTGAAGGAGAAAAATAACGCAAAGCGCAATCTACTTTTCCCCGCCTAAGCCGATTGCTGACTAATGCCCGGACCTGAGATTCAATAAAACGCAATTCCTCGGGTAAACGCACCGAAATATCCAAATAACGGTGGTTAACCGAGCGAAGTTCCCAAGTGAAAGTCCCCGCATCCCCCTCTCTCCCTTGACGCGCAAACGCTGTCATGCTGTAAATCACAGACTATCTCCAAGCGCAATTTCATAAAATTCCCTTATAGTAACTTGAAGAGGGAGGTAGAACCAGCAGAACCAGATGGTTTACAAGGGCCATTTCCAGTTGCGGATTTCCGGCTTGTCAGTACCATACTCGTGGGCATAGTTGCGGCATTCAATTTGCTTGTCGCGCAGCGCCTCCTTGGCATGAGCGCCCGCCACCTGGAGTGCCGGAATGCGGTTGATGACATCGATAGCCAGGCTAAAGCGGTCGACCTCGTTCTCAATCGCCAGTTCCAAGGGGGTGTTAATGTTGCCCTTCTCCTTATAGCCGCGAACGTGCAGATTACGATGGTTGGTGCGCCGGTAGGCCAAGCGATGGATAAGCCAAGGATAGCCATGAAAGTTGAAGATAATGGGTTTGTCCACGGTAAACAGGCTATCGAAATCCCGATCCGAAAGCCCATGAGGGTGCTCACTGGCAGAGGTAAGAGTATAGAGGTCCACCACGTTGAGAAAGCGGATCTTGAGGTTCTGGAAGTGCTCACGCAGCAGCGCCGTCGCCGCCAGGGCTTCCTGGGTTGCCATATCACCGCACCCGACCATCACCACGTCAGGCTCTGTTCCCTGGTCATTGCTGGCCCAGTCCCAAATACCGATGCCCTTAGTACAGTGCTTAATGGCCGCATCCATATCCAGGTACTGCAAATGCTTTTGCTTATCCGCCACGATTACATTGACATCGTTGCTGCTCTTGAGGCAATGGTCGGCCACACTGAGCAGGGTGTTGACATCGGGCGGCAGGTAGATGCGGGTCACAGTGGGACTTTTGTTCACCACCACATCAAGGAAACCGGGATCCTGGTGGGTAAAGCCGTTGTGATCCTGTCGCCAAACGGTTGAAGTGATAAGGAAATTGAGGGAGGGAATCGGCGCTCGCCAGGGGATATCCTCGGAGATGTCCAGCCATTTGGCATGCTGGTTGAACATGGAATCGATCACATGGACAAAGGCCTCGTAGGTGGCGAAAAAGCCATGGCGACCCGTGAGGAGATATCCCTCTAACCAGCCCTCCAGGGTATGCTCGGAGAGCATCTCCATCACCCGCCCGTCGGGGGCAAGCTCCCCGCCATCGGCATCCTCTGGTAGATAATCCGCAAGCCACGTCTTTTTGCTGGCTTCATAAACGGCGTTCAGCTTATTGGAAGTCGTCTCGTCAGGGCCGAATAACCGGAAATTATCAGGGTTTCTGCTCATGGTATCGCGCAGAAACTTACCAAGAGGTGGGGTGTTTTCAACCTCAATCTGGCCTGGCTTCGGCACCTGGACCCCGTAGTCGCGAAAGTTAGGCAGGCGCAGCGCTTTACGCAGCAGGCCACCATTGGCATGGGGGTTGGCGCTCATACGCCGGTGTCCCGCCGGGGCCAGTGCCTTCAGCACGGGGATGAGCTTGCCGTTGGCATCAAAATGCTTTTCCGGTTGGTAGCTGCGCATCCATTCCTCCAGCATTTTTAAATGCGCCGGATTGTCGCGCATGCCAGACAAAGGCACCTGGTGGGAGCGCCAGTAACCTTCCATCTTATGCCCGTCCACCTCCTTAGGGCCAGTCCAGCCCTTGGGGCTATGGAGTACGATCATGGGCCAACGGGGCCGGCTTGGAATGCCAGTGCGGCGTGCTTCATCCTGAACCCTTTGGATCTCTGCCACACATTGCTCTAGGGTCGCCGCCATCGCCTGATGCATAAGCTCCGGATCATCTCCCTCCACAAAATAGGGGATCCAGCCGTAGCCCTTGAATAAGTTATCCAATTCCTCATGGGAAATGCGTGCAAGGAGGGTCGGATTGTTAATTTTGTAGCCGTTTAAATGGAGGACAGGCAAAACGGCACCATCCCGTATCGGATTGAGGAATTTATTGGAGTGCCAGGCAGTGGCTAGCGCCCCCGTTTCAGCTTCTCCATCGCCTACTACCGCAGCCACGATGAGATCCGGGTTATCGAAGGCAGCACCAAAGGCATGGGAGAGGCTGTAGCCAAGCTCACCACCCTCATGGATGGAACCAGGGGTCTCCGGAGTACAGTGACTACCGATACCGCCGGGAAAGGAAAATTCCTTGAAGAAGCGACGCATCCCCTCTTCATCCTCTCCTTTATTGGGGTAGACCTCTCCATAGACTCCCTCCAAATAGACAGGTGCCAATACGCCGGGGGCGCCATGGCCCGGCCCAGCGATGAAGATCATATTCAGCTCCTGCTTCTTGATGAGCCGATTCAAATGAATATAGATAAAGCTGAGCCCAGGGCTTGTCCCCCAATGGCCGAGGAGGCGCTGTTTGATATGCTCCGGCTTAAGAGGCTCTCGCAATAAGGGGTTATCCTGGAGGTAAATCATGCCGACGGCAAGATAGTTGCACGCCTGCCAATAAGCATGGATCTTTCTTAGCTCTTCCTCTGATAAGGGACCCCGCTGCGCCTCCGATTTTACTGTTGCAGACATATTGACTTCATCCTCCCATGGTATTTAAGCGTTTTACCTATTTTCATTATGGGTCCAGGTCTACCCATTTTGAAGGCGCTTTGAGAGCAAATCCGTTTGCAGCTGGTTTTAATGAGGGTGTTAGCGAGACATTCGGGCTTAACGGGCTGTCACCAGGAAATAATGAGGCTTTCCTTCATGGAAAAGCTCAATAGACCCGGAATAAGAGCGTACTTCACCGGGATCGAGAACAGCTTCATCGGGAGTCAACATCATATTCGTAATCTCTGCTGATCCAATCTGAATACCCGCATGGTCGAAAAGGAGGATTTTTACTTCAGGACGTATCACCGACAAGGTATCATTTTGCAGTACTACCCGGTACTCGGTGGTTATTTCTCCCTGAGCCTTGATCAGGGTAAAAATAATATTCCGTAGGTATTTGTAAGTAATAGAGATGGCCTCGTCGTACTCTAAAGGCACTAAACGCGGCAGCCGCCCTTGAACCAAGGTCTTCATCTCACCCTGCAGCTTTTCTAATGCTGCGGTTGTCGCCGTTAGCTGCCGTGACTGCTTATAAAATTCTGCTGAAATCTGATCATTTTCCGCAGACAATTTGGAGGTGTAGAGCCACATGATAAGAATTATTAATGAGAATAAAAAAATGAGGCTACCAAGAGCGATCTTAAGCAACTTAATTTTTAGCTCGCTTCGACGCCGTCTTTGCGAGCGGCTCACATAGGGTTGAGCGAACTGAGAGCGAAGCTCTGTAGCAGGTCTGTCCCCCTCCGGTCTTGGTCGAATCTTCCCCTCAATAGACGATAAGGAATTTTGTCGCATTTCACTATTATCCATTCTTATACCAATTTCATGTCATTTTGCATTGTATAAGTTCAGTTTAAACAATCACTTGAAGCCTTAATAGATTGCACTCTTTGATTAAATTGGTATTATCCCGACGACTTACGGCGCTAATAAAATCCAATGCTTGGGATCCATTGCTTGGGATCCATTGACGGTGAAAATCTAAACTAAGCCTTTCATGCAACCTTCCAAATTACATACCAACATAAAAAAATAGTTACATTTTCGACACTTATGTCTACCTTAAATGAGTAGGCATCAGGATTTTTTACACTTTATTCTTATTTTATCAATGCAATATATATTTTTATTATTATCTTCATGTATTTAGAAAAAATAATTAAATGTTTATTTTTTTTACATTATAAGAATGAACCCCATGCTAGAGGCAGCCAAACAAAAACATAAGCTCTCCAAAAAAGAGTATAAAAAGGTGCTCCCCTTTTTACGCACCCGCTTATTGCTGATACAACAGATGCTAACCAAAGCAGATTTTCCGGTCATTATTCTGATTTCGGGCGTTGATGGGAGTGGCAAGGGAGCAATTATCAATCGGCTTAACAAGTGGATGGACCCCCATTACATTCAAACCCATGCTTTTGGCCCCCCCTCGGATGAAGAGCGAGAGCGTCCTCCCCATTGGCGCTATTGGCTTGCATTACCCCCCGACGGACACATGGGTATCTTCGCCGGTTCCTGGTATAGCGATCCTCTCTCCCGTTATATGGAAGGACTGATGGATTTCAAGCAGATAGAGAAAGCGCTGGCCCGCATTCACAAACTAGAAGAAGAACTCATTAAGGATGGTGCCTTAATTCTCAAATACTGGCTGCACCTTAGCAAAACCCAGCAACGTCAGCATTTCAAGGATCTCATGAAAAACCCTAAAACCCGCTGGCGGGTCACCAAGCGCGATCTGAAGCACCTTAAACTTTATGATAGGTTTTGCGCTATTGCAGAGCATACCCTAAAGGCAACCCATACGACCGAATCGCCCTGGCTAATCGTGAATGGGAGCAATCGATATTACCGGGATCTTAAAATTGGCAACGACCTCTATCACCGCATTACCTCTCATCTAGAAACGCGCATTTCAGCTACTGCCCCTCCCCCACCACCTCTGATAAAACCCCATTCCGCCAGAGAGACGGACCGACTGGGTGGGCTCGACCTGACCCAGTCTCTCTCAAAAAAAAGCTACAAAACTCAACGCAAGCACTACCAAGAGCGACTAAGCCAGCTAGCACGGCAGGCTAATAAAAACAAAGTCTCTACTCTCTTAGTATTTGAAGGCTGGGATGCCGCTGGCAAAGGGGGAGCCATTCGGCGCATCACTCAAGCCCTAGATGCCCGGCAATACCGCGTTATTCCTTTTGCCGCTCCCATGGATGAAGAAAAAGCCCACCATTATCTTTGGCGTTTTTGGCGCCACCTTCCGCGGGCCGGTCGAATCACCATTTATGATCGTAGCTGGTACGGGCGGGTGCTGGTGGAGCGCATCGAAGGCTTGGCCACCCATGCAGAATGGAGGCGCGCCTATGGGGAGATTAACGATTTTGAGGAAGAGCTCACAGATCACGGGATTTTGGTTATCAAATATTGGCTGCATATTAGTCAAGAGGAACAACTACGCCGTTTCAAAGAACGGGAGAAAACCCCTTATAAACAATTCAAAATTACCGAGGAAGATTACCGCAATCGGGAAAAATGGGAAGAATACCAGGCGGCCGCCAACGAGATGATTGCGCGCACCCATACCCCCTATGCCCCCTGGTATTTAATCGAAGGCAATGACAAGCGCTTTACCCGGATTAAGGTCTTAAAAATCTTCTGTGAGCGGCTAGCTAATGCCCTTTAGGCGGCAAGAGAGTCAAAATCACGCACCTGGAGGTGGGATGCCGTGGGATTGAGTTCTCCCTCCCGAATCAGCCATACGGTTTGCATTCCTACCTTAGCTGCCGCATCTAATTCTTCCTCCACATCAGAAAGAAAAAGAATTTCTTCAGGCCGAAAACCGATGATTTCAGCAATACGCCGATAAGAATCGGGTGCTCGCTTCGAGCCAGTGCGGGTATCAAAATAGCCATCAAAAAGGGGTGTCAAGTCGCCCCCAGGGGTATGGGCGAATAATAACCTCTGAGCCTCAACGGAGCCAGAGGAGAAAACATAAAGCTTAAGACCCGCCTCATGCCAAGCACGCAAATTGCGCTCCACATCCGGGTAAAGGTGACTGGTAAAATCACCCTGCTGATAACCTGCCTCCCATAACAATCCTTGCAGGGATTTCAGCGCTGACACCTTGGCATCGGCATCGATCCAAGCCAATAACTGGCGAATAATCCCTTTTTTATTCAAAGGCTTATCTGGCGTCTCCGCCTGCACTTCCTTAAGCAAAGGCGCCACCTGGGGATCTTCTGCATGTTGCTTCACAAAGTCTTCCATCCGTTCCCGCGCATAGGGGAAAAGCACGTCCTTCACGAAAGACAGGGAGGTGGTCGTCCCCTCAATATCCGTAACAATCGCCCGGATCATGGCTTATTGACTCAAGCGGGGAAATCGATCCGCAATGTCGTCACCGGTAAAATCGGCAACCCACCCTTCTGGTGTGGTAAAGAGGCGGATACATTTCAAATTTGGATTTTCCCCCATATCAAACCAGTGGGGTAGGCCTGCAGGCACGCTAATAAAATCCCCCTGCTCACATAGCAAGGCGTATACTTTACCCTGAGTATGAAGATAAAACTGTCCCCGACCCTCCACAAAAAAGCGCACCTCAAAATCGCTATGGGTATGTTCACTCAGGAATTTTTCCCGAAGTGCCTGCTTTTCTGGATGATCAGGCTTAACGCTAATCACATCCACTGACTTAAAACCATACTCCCGACACAGCCGGTCTACGGAAGTTTGATAGGCCGCCAGGATTTCCTCCTGGGAAGCCCCCGGGGCCAAAGACTGGGGTGTCTCCCACCGTTGGAAACACACCCCGATCCCGTCCATGAATTTAGCAATCTCTTCAACTCCCCCATAGCTCTCAACCTGGGTGGAGTCATTTTCATGGTAAATTTTCAATAGGCTCATGGGCTTTGTAACCTCCGTCTGAGCACCTCACACTCAAACAAAAATTCTAAGGCCTCCACGTGGCGGCAGGCTTCCTCTACACTACGCCCCCAAGTATACAAGCCATGTCCTGCAATAAGATACCCAGGGCTGTCTGGATTTTGCCCCAAATAATCATCCACCGCAGCCGCTAAGCGGCCCATATCTTGGTCGTTAGGGAAAATAGGAACCCGCACGGTCGCCTGATGGGTCTTTATCCCGGGGAAAGCTTTCAATACCTCGTAATCGCTCAATATCAACTCACCCGATAGCATACGGGACAATACAGTGGAGTAAACCGAATGGGTATGGAAAATGGCATTGACTTCAGGAACACGCCGGTATAAGGCGGCATGGAGCAGGGTCTCGGCGGAGGGATGCTTGCCGGTCGTTAAGGGATCACCTTGCAAATTCGCAAGCAGCATCCCCTCAGGGCTCAATTGACCCTTATGCCAACCGGACACGGTGATGACCATGCCGTTGGAATCAATGCGGGCGGAAAAATTGCCGCTGGTGGCAGGAACCCAACCGCGCTCAAAAAAGAAACGGCCAACTCTTACCAATTGCGCCATAGCTTGTTGGCAAAGAGCATTCTTTTCATCCAAATGTCACGAATCCTCTATAACAGGAATATTTTGCTCTATACAGGGCTGATGCCCGATCGCTGGCGCCGCCACGACTAGGGGTACTGGTCTCCCCCTTCTAAACGGGAGAAGGTCACTGACAGCTCATAGCCCCCTACCCACCCTGCTCGATGCTGGCGGTGGATTCCTGCGGAGTTTTCTGCCTCCAAGATTGAGGTATTTTTCTACCACAGAATCCTTCTTCTGGGTAAAGGGGGGAAAGATCTAATGATAAAGTAATGACTTGCCACTCTTCTAAGAGTTTCCCATACACCTTATCGCTTTCCGCTTCATCTTGCACTTCTGGGTGTTCCGTCAACAATTGCAAGTGATGAACAATTGCCCGGGCGGTTTGGGAACAGGGATGGGTCATAAAGCGAGTCATGAGATAACAGACCGTAGCTTCTAATCCATAAAAAGCAACCTGCGGGCTGGTGCTCTTTTTTAATGGTATTTCATTAGATATTGAGTTAGGCATCTTGGCTCTCCTTAGACGCTGCCTCGGCTTTTGTTTAATTAGGGACAGTATCGTATATATAACATTTCTAGTTAGGCGCTTGTTAGGCGCTTGGGGCGAGCGTGACCGGACACGGACACGCTGACCCCAAGCCCGATGAAGTTCCATCTAAATAGGGACCGCTATAGTGCAAATGATAATAATTATCATTAATAAATCAAGTCAAGCACTATCCTGCGCTGTTTTTCTTCCTTCCCTCCCTCATGGAGACCTAAAAGTTATAATATAGATTCTTGAACCTCTCATGACTCTTAGAAGAAGTTATGATGATAGGGGTTTTTAAAATCCGGAAAGGAAATCAACCATGAGACCAAGCGGCCGCGCTCCAGACGAACTACGCCCTATCCGCCTTACCCGCCACTACACCAAATATGCCGAAGGCTCGGTATTGGTGGAATTTGGCGATACTCGAGTTATCTGTAATGCTTCGGTTGAAGAACGAGTTCCCCGCTTTCTAAAAGGCAAAGGACAAGGTTGGGTGACTGCTGAATATGGAATGCTCCCCCGTTCTACCAATATCCGAATGGGGCGGGAAGCCGCTCAGGGACGGCAAGGAGGACGCACCATGGAGATTCAGCGCCTTATTGGCCGCTCTTTACGGGCGGTAGTCGATCTGACTGCCTTGGGGGAAGTCACTGTGGCTATCGATTGTGATGTCATCCAGGCTGATGGGGGCACCCGTACCTCTGCCATCACAGGAGCCTACGTGGCCTTGGTAGACGCAGTTGGCAGCCTGCTTAAAAAAAGAGTCATTGCCCATAGTCCTATTCACGGCCAAGTGGCTTCAGTATCAGTCGGTATTTACGAAGGGAGGCCTGTGCTAGATTTAGATTATATAGAAGATTCCACAGCGGAAACCGACATGAATGTGATCATGAATGAGGCCGGGGGATTTATTGAAATCCAAGGAACTGCCGAGGGCCATGCTTTCCGAATGAACGAACTGCAAGCCATGCTCGATTTAGCGAAAACCGGAATTGGCACTTTACTTGCCAAACAGACAGAAGCCCTTGCCAAGAGTTAGAATCATGGCCCCGCTACAAATTATCTTGGCAAGCAATAATCCCGGCAAATTGCGGGAAATGGGCGAAATTTTAAGTAAGCTTAGCATGGAGGTCATTTCCCAGTCTGCATTCAAAGTGCCTGAGGTGGCAGAAACAGGTCTTAGCTTTGTGGAGAATGCCCTCATTAAGGCCCGCAATGCCGCCCGTCATACGGGGCTTGCTGCCATTGCCGATGATTCCGGCCTTGAGGTGGATGCCCTAGATGGCCAGCCGGGAATCCACTCAGCCCGCTATGCAGGTCCAAACGCCACCGATCGGGAAAACCTGGAAAAACTGTTAGAAAACCTCAAGGAGGTAGCTAAAAATCAGCTTAACGTCCGTTATCAATGTGTCATCGTCTATATGCGACATTGGCAAGATCCTACTCCACGGATCTGCCAAGGAACTTGGGAAGGACAGATCATTTCCCCCCCCCAGGGCAGTGGCGGGTTTGGTTATGATCCTATCTTCTACCTGCCTGAGCGTCACTGTACCGCAGCAGAGCTGCCACCAGCAGAAAAAAATCGCCTCAGCCACCGCGGCAAAGCCTTAAGGGCTCTGCTAGATGCCCTCCGCCAAGAAGCTTAAAGGTTCCCTTCTTTACTGCCCAGGCAAAATATTCACCCATGTTCCAATTCCATGCTTTACCCCCGCTTGCCCTGTATATCCATCTCCCCTGGTGCGTTCGAAAGTGCCCCTATTGCGATTTCAACTCCCACCCCTTGCCGGAGGAATTCCCGGAAACCGCTTATATCGATGCCCTAATCCGAGATTTGGAACAAGACCTGCCGCGGATCTGGGGCCGACGCATCCACAGCATCTTTATGGGAGGGGGAACCCCGAGTCTTTTTTCTCCAGAAAGCTTAGATCGGCTGCTCTCAGCTTTACGCGCTCGCCTACCTTGGGCACCTCAGGTGGAAATTACCCTGGAGGCTAATCCGGGAACCGTAGAACAAGGTCGCTTCACTGAATTTCGTTGCCTCGGCATCAACCGTCTCTCCCTCGGCATCCAGAGCTTTAACAATGAGGCACTTAAACGTCTGGGGCGAATCCACTCCTCCCAAGAGGCCTACCAAGCCATAGCAACAGCCCATAGGGCGGGGTTTGATAATATTAACTTGGACCTCATGTTTGGTCTCCCCGGGCAAACAGAAACCCAAGCCCTGGCTGATATCACCACAGCCATTAACTTTGCCCCTAGCCATATTTCCCACTATCAGCTCACTATTGAGCCCCATACTTATTTTTATCGCTATCCCCCCCCCCTGCCTTCAGAGGAGGCTATCGATACCTGGCAAGAAGCCTGCCAAGCCCAGTTAACCCAGGGAGGTTATGGCCGCTATGAAGTATCCGCCTTTGCTAAAAAAGGTCGGCAATGTCAACATAACCTCACCTATTGGCGTTTTGGGGATTATCTTGGGATAGGTGCTGGCGCCCATGAAAAAATCTCCGATGCCATGGAAAACCGCATCACTCGAATCTGGAAAATTAAACATCCTTCAGCCTATCTTGCCAAAGCAGGCACACCGGAGGGCATTGGCGGGGAAACAATTCTCTCTCCCCGAGAGGCAGCCTTTGAATTTATGCTAAATGCCTTGCGCTTGACTGAGGGGGTTCCCAGCCGTCTGTTTCAGGAGCGGGTGGGTCTTCCCATTAGTGTGGTGGAAAAAGCCTTACACCAGGCAGAGGTCTTGGAATGGATTGAGTGGGATTTCCAACAGATTCGTCCCACGGAGAAAGGATTATCTTTGCTTAATGAATTACTGCAGCTATTTTTACCGTAAGACGGGTTCTTTGTTCGTGTCTTCTAAAAAATGAGCCAAATGGATTAGATCGGCTAAATTTTTGGCCTCCAGTTTTTCCATCACCCGAGCGCGGTGAATTTCAACAGTTTTAGTGCTAATTCCGAGTTCTACAGCAACCACCTTGTTAGGTTTACCTTTCACAATAAGATTCATTACTTGGCGCTCGCGAGAGGTCAGGTGGGCCACCCGATGGGCAATTTCCTCCTGCTTTTGCTTGGTTTCACGCCTTTTTCGATCCAGTTCAATACTTCTCTCAATACGCTCTAACAGGATTTGGTTGTCAAAGGGTTTCATATGTAAACCGTTCATTTCAGGCATGCGGACATCAAGCACCAAACAACCTGATTGGCTAGGGTCTAATTTCTTCAGAAACTCCCCTGCCGAAGGGTAAGCCTTGACCTTAAACCCCGCCGCTTCGATAACCCAGCGCAAAGAATCCCGCACCGCCTCATCATCGTCAACAACAAACACAACTGCTTGATGAATTTCGCTATTCATTCTGATTATCCTTAACGGGCAAAACAGGCAAAGTAAAACGGAAAGCGGTACCTTGCTCCCTGCAGAGCATAGCCCAGAGCTGTCCGCCATGTTTTTCAATAAGGCTACGACTAATGGCTAAACCCAGTCCTCCCCCTTTCGGTTGGATGGTAAATAGGGACTCAAACACCTGTTCGAGCCGGTCAATGGCAAACCTAGTGCGGGTATTACTTATCCTCACTTCAATCTCCCGGGCTGCATTTAGTCTCGCTGTCAGCTTCAATTCACGGCGAGATGACGGATCATTTGTCATCGCATCTATCACATTACTCAGCAAATTTAGCAATACCTGTTCCACCTCAATGGGATTGACAAAAATAGGCGGTAAGTCCTTGGGCATCACTAACGAAACCAAAATCCCTTCATGGTCTAGTCTAGGCTCCATCCATTCCATCGCCCGCAAAATAATTTTATTGATTTGAATCGTCTGAGGCTGCTGTAGTTCCCGAGGGACCCTTTGCCTCAAGCGCTGGATAATTCCGCTAGCCCGTTCCGCTTGGATAGCAATCTCCTCCACGGCTCTCAGTAAAGAATCCGGATCCCTTATACTGGCGCGCAATCGACGCACACATTCCTGAGCATAGGTAGCAATAGCAGCTAGAGGCTGATTAATTTCATGGGCTAACCCTGCCCCCAGTTCACCCAAGAGGATGAGTTGGGCCCACTGAAAAAGTTTTTCCTGACTTTGCTGTAACTGAATCTGTGACTGAGCCCCAGTGCTGACATCCAGCAAGGCAATACGGCAGCTTGACTCCTGCTTTTTTTTCCTTCTTAGGGGTAAACTTTCTAGATGGGCATAAATGATTTTGCCATCCCAGCGCTTGAGGCGGAGTTCCTGAACTGATTTACCCCCTCCTTGGTAAACTGCCTTAAGAAAAGAAAGAAACACCGGGATATCCCGCTGCACTACCCAAACACTAAACAACTCGCCGACGAGATGTGAACGCTCTACCCCCAACAACATTGCCCCAGTCAGATTGATCTCCTGGATATAGCCCTGGCAATCCAGGGTGAGGTAAGTTATCGGGGCGAAATCATACAACTCGGCACAGCGGTTGCGAGACTCTTCCAGCGCTTGCTGGGACTGCTGAAGTTCCTGTTTTTTTATCTCAAGTTCGGTTTGAGAAGCCTGAAGCTCCTGAACCAGGCACTCCATGTCTTGGGTTGGGGAGGCCGCCGGTTGGGTCTGAAGGTTTTTTTGTTCCTCCGACAAGGGTATTTTAGAACATTCTTCGTGATTTGCCACAGGCGGTGTATCCCATTTCCATTTTTTAAAGTGAGTCCTTTGTTCGCTTTCCCTAATCCACATCACAACTATCGGTCCTTTCTTTGAACCTTTTAGTTTTTCCAGCCTATATAGATAAAAATAGAAGATCTTTTAGATTAAGCTCTAGAAAAAATGCACTAGAACCTATACTATTGTTTTCTTTAAATTATTTAATAAGGAAGGGTATGCTGAGCAGGAATTTTCTAAAATTATATTTGTAATATTAAGTTAACAAAATGAAAATAAAGGAAAAGAGCAATAACAGAAAATTCTTTAAAATCTGGAAGATTAGAAGGATAGCTGAAGTGTATCAATTATTTTACGATAATTGCGGGGGTAGGAAAAAAATAGGAAAAGGAAAATGAAGAATGGATGAGGATTTCCTTTACCCCAGCTATCATCTAGAGGGGCAATAGCCAGGGTAAAAGGTTCTCCTAAAACGAGGCAATCCCGTTAATTTGTACTGACTAAACGTCTTTTACGTTCAATATTTGCAGGGGCATCTTCATTAATCAAAAAGACACTTTCATCAGCCCAATGAAGAATGGCAAGCTGGCCAACTTTATTTTCTACCAGCGCCGTACAACTCTCCACCCAATCTCCGGTATTGCAGTATAAAATCCCTTCAAAATCTTCCACCGCCGCTTTGTGAATATGACCACAGATGATGCCACCAACCCCTTGACGACTAGCCTCATGAACCAAAGCCTGTTCATAATTACTGATAAAGTTAACCGCATTCTTAACTTTGTGTTTAAGATATGCGGACAAAGACCAATAGGGGAAGCCCAGTTTACGCCGGAAAAAATTAAACCATCGATTCAGAACCAGAAGCATATCGTAAGCATGGCCACCAATCAAAGCCACCCACTTACTACCACCCACTTACTATGATAAACGATGCTATCAAACTTATCCCCATGCAGGACTAAAAAGCGCCGGCCATCTTGGGTAACGTGTATTGCTTGCGCCTCGATTCGGATACCGCCAAAATTTTTACCGACATAATCCCGAAAGAACTCATCATGATTGCCAGGTATATAGATCACCTCAGTACTATTGGCAGCCTTCTGCAGGACGTTGCGCACCACTTCATTTTGCAGCTTAGGCCAATACCAGCCATTTTTAAGCTTCCACAAATCAATAATATCTCCCACCAGATAAAGCCGTTCTGATTCAACCTGGGTCAAAAAATCTAGCAAAAATTCTGCATTACAGCCCCGGGAACCCAGGTGAATATCAGAAAGCCAAACGGTACGGTAATGTAACGATGCCATAAGTCGCTATCTCCCACCAAAACTGTTGGTGACTGTAATGGGCAGATATGACTAGGCAGTTACCCTTCGGTGAAATTTTCGTGATCACTCTCTAAAAAATTAATGCAACAATAATGGCCAAATCCATTGCTGAATATCCCTATCATCGCCGCCAATACATTGGGCTTATCCTAGGCCCCTTGGTGATGGTTTCGCTCCTGCTGCTGCCGTCTCCTGCTGGCCTGGATATTGAAGGTTGGCAAACCGCCGCAGTAGCTTTGTTAATGGCTATCTGGTGGATTACAGAAGCCTTACCGATCCCTGTTACGGCACTCCTCCCTCTGGTCCTATTTCCCCTGTTTGGCATTGCCGACATCCGGGAAGCGGCAATCCCTTATGCTAATCCACTTATCTTTCTATTTATGGGAGGTTTCATTATTGCCTTGGGGATGCAGCGCTGCGGCCTGCACCGACGTCTTGCCTACTTCATTCTCAGTCACATGGGAGCTTCACCTGCGGCTACTCTTGGCGGCTTTATGGCCGCTAGTGCCTTTCTCAGTCTTTGGATTAGCAATACTGCCACCGCTATGCTGATGCTGCCTATCGCCATTTCAGTGATTGAAGGGCTTCGGGCAACTAAAGAATCCGCGCCACTATCTTCCCCCTTTGCGGTGGCCCTCCTGTTGGGCACCGCCTATGGGGCCAGCATAGGCGGCTTAGGAACCCTGGTAGGAACGGCTCCCAATGCACTATTAGCGGGCTTTGTTCTAGAAACCTATGGCCTTCAGTTAGGATTTGCGGAATGGATGCTGCTGGCGGCCCCCTTCCTGTTGGTACTCTTAACCCTTGCTTGGCTAATACTTACCCAAGTCGTATTCCCAGGCCTTCATAAAGAACACGGCGATCAGCGGGTCCAGATGCGCCAGGCACTGAAGCAACTCGGCCCTGTGTCTCAGGCTGAACGCAGAGTCAGTATGGTCTTTGCTCTAGTTGCCATCCTTTGGTTGCTGCGTCCCCTAATCGAGACGATGGCACCCTACCTTGCCCTTAATGATCCGGGAATCGCCCTCTTTGGCGCCATTCTCCTGTTTCTCATTCCCATTGATTGGCAACGGGGGCATTTTCTCATGGATTGGCCCACCGCAGAGCAATTGCCCTGGGGCACTTTATTACTCTTCGGGGGAGGACTCAGCCTAGCTGCCAGTATCAGTGACACAGGACTGGCTAACTGGCTCGGCGATAGCTTCACCCTACTATCCGGCTTACCCCCTTGGGTGATATTGCTAGGGATTGTGGCGGTAGTGATATTCCTTACAGAACTCACCAGCAACACAGCCACAACCTCCGTATTCCTACCTATTCTGGGCTCTGTCGCCTTAAGCTTGGGCCAACCGCCCTTGCAACTCTTGATCCCCGTTACTCTGGCAGTCAGCTGCGCTTTTATGATGCCGGTGGCCACTCCCCCCAATGCTATTGTCTTTGGCACTGGCCTTATTAGTACTCCCCAGATGGCGCGGGCAGGCTTTTATCTTAATTTAGCCGGTATGATATCCATCACCGGGATCAGTTATTGGTGGGTCCCCCTTATCTTTAGTCCCCCTCTACCCTAAGATAACTCGTGGAATTATGAAGAATCCCCCCTATACCTTACTTCCAGAATGGGCTCCCCAAAGTGGAGTCATGCTGACTTGGCCCACTGCTGAAAGTGACTGGGGACCTTGGCTTGAGGAAATCGAGGCGGTGTACCTAAAGATTGCCCGCGAGATCGCCAGCCGAGAAAAGCTACTTATTGTTTGCCGCCATTCGGATCACTTGGCCCACGTGAAAAAGCAGTTAGCACAACAAAACATAAATCAGACCGCCTTTTCCCTTCATGTGGCCCCTTTCAATGATACTTGGGTTCGAGACTATGGCCCCCTCAGCTGCTTAGATCCAAAGGGACGGCCTCTACTGCTCGACTTTATCTTCAATGGCTGGGGTGGCAAATATGAAGCTAGGTTGGATAATGAAGTCACCGCACGGCTATATGGGCAAGGTGTTTTTGGGAACACTCCCCTCAAACAGTTAGCGCTAATTCTCGAAGGAGGAAGTATTGAAGTGGATGGTGCAGGCAACCTACTCACCACTGCAAACTGCTTGTTATCTAAAACCCGTAATGGTAACCTTACCCAGAAAGCCATGGAAGCACAGCTTAAGCAGTGGTTAGGCGTTGAGCGGGTATTATGGCTGCGCCACGGCCAACTCGCTGGGGATGATACCGACGGCCATATCGATACCTTGGCCCGTTTCTGCAACTCCCAGACCATATGCTATGTGGCTTGTGATGATCCGAAAGACCAACATTACCCTGAACTTCAAGCCATGGAAGGAGACCTACGAACCCTGCAAACGGCTAAAAGCGTCCCTTACTGTTTGGTGCCATTGCCTTGGCCGAGCCCTAAATTTAATGCCGAAGGTCAGCGGCTACCGGCAAGCTATGCCAATTTTCTTATTCTCAATGGAGCAGTATTGGTCCCTACCTACCACGATCCAGCCGATACTCAGGCCCTATCGATTCTCCAAAGCTGTTTCCCGGATCGGCAAGTGGTCGGCATTGACTGCCTTCCTCTTATTCAACAATATGGCAGTCTCCATTGCATGGCCATGCAGCTACCAGCGGGTATCCTCTAACTAGGATCTCCTCTTGAAATCCGGATTTTTCACCACCATCGGATATGCCATTGAAAGTTGCCATCGTTCAGCAAGCCTGTAGCCAACAGCACCAAGAGAGCCTTAAACACAGCATCCAGGGGATTCGGGAAGCGGCAGGACAAGGCGCAAAGCTAATTCTATTGCCAGAACTGCACACCGGACCTTACTTTTGTCAGACTGAGAATAGCCAGTGTTTTGACCTTGCAGAACCTATTCCCGGTCCCTCAACAGAAGTCTTTGGAACCTTGGCCGCAGAGCTGGGGGTTGTCCTGGTCATTTCCCTGTTCGAGCGCCGAGCGCCCGGGATCTACCATAATACGGCGGTGGTCTTGGAGACAGACGGCCACATTGCTGGACGTTATCGCAAGATGCATATCCCTGATGATCCCAATTTTTATGAAAAATTTTATTTCACTCCAGGCGATCTGGGGTTTACGCCTATTGAGACTTCTGTGGGGCACCTTGGAATATTAATCTGCTGGGATCAATGGTATCCCGAAGCGGCCCGTCTGATGGCCCTAGCGGGAGCGGAATTGCTACTCTATCCTAGTGCCATCGGTTGGGATCCCCGAGATGATGAAGTGGAAAAATCTCGCCAGCAGGAAGCCTGGATTACTGTGCAACGGGGCCATGCCATTGCCAATGGCTTACCCCTTCTCGCCAGCAACCGGATTAGCATAGAGCCTGACCCTAGCCAACAAACAGCGGGTATCCAGTTTTGGGGCACCAGTTTTATCGCGGGGCCTCAAGGCGAGTTACTCGCCATAGGGCCAATGGATGAAGCCGTAGTATTAGTGGCCGAAATAGACCTCCAACGAACTGAGGCCATTCGCCGAATCTGGCCCTACCTGCGGGATCGCCGGATTGACGCCTATGAAAATTTAACCCAGCGTTATATTGACTAAGGATTTGATTAACTTCATAAAGAAACAGGGCAATGAACTTATCGGCAAGCTTAGGTTTTAAGCGATTATTCTCCGATCTAGCCCTGAAGTGGAAAATCACCTCGGTCACCATTCCCCTGATTATCGCTATCCTCCTGTTAGGATATGCTTTGAGCAGGGATAAAGGCCAGGAAATCGAATTTACCCAGAAGGAAACCTACGGTATCGAGTATACCCGTGCCCTGCGGGATTTAATGCAAGCCTTCATGGAGCACCGGGGTCTGGCCAGTCTTTATCTTAGCAGCAACCCCAAGGTAAAGGATCAACTAGAGCAGAAAAAAAAGGAAATCAGAGAACGTATTCAAGCCGTCGAAGAAGAAGAGGCGAAACACGGTGCGACCCTTGATACGACCGAGGAATGGCGGAATATCCAGGCCCATTGGGAGCAATTGCAACATCAGGTCGTCGATTTGTCCCCCAAAGAGAGCATTGCTCGACACAATAGTCTAATTACCCTGGTCATTGATTTAATTGCCAAGGTCAAACATTCCTCCAATTTAACCCTGGACCCCCACACCGATAGTTATTACTTGGTAGACACGATACAAAATCAGCTACCGAACTTAATAAACACCATCGGTATGTTGCGGGTGGTGGCTGTAAAAACAGTTGGCAATTCACAAGTCAGTGAAAAAGATAAAACTGATTTGATTGGTTTACAGAAAGTAGCGGATCTCTATAAAAGGCAAGTTGGAAAAAACCTCAACATCGTTATCGAAAATACCCCCGCCTTGAGGCCCAGGCTGGAGCAATCCGCCGAGGAGTTCTCTAAAGCCAGCAATCATTTTTTCAATCTAATAAACAAAAGCTTGCTGGCCGGAGCCAACAACAGGAGCGCAAGTGAAGCCTATAACACCGCAACGCAAGCGGTAAACGCCGGGTTTTATTTTTTCGATACCGCCTCCTTATCTCTGAATGAGCTCTTGCAAGAGCGAATAGCAAAAGTGAAGCAAGAACAATATATCACTCTAGGGGGGATAATTTTATTTGTAACATTTGCCATTGGCGTTGGCTTTATGGTCATTGGCGCGATTACCCGGCCTATCCAAAGGGCGCAATTTCTTTCCATGGCCATTGCCAGCGGCAATCTGGAGAATAGCATTGAGAGTAATAGTAATGACGAAGTGGGCCGGATGCTACTCTCCTTAAGCGATATGCAGAAAAAACTGCGGCAACAGATTGAAAAGGAGCGCCATCACCTCGAAGAATTGGAAGAAAAAAACGCAGAACTGGAACGCTTCATCTACACCGTCTCCCATGATCTCCGCAGCCCCTTAATCACCATTAAAGGCTTTTCAGGCATGCTGAAGCGTAGCCTCTCCCAGGGTGACAGGGAGCAGATGCAAGGGGATATTAAGCGCATCCAGGCTGCAGCAGATAACATGCAATTATTGCTTGACGACCTGCTAGAGCTCTCCCGCATCGGTCGTTTGGTTAATCCACCGGAAAAGGTTTCCCTAGAGAATCTCGCGCGGGAGGCCATCGAACTGGTTAAAGGTGCCATTATTGAGCGAAATGTCCAGGTTGAGATCGCCCCTAACTTACCCTTCCTTATTGGCGATCGGAAACGGCTTCTAGAGGTTATGCAGAACCTTATTGAAAATGCTGTTAAGTTCATGGGCGACCAGAAAGAACCCCGGATTGAGATCAATGCTCTGGAGCGAGAAGGAGAACTACTATGCTATGTGCGGGATAATGGCATGGGAATCAGTTCCCGCTATCATGAAAAGATTTTTGATCTATTTGATAGGCTCAATCAAAATGTGGAGGGTACGGGGATCGGCCTTGCTATTGTGAAGCGCATTATTGAAGTCCATGAAGGGCGGGTCTGGGTTGAATCAGAAGGTCCAGGCCAAGGAAGCACATTTTATTTCTCTATCCCAAAGGTCCCAGCTTAAAGATGAAAGGTGAAGTTTTGAATATCTTGCTGATTGAAGATAATGCAGATCATGCAGAACTGGTGATGCGCAGTTTTCAAGAACATCGCATCGCTAATCGCATTTATCATGTCTCCCATGGAGAAGAGGCGCTCCAGTATCTATTCCGGCAGGGCAACTATACCGATACAAAAACAAGTCCCCGCCCCCATGTTATTCTGCTTGACCTGCGTCTGCCCCGTATCGATGGTTTAGAAATACTTGGAACCATCCGCTCCACCCCTGAGATCACCAATATTCCCATTGTGGTACTGACCACCTCTCAGGCAGAACAGGATGTGGCCCGAGCCTATAGCGAGCATGTCAACAGTTATCTGGTCAAGCCTGTGGATTTTGATAGCTTCAACCGAATGATGGAGGACTTAGGTTTTTATTGGTTGGCTTGGAATCATTATCCCTGGTCCGAAACCTCATCCTTAGCCCAATGAAGCCTGCTCCCCTCATTTCCAGGGAGAAAGTTTCCCCACAAAAGCTTATTCATCTTCTTTTAATCGAAGACGAAGAGGCCCATGCGGAACTCGTGCGACGGGCATTGCAGGGGCAAGCCATGCCTGTTGATTTAACGGTGGTGCGTACCCTCCGGGAAGCACGGGAGTACCTTAACTGCACCCTCCCCGATCTTGTCATTACCGACATCCGCCTACCGGATGGCAATGGCATCGAACTGTTGTCACCGGGAATCAGCGATTTCTCCTTTCCTGTCATCGTGATGACCAGTTATGGGGATGAAAAAATGGCAGTTGAGGCCATGAAGGCAGGAGCGTTGGACTATGTCGTGAAATCCGAGGCTACCCTCAATGACATACCCCATGTGGCTGAACGTACCCTCCGACAGTGGCATGAGATTACCGGGCGCAAGCGGGCCGAGAAAGAACTCCGAATCCATGCCAAGCAACTCGTGGTCCTGTCCCATCTCAGCCATCAAGTACTCTCAGGAATAGGAATTGATGCACTGATGAGAGAGGCTACCCACCTCATTACCCAAACCCTCAAAACAATAAAATGCGTCAAAATCCTAGAACTACTTCCGGATCGTCAAACTCTATTGCTACGAGCGGCCACAGGCAAATGGAGTTCCCAGGTGGGTCAAACCACTTCCCTCACCCATTCAAACCCCCTTATCACCCATGTTTTGGTTTCCGGGGAAAGGGTTTTTGTCGAGGATTTACATACCGATGAGCGGTTTCATAGTTCGTGGTTAGCTGAACACTACGGACACAGCGGAGTTGCTCTGCCCCTTTCTAGTCCAGATCGATGCCTAGGCGTTTTATGGGCCAGCTCAGACAAACCTTGGGTCATAACTAATAATGACATTAGCTTTCTAGAATCGGCGGGAAACACCCTGGCGGTCGCCATTGAGCGCAAGGAGACCGAAGCACGGATGCGTAAGTTACAAAATGATTTACTTCAAGCCAGTCAATTCAGCGCCCTGGGTGAGCTGGGGTCCACCCTCGCCCATGAAGTTAATCAACCCATTACGGCCATTATTAACTATATCCGGGCCTGCCAACAGATGATCATAGCCGGTAAGGGCCAAGTCACCCAGACTATTTGTGAATTGATGGATAAAACCGTCACTGAGGCGGAACGGGCAGCCTCCATTATCCATCATCTTCGGGAGTTTGCTCGAACCGGGAAGTTACATCGAACCCTGGAAGCCCTTAATGCGGTTGTTTACGATGCCAGCCGGCTGGCTTTAGGAGAAACCACTGAAAGCGATATCAAGGTGAATTTCGAATTTAGTTCTCAGCTACCTCTTGTCTCCATTGATAAAATCCAAATTCAGCAAGTGGTATTCAATCTCGTTCGCAACGCGGTGGAAGCACTTGCGGAAACAGAGAAAAAGTTTATCACTATTAAGACGATTTCCACTCAAAACCATGCCGTTGAGGTCCAAATTCAGGACACCGGTCCAGGCATTAGCTCTCCGCTCAATGATAAGATTTTCAAGCGGCGCTTCTCAACCAAAAATGAGGGAATGGGTATGGGGCTTTCCATCAGCCATTCCATCATCACAGCCCACCAGGGAGATTTATGGGTCTCCGACACACCCGGCGGCGGCGCCACCTTCCATTTTACATTACCCCTATCCGAGATACAGCCTACACATCAAGAGACTAACAATTAAGGGTAATTTCATCTTTAGGCTCACTTTCTAAATTTTTTAAGATAGCCGCTTGAACCGACTCTAAGTTTGCTTCAACCGTCACCATCGGCGCTTTACTCTGGGCGATAGCCGTATCCGGATCCTTCAGACCATGGCCAGTCAGGGTACACACGATCTTGCTACCCCCCGGTATCTTACCAGCCTCAATATCCCGTATCGATCCAGCTAGAGCCGCTGCGGAAGCAGGCTCGCAAAATACGCCTTCTTTTTCGGCAAGTAATTTTTGAGCGGCCAGGATCTCTTCATCAGAGCAAGCACTAAACCAACCTTGAGATTCCTGCTGTGCTTCCCAAGCCTTGTCCCAGCTTTGGGGATGGCCAATACGGATAGCGGTAGCAATGGTTTCCGGCTGGTCTACCATTTTACCGTCTAGAAAGGGGGCCGCCCCACTGGCCTGATAACCACACATAAAGGGCCGAGTGTTGACGATCCCATGGGCATGGTATTCACTGTACCCCATCCAATGGGCGGTAATGTTGCCAGCGTTACCCACTGGCAAGCAATGGAAATCGGGAGCACATTCCAGTTCTTCAATAATCTCAAAAGCTGCCGTTTTTTGCCCCTGGATCCGATAGGGATTAATGGAGTTGACAATGGTCACGGGCGCTTTACTCGCTACTTCCTTGACCAGTTGCATCCCCCTATCAAAATTACCCCTGATTTGGATCACTATCGCCCCATGCATCATGGCCTGAGCAAGCTTGCCATGGGCAATCTTGCCTTCCGGGATAAGAACAAATGCGGTAATGCCCGCTCGTGCCGCATAGGCAGCCGCCGAGGCCGAAGTATTGCCAGTAGAGGCACAAATAATGGCGCGACTGCCCTCCTCAACAGCTCTCGTGACGGCCATAGTCATTCCCCGATCCTTAAAAGAGCCCGTTGGATTGAGCCCCTCATATTTCACATAAATATCGACCTCCCGGCCCAACTCTCGGGGGATATTATTCAACCTGATAAGGGGGGTATTTCCCTCTCCCAAACTGATTACCCGGGTGTCGTCATGGACCGGCAAGCGGTCGCGATACTTATCAATAAGGCCGGTATAACGAGCTCGAAATGGCATAATCAAAAATCCTGTTTTAATTTTATAGGGGATACTGTAAGGGTAAAAGTTCTCAGAAACTATTTAGAAATGCCCTTTGCGAGACTACCTTTAACACAGAGTCTCTAGGCGGATCCGAGTCACTGATCCTTCAATGAACTTTAGCGCCTCAATACGGCAAATGGCTTCATTCATATTCCTTTCCAGCACTGGCTGGGTCAATATGATGATGGGCACATGGTCTTCGCCGGCTGCCGGTTCCTTTTGAAGGATAGCCTCAATACTGATACTTTGATCTCCGAATACCCGGGTAACTTCGGCTAACACACCAGGTCGATCCACTGCTCGCATCCGCAGATAATAGGCAGTTTTCACCTCTTCCATGGAAAGAATAGGAATCTCTGCCAAGGCATGGGGTTGAAAAGCAAGATGGGGTACCCGATTTTCCGGGTCAGAAGTTAAAGCCCGCACCACATCCACTAAATCAGCAACCACTGCAGAAGCCGTGGGATCGGATCCTGCACCTGGACCATAGTAAAGCGTGGGTCCTACAGCATCCCCTTTCACCAGAATTGCATTCATGACTCCATCTACATTAGCAATCAATCGACGATGGGGAATAAGGGTAGGATGAACTCTAAGTTCAATACCCCCTGCTACCCGCCGAGCAATACCCAAGTGCTTGATCCGATAACCTAATTGCCCGGCATAATCAATATCTTCACGAGTAATCCCCCCAATGCCTTCGGTATAGACCAATTCGAACTGTAACGGAATACCAAAGGCAATGGAGGCTAAAATAGTGAGCTTGTGGGCAGCATCAATGCCCTCCACATCAAAAGTGGGATTGGCCTCAGCATAGCCCCGGTGCTGAGCATCTAATAAAGCTTCAGCAAAATCACACCCTTTATCCCGCATCTCGGTAAGGATAAAATTACTGGTGCCATTGATAATTCCAGCTAACCATTCGATATGGTTAGCGGCAAGGCCCTCACGCAGGGCCTTGATAATGGGAATACCGCCTCCCACAGCCGCTTCAAAAGCAACCATAACACCTGCTTTTTGCGCTGCCGTAAAGATCTCATTGCCATAAAGGGCAATCAATGCTTTATTTGCAGTGACCACATGCTTACCCTCGGCAATCGCCTTCAGCACTAGGGTGCGGGCTACATCAGTTCCCCCCATAAGTTCGACGATAATCTCAGCCTGGGGATCGGTCACCACTTCATGGGGATCAGTCGTCAGCCAGATACCCTCCGTATTACAGCTACGGATCTTATAAGGGTCACGGGTTGCAGCACAGCAAACCTGAATACCACGCCCGGCACGACGGGTAATTTCCTCGGCATTACGCGAGAGAACATTAACTGTACCACCACCGACTGTACCTAAGCCGAGCAAACCTACCTTGACTGGTTCCAACAGGCTTCTCCTTAATTAAAATGAAAAAAATGACTCACAGAGCCTGCCTGAACATATGCCGTATTCCGCGGATCGCCTGGCGGGTACGGTGTTCATTTTCAATCAAGCTAAAGCGAACATAGTCATCGCCGTAAGTGCCGAACCCAACGCCAGGCGACACTGCTACTTTAGCTTCATTTAGTAATTTTTTGGAAAATTCCAAAGACCCCAGGTGGCGAAATGGCTCTGGAATGGGCGCCCAAACAAACATCGTGGCCTTGGGCTGCTCCACATTCCAGCCTGCCGTCGCAAGGCCTTGGCATAGCACATCACGGCGCCTCCGATAAGTGTCGCAAACCACTCTTACACAGTCTTGGGAACTTTCCAAGGCGGTGATGGCTGCCACCTGAATAGGCGTGAACATGCCATAATCCAAATAGGATTTCATGCGAGTCAGCGCAGCGATTAACATGGGGTTGCCACACATAAAACCCACCCGCCAACCCGGCATATTGTAAGTCTTGGACAAAGAGTAAAACTCTACAGCAATATCCTTGGCCCCTGGGACTTGCAAAATCGAGGGCGCGTAGTAGCCATCAAATACGATCTCAGCATAAGCCAGATCATGCACAACCCAGATCTTATGCTCACGAGCAATCGCAATCACCTGTTCAAAAAAGGGTAAATCCACGCACTGAGCGGTGGGGTTGGCAGGAAAATTAAGTACCAGCATCTTAGGCCGAGGCCAAGTATCCTTAATAGCCTTTTCCAACTCAGCAAAGAAATCCCCCCCAGGCACGAGGGGAACATGGCGGATATCCGCCCCCGCAATCACCACCCCATAGGGATGAATAGGATAAGCGGGATTAGGCACCAAGACGGCATCTCCCGGTCCTAGAGTAGCGAGTGCCAAGTGGGCTAGCCCTTCCTTAGAGCCAATGGTCACAATGGCTTCGCTTTCAGGATCCAGTTCTATATTGTAGCGCCTTCGATACCATTGACAGATAGCCCGGCGTAGCCGAGGAATCCCCCGTGAGACAGAATAACGGTGGGTATCCGAACGCTGCGCAGCTTCCACCAGCTTATCCACAATATGCTTAGGCGTGGGTCGATCCGGATTACCCATCCCAAAATCAATAATATCTTCCCCTCGAGCCCGAGCCTTGGCTTTCAACTCATTGACAATGTTAAAAACATAAGGCGGCAGACGCTGGATACGTGGAAATTCCCTAATCAAATGAGTTACCTATTAGCTAAATGGCGTTGTTTCCGCCAATATCATCCTGAATAAAGATAAACCTCTGAAAATACCGCATGGAGAAAAAAGGTGTCAAATGCTTTTGCACTCTATTCCTTATACCCATCAAGACAATAGCGCTGTTTTGGCTCTGGCAATTCAGACAAATCCTTATATGGCCGATATGTAGGACTAGCAAAAGTGCTAGGAAGTATTGGCTCACCAGGTTTTTTATCAGGCACCAATACGCTATCAACACCCGGAGGAAAACGAGGTGATTCAAATAGAGCAATTCTGTACTGAAATTCTTGAAGATTTGGCCAATAATCATTTGGTGCTACCCACCTTGCCTGAGGTCGCCCTAAAGATCCGCGAGGTGGTCGACGATCCGAATACCTCGGCAGCCGAGGTTGCAAAAATTATTGTCACTGATGCGGCCCTCTCGGCTCGTCTGCTTCAAATTGCGAATAGTCCTCTCTATCGGGGCCGTCACCCCATTGATAATGTCCAGATGGCTCTGGCTCGCCTAGGAATCACCTTGGTACGCAACCTCGTGACTAGTCTAGTGATGGAGCAAATATTCCAAGCGACCTCCGAGTCCGTGGATCGGCGCATGCGCAAACTTTGGGAACAAAGCACCCAAGTGGCCGCCATTGCCTATGTCCTTGCCAGCCGGATAGACAAGTTTAAAGCGGACGAAGCATTGCTTGGGGGACTGATTCACCAAATTGGCTCGCTTCCTATTCTCATGCGTGCTGAAGATACTCCGGAATTACTAGAGAACGAGATGGTGCTAGATAAAATCATTACCCAGCTTTCTAGCCCTCTCGGTAAAGCCATCCTAGATAGTTGGCGTTTTCCACCAGAGCTCGTAGCCGTTACCGCCGAGCATAATGACCTCCAGCGGAACCCCAAATCAGAACCGGATTTAGTGGATGTGGTTATCGTAGCGAAATTACAAAGCAATCTCGGGGAGATGGAATCTCATGAAGATTGGCATACCATACCCGCTCTTGCCAAACTAGGCTTTAGCCCAGATATTAGCGTCATTAATTTAGAGGAAAACGAAACGGAAATTCGTGAGGTCAAGGCCATGCTTGGGGGTAAAAGTACCCTCTAAATTAAATAGTTAGGTGTTTTCGTACCCCCAACTACGCAACAGGTGTTCATTATCTGACCACCCTTCGCGAACTTTGACCCACAATTCCAAGTAAACCTTGCATCCAAACATCCGTTCCATATCGAGGCGGGCCTCATAACCAATACGCTTGAGGCCTTCCCCCTTCTTACCAATCACGATAGCTTTTTGCCCTGGGCGCTCAACATAAATCGTCGCTGCAATGCGGTAAAGATTCTTTTCTTCCTCAATAGATTCCACAAATACGGTAAGTGCATAGGGTAATTCTTGTCCCAAATGGCGTGTTAATTTCTCCCGGATAAGTTCTGCCGCTAGGAAGCGCTCGCTACGATCTGTCACCTGATCCTCAGGATATACCATCACTCCTTCCGGCAACAGCTCAGCAACCTTTTTTTCTAGCATCGCCACATTATCCCCTTTCCATGCAGATACGGGGATAATAGCTGCAAACTCCATTTTCTTTGAGAGTTGATCCATAATTGGCAGCAAGGATTTTTTGTCAGCGACTCGGTCAACTTTGTTAAGCACCAGAACAATGGGAACCCCACACCGACGTAATCGCTGCAAAATCCATTCATCTTCCTCGGTAAACCGGTAGGATTCGACTACAAATAAAATGAGATCAACCTCCTCAATAGCAGAATCCGCAGCCCGATTCAAATACCGATTCATGAGGCGGCGCTCTTTGTCCTGAAGGCCAGGGGTATCCACATAAATTGCCTGGGCAGCGGGGGATGTCTTAATCCCTAAAATCCGGTGACGGGTAGTCTGAGGCCGGCGTGCAGTGATACTGATCTTCTGACCTAGAATACAATTGAGTAGGCTTGATTTTCCCACATTGGGGCGGCCGATTATCGCAATATAGCCGCAACGAGTACCTGGAGTATTTTCTTGGGTTGGCATCTCAGGCATTCATATTTTCACCTGCTGCTAGCAGCAGCTCTAGAGCTTGAATGGCGGCATCCTGTTCGGCCTTGCGGCGACTACGACCCGTCCCCACCACAGGGGGAAAGGTGTCGTTGATAATGCACTCGACCTGAAAAACCTGATCATGAGCTTCTCCTCTTACCGCACTGACCCGATAATCGGGTAGGGGAAGCTGCCGGGCTTGCAGATACTCCTGGAGACGGGTCTTAGGATCTTTAAGGAGAACTTCGCTGGCCAGTGCCTCTAACCGGCCCTGATAAAGAAAGGCCACTAACTTCCGGCAAGCTTCTAAACCTCCATCTAGATACACCGCCCCTATAACTGCCTCAAAAGCATCTGCAAGTATAGAGGTACGGCGATAGCCACCACTTTTCAATTCTCCCGGACCGAGGATCAAATGATCCCCGATTTCAAGCTCTCGGGCTAATTCCGCCAGGGTTTCTCCCTTGACTAGGGTTGCCCGAAGGCGACTTAATTTCCCCTCCTGAGCCCTAGGAAAACGCACATAAAGAAATTCCGCAATTAGAAAATTCAGAATAGAATCCCCCAGGAATTCCAGGCGCTCATTGTTTTCCTTGGCGGCACTGCGGTGGGTGATAGCGCAGCGTAATAGGGTTGGCTCTGCGAAACGATAGCCTAACTTCACGCACAGCCGCTTCAAACCGTCGCTCAACGTGAGGGAACCTCAATGGCGCGGTTGAAATGGGTTACCAAGTCAATATTCCCTAGAAAAGGGGTGCGTACCTCATAATCGACGGCAACAGTTAAATTATTACGGGTTTTAGCAATGTCAATATTCTCCTTGGAAACATGATCCACCTCATTGATATCCAACCGCCGAAGCAAGGCGTTACGGATTTCGGCATGACTCATTTCATGCAATTCCGACTGATTAGCTAGGGCTTCTAAAGAAGTTTTTACGCTAAAATATTCCACGTAAAGGGGGAAAAGACGAATTATTCCTAGCCCCAGCAAAGCCAATAAGGCCAACACAAAAAGCCAACCTAGAAAGCTCATACCCTCTTGTTGTTTTCTATCAGGCATCCCCGCTCCCTTAATTGATTATTGAATAGATTCGCCGATGCGATCCCAGATAACTCCCCCCTGATCCCACTGCCAACTCATCCACACCATAAAGGCCTTACCCACTAAATTCTCTTCGGGCACAACTCCCCAAAAACGACTATCGTTACTGCGGTCCCGGTTATCTCCCATCATAAAATAATGGCCTTCAGGAACAATATATTGACCTTCTACCAGACTTGCCCCAGGCTCAACTACAATCTGATGTTCGCCATTTCCCAAGCGTTCTATCCGAAGCTCAGCAGACTGGCTAAGGGGATGTTCATCTTGGAAGTAGGGCCCGATAATCTCCTGGGGCACGGGTTTACCATTAACATAAATAGTCTTATTAAAGTAGCCGATACGATCTCCAGGCAACCCAACTACCCGCTTAATATAATCAACACTGGGGTCTTTCGGATAACGAAAAACAGCGACATCACCTCGCTGCGGTTTACCCATATCAATAATTTTTTTATTAATAACAGGCAAACGAATTCCATAAACAAATTTATTGACCAGGATAAAATCTCCCACCATAAGCGTTGGAATCATCGATCCTGAAGGAATACGGAAAGGCTCTACCAAAAACGAACGCAACACTAAGACAATAATAATAATAGGAAAAAAGGAACGAGCATATTCTACCAACACCGGTTCCTTGTTGAGCTCTTTTAAGTCAGCCTTACTCACCCCCCCCGAAGCTGTTTTTCTAGCTGCGACCTCGCGCCGTGCAGGTGCCCATAGCCAAGCATCCAAAGCCCAAATCATGCCTGTGATCACAGCAGCGATCAACATTACTGTAGGAAAATCTAAATTCATCGGAAATATTTACCCTAATTCACCAAATCACAATCCAGTAAGCTTACCCATAGGGAATATCAGTATTCTCTTTAGATATTTTTCAAGGCTTCTTTCCCACTTTCAATACGGCCAAAAATGCCTCTTGGGGAATTTCCACTGATCCTACCTGCTTCATGCGCTTTTTACCTGCTTTTTGCTTTTCTAGTAGCTTGCGCTTACGGGTAATATCACCACCATAACATTTCGCCGTCACATTTTTACGTAAAGCTTTAACTGTAGTGCGCGCCACCACATGGGTGCCGATGGCCGCCTGAATAGCCACATCAAATAGCTGCCGGGGAATGAGTTCTTTCATCTTTTCCGCCAACTCCCGCCCTCGGTAGTAAGCTTGAGCCCGATGAACAATCAGCGAAAGCGCATCCACCCGCTCACCATTAATCAGCAAATCCAATTTAACTAGATCCGCAGCTTGGAAGCGCAAGAAATGGTAATCCAGGGAAGCATAACCGCGACTCACTGACTTGAGTCGTTCAAAGAAATCAAGCACCACCTCACTAAGTGGCAACTCATAATTAAGCAAAATTTGGTTCCCTAAATACTGCAGCCGCTTTTGTACTCCTCGCTTCTCTTCGCACAGACCAATCACCCCCCCCACATGCTGTTGAGGCACCAAAATATCGGCCTGAATAATGGGCTCACGAATCTCGGCAATATGCCCAGGCTCTAGCAAAGCGGAGGGATTATCAATAGGCAAAACGCTGCCCTGAGAAGTCAATACTTCATAAACCACGGTCGGCGCAGTGGTAATAAGGTTGAGATCGTATTCTCGCTCCAGCCGCTCTTGCACAATCTCCATGTGAAGCATGCCTAAAAAGCCACACCGAAAACCAAACCCTAAAGCCTGAGATGTCTCGGGCTCATAGAACAAAGCTGCATCGTTAAGACGCAGTTTAGCAAGCGCCTCTCGGAGATCCCCGTAATCATCCGAGTTAACGGGAAACAGACCGGAAAAAACCTGGGGCTTGACAGCCTTAAATCCCGGCAACGGTTTCGCAGCGGGTCGTTCGGCATGGGTCAGAGTATCCCCTACCGGTGCCCCATCCACATCCTTGATCCCCGCAATCACATAGCCGACCCCCCCTGCAGAGAGTTGTTCAATATCCTTACGTTTGGGAGCGAACAACCCCACCTTCTCCACTTGATAGTGGTGACCAGAAGAGATGACCTTGATTTTATCTTTAGGTTTGAGCGTACCGTCGATAACCCGCACCAGAGAAATCACGCCCAGATAATTATCAAACCAAGAATCAATAATCAGCGCCCGCAAAGGTTCCGCTGGATTACCCTGGGGCGGGGGAATGCGAGTGACCAGCGCTTCTAGGAGCTCTTCAATCCCTTGCCCTGTTTTGGCACTTACTTGCAAGGCATCGCTGGCATCTAAACCGATAATCTCTTCAATTTCTTGACATACTCGCTCTGGCTCTGCCGAAGGAAGGTCGATCTTATTCAGTACTGGCACGACTTCTAGGCCCTGCTCAATCGCCGTATAGCAATTGGCAACGCTTTGGGCCTCAACTCCTTGAGAAGCATCCACCACCAGCAAAGCTCCCTCGCAGGCAGCTAACGAACGAGATACTTCGTAGGAAAAATCCACATGTCCCGGCGTATCAATAAAGTTGAATTGATAAACTTCTCCATTCCGCCCCCGGTAGCTTAAGGAAACACTCTGGGCCTTGATAGTAATACCTCGCTCACGTTCAAGGTCCATAGAATCCAACACCTGCTGGGCCATTTCACGTTCGCTGAGACCACCGCAAAGCTGTATGAAACGGTCAGCAATGGTGGATTTACCGTGATCAATATGAGCAATAATGGAAAAATTTCTAATATTTTTCATATGTTGGCAGATAGCATCAACCTACCGGCGATAAAACAGAATACCGGCCGGAGACCTCTCCCCGACCGGCATCTTATACCTCGTTAATGATAAAGGTCGCTGTGTTACCTAAACAAAACAGAAATATTCTCAGCCACCCTCTGGAATTTTTATGGCGACAAAAGAAGTGGTTTGTCCCCGTTGCAGAAGGAGTGGCACAGACTTCCCTGCAGGCAATTCTCCGACGAGCTCTTTGAATTGGGTAATATCCTTGACCTCCGTATTATTAATACTAAGGATAATATCGCCCCGCCGAAGCCCAGCCTCAGAGGCGGGTCCTTCTTCTACATTAGTGATTTGCACGCCAGAGGTTAAATCAAGTTGGGCACGCTCCTCCTCGCTCAGCTCAGCCACTTCAATCGCTAGTCGCTTCTCGAAAGTTTGGCCCGGTTCGCCGACGGCTTCCCGCAGTTCTTCTTCTTCCGGTAACTCGCCAATCTTAACCTTAAGCGTCTTCTGGACGCCGGCACGTAAAACCTGCACGTCAACCCTCTGACCGATTTCGGTCCTCCCCACTAATGGTGGCAAATCTGATGATCGAGGGACTGGATTCCCATCAAAACGAGTAATGATATCGCCTGCTTGGATACCGCCCTTTGCTGCCGGGCTGCCCGCCAATACCCTGGCGACCAAAGCACCGCGGGGCCTTTTAAGTCCAAAGGACTCTGCCAATTCACGGGTAACATCTTGGATGACTACTCCGAGCCAACCCCGACTGACCTGTCCTTTCTCTTTGAGTTGTTCTACGACCTCCATAGCCACATCAATGGGTATGGCAAAGGAAACCCCCATGAATCCCCCTGTGCGGCTGTAGATCTGAGAGTTGATACCCACCACTTCTCCCGCCAAGTTAAAGAGAGGTCCGCCTGAATTTCCCGGATTAATCGCCACATCCGTTTGGATAAAGGGCACATAATTCTCACTCGGCAGACTTCTTCCCACGGCGCTAACAATGCCTGCTGTGGCCGAATGCTCAAAACCAAAGGGGGAGCCAATGGCAAGCACCCACTCGCCTACCTTAAGTTGGCTAGAGTCGCCTTGTTTCAGGGTTGGCAAACCTTTCGCTTTCACCTTTAACAGGGCCAGATCACTACGCTCATCTCCTCCCACAACCTCAGCTTCCAATTCACTTCGGTCACTTAAGCGCACGATAATCTCATCCGCATCACGGATGACGTGATAATTCGTAATCACGTACCCATCTGAAGAAAGAATAAACCCTGATCCTAAAGAATGGGTTTCAAAGCTCCGTGGTTCCCCTTCTCCCTCGCCAAAGAAACGGCGGAAAAAATCTTCAAAGGGGCTTCCTTCTGGAAATTGATGTAATCCGTGCGGCAAACGGGGCCCACGTTGGGTAACCTTCTGGATAGTACTAATATTGACTACCGCAGGACTACTATTTTTCACCAATTCGGTAAAATCTGGTAGTCCCGCTGCCTGCGCGCCACTCGCAAATAGCAGCAATACGACAAGGAAAACCCATTGTTTATTCAAAAAACTCTTCATGCTAACTCCCAATATTTTCCGCGCAAAAAAGCGTATGATTTAGCGAAGGGAAAAGATGATAGAGGATTGAAATCTAGTCCCAAATATTATACGGCTGCGGTCTTTGCTTGATATTTTACCACTCAATCAATGTGAATAGGGCTCGCTTTCCCGGTTGCCTTTGCTCACCGTACGCAGGACTTCAGGTTCAAAGCCGCGTTCAATCTGCATATATCGCGCCCCTAACAACCCTGCTGCCAACCCACCAAGCCCTGATAGGACCACTAGACTTTCACCCCCACCCCAATGCTGCGCTAAAGCTTCACCCACCCCGGCGCCCAGAAACATGACTAACAAAGGCACTGTGTAGAACACGAAAGGGCCTAGATAGAGGATTCTTTCAGGGATACCCACAATCACCCTATCCCCTACTTCGGCCCCTACTGGATTGGAGGCCTTGACAACAATGGTCTTTCTAATCAAATGCTTGGCAATAAACCCCGTACCGCATCCTTGACTAACGGTACAAGCATGACAACTAGTGCGACGTTCCGCCTCCACCCAAGCATAAGTTTCGCTTTTTACTACGACACGCGCCGTTTCTTCAACCATCGTCCGGATCAGAGCCTATATAGCGAATGGATTTCCCCATTCGTTCTACCGTGGTATGGGGAACCGCTCCCACCACCGTCAGGTAATGGAGCGCTTGGATAGCGCCATAGACATTAACCGCTCCCAGGTTTGAAAAACCATGCAAGTGGCCCTGTTTGATATGCATAATGCGCTCGATAAATATGGATACCGAGCTAAGTCCATCCGAATAAACCAAATGTTCTACAGGAACTTCACCATTGGGCAGCAAATGCTTGCCGTGGGCTACGAGGGTAAATCCTGCGGGAATCCAGCCGACTTGCCATTGGCTTTCATAATCGCCTGTATTAACACTAAGTGGCTCGCCTTCCCGCCAGGAGAATTCTCTTCCTGTCACTGCCGGTACCAACTCCGTATCAGGAATTTCTTCAGGCAGCAAAAGCGAAGTAAACATCATCTGCTCGAGGGCGCGCTCCCCTTCCCCCACCAGTATCGTCTTCAACAACAGTCCAGTCTCTTTATCCACCCATAGCCGGTAACCGTAACGATACTGGTCTTTGGGAACAATCACGACCTGCTGCGTTTCCCTGCCTGCAATCCGGTCTGGTTCCCCAAGGGAGAACCGATAATGCTCTCGCATAGCTTTCAGCTTAACGGGCAAGCGCCTGGAAAATTCATTGTTATTATTGTTATTATGGAAATTCTTACCCCGAGTCACTACCCTGGGATAGTGATGCTCATTCACTAATACGGCTTTGTCATCAGGGAGTATACAGGTGACTAACCCATTATTGCGGATAATCTCCCGGGGCACGCCGTTAAGAGACACTAAGCGCTCATATTCTCCCTGTTTATCCGCCTTATGGATGACGCGGACTGCCTTAAGCTGGTTATTCCGCAGGTAAACGAATACTCCTTGGTAGTTAAGGGATTCTGCCGCCCGCCCCATTCTATCAAGCAACTGTAATGCGGTATCGAATTCCTTCGCTATCGAAATGGCAGGAAGAGGTGCGGTCAAAATTGTCAGGAGAAGGGCGCAAATAAATCCTTGATGGGGCTTAACGGGAGCTTTCATAGGATACGATACGTCCATAGCGAAGCATACCCGGCATATCGACATATTCAGTGTGATTAACCCAGTAGGTGCTCAGACGTTCTTCAACTTCAGGTTCGAGGGCCACGCGGCGATTATTTTCTTGAGCCGATATTGCTTCTGAAACTGGCACAACCGGTGATGTAGTCGCAATTTGGGATTCAGGGACTAACGGCTCATTGGTCAGTGCTTGTATCCCTAATACGGCGATTGCGCTGAGTGACGCAGCAAGAGCGAGGCCTGCCCCGTACCGCCATTTCAAACGTAATTGCCGAGAAACATCGGCCCCACGGTGCTGTTCTACCAATAAATGAGGTTCATTTTCCAAAGCCCGAGAGACTTGCCCTGCTAAATCATATAACGACGCTTTAGGCAGGTGACCTTGCAAGGAGTCCCGGATCAAGTGATAATTTTCCCAACGTCTGCGCACCTCTTCTTTAGCCTTGAAAGCCTGGAGTACAGATTTTATTTCTTCAGGTGAAAGCTCCCCATCCATCAAGGCCGATAGTTGTTCATCAATTTCATCATTCATCACAGTTCCAACCATCCATAATCCGTTGATATTAAGACCTAAACAACGTCGAGTCGTTAATAGGTGGTGAGATTAGTTAAAAGAGGTTTGATCTTTTCGTCGATGGCCTCTCGGGCTCGAAAAATACGCGAGCGCACCGTGCCGATAGGACAATCCATGGCTTCAGCAATTTCCGCATAGCTCATGCCTTCGAATTCGCGCAAGGTAATTGCCATCCGTAACTCATCTGGTAATTCCTCGATGGTGTCATTGACCGTCTTTTCGATTTCGTCACGTAGCAACAGATGTTCGGGTGTGGCATACTCTTTTAGTACCGTTTCTGCGGCATACTGTTCCGCATCTTTTGCATCTATGTCGTTCTCGGGTGGCCGACGATTTTGAGCCACCAAGTAATTTTTGGACGTATTAATAGCAATGCGATACAACCAAGTATAAAACGCACTTTCCCCCCGGAATCGGGGTAAAGCGCGGTAAGCCTTGATAAAGGCTTCTTGTGCCACATCTAGAGCCTCTCCAGGATCGTGGATGTAGCGGGAAACAAGCCTTAGAATTTTCCGCTGGTACTTAAGAACCAGCATATCAAATGCTTTTTTGTCCCCGCGCTGAACGCGTTGCACCAATTCACGATCAACTTGCTTGTCACTCATTCCGGTTTGCCTATCCCACCGGAAAGCGACTCGGCCTGTCAACATCATAGACAGTTACATTATTGAGTAGTTCGTATCCCATAAATTCGCCGATTAAATATTAACTAGTTTATTATTCTGACCTGTTTTCTATCTACGTACCAGAGAATAGTCCAAAAACTTGTCGAGGAGTACCTCTAACCTCATGATTCATAATTATGACGTGCTGATCATCGGCAGCGGTGCTGCTGGCTTAACGCTAGCCTTGCATCTAGCCCCTCAAACCCGAGTAGCTATCCTGTCTAAACGTACCCTGGAGGAAGGGGCTAGCCTTTATGCTCAAGGCGGTATTTCCGTTGCTCTCGACAAAAATGATTCTACAGAATCCCATATTGAGGATACCTTACGGGTGGGAGCCGACCTATGTCATCAAGCGGCGGTCCGCTTTACGGTCGAACAGGCTCGCGAAGCCATTAGTTGGTTGATTGAACAAGGGATTGCCTTTACCCGGGAAAGGAACGGGGGCCCTGGTTATCACCTTACCCGAGAAGGTGGCCATAGCCACCGCCGGGTCATTCATGCGGCAGATGCCACGGGCCGGGTTGTAGAGAACAAACTGGTCCAGCTAGCTAAAATGGGATCCAATATTAAAATATTGGAAAATCATGTCGCCATTGACCTCATTACCAGTCATAAATTAGGGCGGGATGGCAATCAATGCTTGGGGGCCTATGTCCTCAACCGGACCCAGAACCGGGTAGATACCTTTAGCGCCCGTTGTGTCGTTCTCGCCACTGGCGGCGCCGGTAAAGTTTATCTTTATACCAGCAATCCGGATGTTTGCACTGGAGATGGGATTGCAATGGGTTGGCGTGCCGGATGCCGGGTGGCCAATATGGAATTTATTCAATTCCACCCCACTTGCCTCTACCATCCCCAAGCCAAGTCTTTCCTGATCACAGAAGCACTGCGGGGAGAAGGGGGGCGGTTACTTCTGCCCAATGGCAGCCCTTTTATGCACCGCTTCGACCAACGTGGTGAATTGGCCCCCCGTGACATTGTGGCTCGAACCATTGACCACGAAATGAAACGCTTGGGAATTGACTGTCTCTATCTGGACATTAGTCATAAATCAGCCAAGTTTATCCGCCAGCATTTTCCTAATGTCTATGCCCATTGTTTAAAGTTTGGCATCGATATCACCCAAGAACCCATCCCCGTGGTTCCCGCTGCCCATTATACTTGTGGCGGCGTCATCACCGATCTTCGGGGGAAAACTGATCTTGAAAACCTCTATGCCATTGGTGAAACAGCCCATACCGGGCTCCATGGCGCCAACCGCATGGCCAGCAATTCACTGCTAGAGTGCCTGGTATTTGCTCGTGCAGCTGCTCAGGATATTAATGCTCGTCTTGGGGAAATTTCACTATCCGAATCTCTGCCTCCTTGGGATGAAAGCCAGGTGACTGACTCTGAAGAAGAGATTGTGGTTGCCCACAACTGGGATGAGCTACGGCGTTTTATGTGGGATTATGTGGGAATTGTGCGGACAGTAAAGCGCTTACAGCGGGCCAAACGCCGTGTTGATTTATTACTCCAGGAGATCGCTGAATATTATGGAAACTTCCGGATTACCAATGATCTTATTGAACTACGTAACCTAGTAATTGTGGCCGATCTCATTATCCGTTCAGCCTTAGAACGCAAGGAAAGCCGGGGATTGCATTATCTCTTAGATTACCCGCAAAAAAGCCCTTTGGCCCAAAATACCGTATTAACCCCTTTAGGGCATCAACCTACTCACTTTCCCCGTCCCTATTCCACCAAAATCCCTCATGAATGACCCCAATAGGCACTATGCCTAAGTCCGAGTTATCCGCAAACGCACCCGCAACCGCCGCAAGGCTTCCGGATTAACGCTATCCGGCAACAGCACAATGCCTGCCCGTCGCCACCAGGGGCCAAGCACAAAATTTAACACTACGAGACGGGGTCCCACCAAGCCGCCAGAAAGCAATTTACCTATCTGTTCCCTGCCATTGCGCTGACGCAAACGCCAAACATTATGGCCATCCCAGGAAATCTGGACAATTGCCCTGGGGCTTAAAAGCAAAGCCTGGCTTCGTAAACTTAGGTAAAAACTGACAAGAATGGCAATACTTAAGAGCGCTTTCAATCCCCACCAAAGCGCCAACCCAGGAAGAAGCGCCAGAACCCCGCCGTGGACAGCAACAAGGTAGACGGCCAAAACACGGGAGGGATAACGGTTAAGGTAAAGGGGTGTCGCGTATTTTAGCGATGACATTGGCAGTTATGGGATCAGGATGAGAGTCCTCGCCCAAACAATACTGCCATAACTGGGGATCGGAATGGAACAAAAGCGTCTCAAATGCCTGCTTTTCTTCATCGGAAATAGCATGATAGGAAGTTTCAAGAAAAGTCCCTAGCAGCAAGTCTAATTCCAGTAACCCGCGCCGACAGCGCCACCGCAGACGACAGAGGGGATCCTTTGACATAGTCTATAGTGCTCAAATGGAGTCCTTCATCATCCGATGTTTAATAACGCTGATAGCTTCTGCAGGATTAAGGTTCTTTGGGCAAACGTCAGCGCAATTCATAATAGTATGGCAACGAAATAGTTTATAGGCATCATTCAATTCTGATAAACGCTCTTCGGTGGCCTGATCCCGGTTATCCACCACAAAGCGGCAGGCCCATAGCAAAGCGGCAGGCCCCCGGAATTTTTCCGGGTTCCACCACCAGGAAGGGCAGGCGGTAGAACAACAGGCGCAAAGGATGCATTCATAGAGACCATCCAATTGCTTTCGCTCTTCAGGGGATTGCAGGAATTCAACTTCCGGCACTGGATCTTCTCGTATCATCCAAGGCTTCACTGCCCGATACTGTTGGTAAAATTGGCTCAGATCCACAACTAGATCGCGAATCACGGGTCTACCGGGTAAGGGGCGCAAGACTATAGGCTCTTTGAGACTAGCCAAAGGGGTAATGCAGGCTAAACCATTGCGACCATTAATGTTCATCCCATCGGAGCCGCAAACTCCCTCCCCACAGGAACGGCGGAAAGTAAGGCTTTCATCCTGCACCCGGATCTTCTCTAAGGCATCCAATAGCATCATATCCGGCGGAGTCTCACTCAGCGCGTAATCTTTCATGTAAGGCTTAGTATCGGTTTCCGGATTGTAGCGATAAATGCGAAAGCGCACGATGTTTCACCCTATCCTCACAGTTAATAAACTCTTTCCTTTGGAGGGAACGTTTCCACGGTCAAAGGCTTCAGCCGTACCGGCTTATATTCAATTTGTTCTTGTTCCTGAAAATACAAGGAATGTTTAAGCCAGCGGGCATCGTCCCGCTCCGGATAATCCACCCGATAGTGGGCACCTCGGCTTTCTTGCCGCGCCAAGGCACAATGTACGACCGCCTGAGCGAGATCCACTAAATTTTCCAGTTCTAATGCGTCAAGTCGGGCAGTATTGAAAATTTTGCTCTGGTCTTTCAGGCGCACATGCTGTAGACGCTCCGCAATCTCCTTTACCTTACTCACTCCCTCTTTAAGCACTTCTTCATTACGGAATACACCGCAGTTCTGTTCCATGACCTTTTGCAATTCGGCGCGTAATCCATCCACACTTTCTCCATCACCAGAGCGCTCCCAACGAACGAGGCGTTCTAATGCCTGTTCCACACTTTCATGCGCTAACGCCCGGTGATAGCGGTGTCCCTGAAGGTACTCAATAATATGATTGCCAGCGGCCCGTCCGAACACCACAATGTCCAGCAATGAATTCCCCCCTAGGCGGTTAGCACCATGGACGGAAACACAGGCGCATTCTCCCACCGCATATAATCCAGGAATGGCCTCCTCGGCACCTTCATTATAGGGAGCCACCACTTGCCCAAAACGATTAGTCGGAATCCCTCCCATCACGTAATGACAGGTAGGATAGACGGGTATAGGTTGGTCAATGGGGTCGATGTGCAGAAAAGTCAAAACGGTCTGCCGGATGCCCGGTAGACGCTCCTTAATGACCTTCTCCCCCAGATGATCCAACTTGAGCAAGACATAATCGCCATGGGAACCACAACCGCGCCCTTCCTTCACTTCGGTATAAATAGCTCGGCTGACCACATCACGGCTAGCCAGATCCTTAACGTGGGGGGCATAACGCTCCATGAACCGTTCCCCTTCACGATTAATCAGATAGCCCCCTTCCCCTCGTACCCCTTCGGTGATCAGCATGCCCTTGCCCGCGATACCGGTAGGGTGAAATTGGACAAACTCCATATCCTGGAGAGGAATTCCGGCGCGAGAAGCCATGGCCATGCCATCGCCGGTATTGATCCGGGCATTCGTATGGGTGCGGAAAAGTTGCCCTGCCCCCCCGGTAGCCAGCAAAGTACATTTGGCTTCGATAACCCAAGGCTGACCCGTCTCAATCTCGAGTACCACCGCACCTAAGATATAACCCTTGGCATCCTTAATCAGATCCAAGGCAAAAAATTCATCGAAAAAATGGGTTTTGGCCCGAATATTTTGTTGATAGAGGCTATGAAGGATGGCATGACCAGTACGGTCAGCCGCAGCACAGGTCCGTGCTGCTTGCTCGCCACCGAAATTTTGGCTTTGACCTCCAAAAGCCCGCTGATAGATTTTTCCATTCTCCAAACGGGAAAAGGGGACCCCGGCATGTTCCAAGTCAATCACCAAATGAGCAGCTGCCCGGCACATATACTCAATGGCGTCCTGATCCCCTAAGTAATCGCTTCCCTTTACCGTATCGTACATATGCCATAGCCAATTGTCAGGCAGCACATTGGCAAGCGCAGCGTTCATTCCTCCTTGGGCAGCAACAGTATGGGAACGAGTAGGAAACACCTTCGAGACCACGGCCACATTCGCTTCCGCTTGGGCTAACTGTAGAGCCGCCCGAAGTCCTCCTCCACCAGCCCCAATAACCAACACATCAAACCGTCGTCGAGGCAAATTCATCTCAACAGTATCCTGACAACCCAGAATGCAATCCCACTATACCCTATCACAACCAAAGAATGAGCAAATAAGCGCAGCGGCGTAGAGTGCACATAATCCAAAATCACATCCCGTAACCCTACCCAAGCATGTAGCAATAAGGCACCAAAAAAAAGGGCAGCCACAATGCTTACCCACGGATCATCCACCCACTGGCTCCAGTCCTCGTAGGATTCAAAGGGATCCTGCACTAAGCGAATAAAAAAAAGTAACAACACCACCAGCATAATTACAGCCGTCACCCGCTGGACCAACCAAGCGCGCAAGCCGGTCATTACCCCCTTCACCACAGTACTCCTACAATAAACAACGTTACGACGAGTGCTGAGACATTCGCGATGCGTGCACTCCAGCTCGGCCGGTAATCCTTCACGCCCACATGGATATCGAATAACAGAAAGCGAATTCCCGCGAAAATGTGGTGAAGCAGCGCCCAAAGCGCCACCACACCAAGCAGTTTTACCCCGAGGTTATTAAAAAAGCCGATAACCTGGGCAAAACCCTCAGAATCCTGCAAGGAGAGATCCAGCAAATAAACTAAAACCGGTACCAGAAGTGAAAGAATGACCCCTGAAATGCGATGCAGGGCCGAGACAATTGCATTGGCCGGAAAGCGGATCAAAGCTAAATTAAGAAAAGTCGGGCGATGATGATTAGCCATCGGTTCCACTCAAGCTGATAAGTCTGCGTGCTCCATCCATGCCGTTATCCTACCCCATACCTTCTTCCCTCATTGGCATCTATGTTTCAATGAAGTCTTTAGCTGCACACTAGTGATGTTCGCAAATTAAAATGATGTTAGGCAAGTCATTCATAATTCTAGCCTAGATATTCCACCCAGATAAGGAGAAAACCAGACGAATGCAACAGGAATGGAAATCTTTTCTGATACAAGCAGGCGCGGTCTTTGATGGGGATAGGGTCCTCCATTTTGGACACCCTCAGAAGGAATTGACAGCGGCTGCCGCTGGTTCTTTCATGACTGATTTATCCCACTTAGGTTTGATTGCTCTTAGTGGAGAAGACGCCAGCACGCTTCTCCAGAACCTTCTTACCAATGATGTTGGAGAAGTCAACGCACAGCGCAGCCAACTAACGGGACTCTGTAACCCTAAGGGCCGATTACTAGCCATTTTACGGCTTTTCCAATGGAATGCCAATTTTTATCTGAGTCTCCCCCATAGCCTCTTAGAAGCAGTGCTGAAAAGACTGAGCATGTATCTCTTAAGGGCCCAGGTTTCTCTTATAAACGCAAGCGAGCAATACTGTCGCTTTGGGCTAGTCGGCCCGCAGGCGGGTGAAAAACTCAAATACCGCTTGGGGAAGACTCCGACAGCGGTTAATGAAGTATATCAAACCTCTAGCTGCTGCGTCCTCCAGCTGCCTGGCGATATCCCCCGGTTCCAAGTGGTGGGAGAGTTTAACACCCTCCAAAAACTCTGGGATGATCTCAGTAAAACTGTCATGCCAGTAAGCGCTAATTTCTGGGAATTGGCCACTATTCGGGCGGGTATTGCCACCATTTATCCTGAGACCCAAGAATCTTTTATCCCCCAGCAGGTTAATCTAGAACTTACAGAGGGTGTAAGCTTCACTAAGGGTTGCTATCCTGGCCAGGAAGTGGTTGCTCGCATGCATTATCGCGGCAAACCGAGTCGCCGAATGTTTCTTGCCCATATTGTCACCGACAAATGGCCCCAGCCAAGCGAGCCAGTCTACCTAGCCGATGGCAAAGAAGGGCAAACAGCCGGCGAAATTGTCGCTGCCCAACCGGCACTGGAAGGAGGCTACGACAGTCTGGTGGTGTTACAACTCACTAGTCTTGAAAAAGGCGATATTATATTGGGTAAGGGGAGTGGGCCAAAGCTTACATTTCTGGATCTTCCCTATGAACTAGGAAGATAAGATCAAAAGACAGCGGGCGACTCTAAAAAGTCGCCCGCATACGGATCAATTAAGACGCCTATGACCTGTATCAAAGGCTCTAAAGCGTAAGTAACTACGGGGGGGAACTTGAATAATTTCTCCCGTTCTAGGATTGCGAGCTTCACGGGCATCCATATGCTTAGCGTAGAATTTGCCAAAATGGCTGAGACGCACCTCCTGTCCGGAAGCTAAATCGGCAATCACTTGTTTCTTGAAGGCGGCAAGAATTTCTTCTACCTGGTCTGGCGCCAGACCAGTTTGGTCTGCAATGCGCCCTGCTAATTCCTTATCGCCAACCCCATAGACAGAGAGCGAAACCATCATCAACATAAGGGACAAGATAATTTTTTTCATGTTATCTCCTTACCGCCCTAGCGGGATCATTATTTCATCAAATCCAATACCCGTTCCAATAAACCGTCAGTTAGATACTAGCCAGTACTTAACCCGAGGGACGTGACACTGATCCCAAATCAAGGAAGTAAGAAACACAAATCATTCTTTTGGATACATGGGGCGTAAACGTTCAATTCCGCCGTAGGCCACCCCAAGAAACATCAGTGTGGCGAGAAATACCCAGGGTAGGGCCTCCCGGTTCGCATTTGCCCACAGGGCTGCAGCGACTAAACTTGTATTGACGCCGCCAACAGCTAAAAGCACCTTACGATGAGGCCATCCGGCCTGGTGTAACCGCTGATAGGCATGGGAACGATGGGCGGTATACCAACGCTCGCCGGCCAAAATCCGGCGCAGCAAAGTCACCGTGGCGTCAAACCAGAACACACCGTAGATCATCATCCACAGCACAATCGGAATATCCCAGCAAACTTGTCCAGCAAGGGCAAAAGCAGCAATCAGAAAACCTAGAAAACTACTGCCCCCATCTCCCATAAAAATTCTTGCAGGAGGCCAATTCCATACCAGAAAGCCAGCGACTGCAGCCACCAACACCCAAGCCAGATAGGCATAACCGTATGCCCCTGCCTGCCACAACCACTCCCCCCCAACACTGAAAACAAAACAAGCCTCCATGCCTGCAAGACCATCAGTACCATCCATGAAGTTAAAGAGGTTAATAGACCAAACTATGGCAAAAATAGCGCCCAACACCCCTAACGCCGACCAGGAAAACATCTCCCAATGGGGATTAGCGTCTACAGCCCATAAAAAATAAACCGCGATTAAAGCAGCAATAAGATGCACCAGGGCACGCCACAGAGGGCTTAAATTATAAAGATCATCCCCGTAGCCAATTCCCGCTACTAGAATGCCCCCTGGCAATAAAAAAAGTGCGGTACCGGAAGGTAGTTCACCCATCATCCATGTCAACAGAACGGCTCCCAACCATAGCACCACAAACACCATCCCCCCTCCCCGCGGGGTAGGTCTCTGGTGGGAAGAGCGTGCATTAGGAACATCCAGGAGTCCCTTACCCCAGGCGTAGTGACGAAAACAGCCAACCCAACCCAAGGATAAAAAGAAAAAGACCAACAGCGAAGCTAGAAACCAATAGGCATTAATATTTATATCCTGGCTCCCTTCGATAATAATCCAGCATACAATTTAAGGGTCTGTTCAATGACCTGCTCTACCGAATACTCTGCCATCGCCAATGCCCGCCCTTCCCTGCTCATCGATCTACGCCTAGTCGGATCTTCGATCAATATTTGCAGGGTACGAGCCAAACTATGGCTATCTCGTGCCGAGACCAGCAAACCATTGATGCCATGATGGACAATTTCTCGGCAACCGGGAACATCCGTCGCCACAATAGCCCGACCACAAGCCGCAGCTTCAATGAGCACCTTAGGCAAACCCTCTCGGTAAGAGGGTAAACAAACCAGATTAGCCTGAGCGAACACCTCTGGCATATCATCCCGGTGGCCCCACCATTCAACTATCCCTTCCGCTTCCCATGCCTGTAAAATTTCTGGCGGCACAGCAGTAGGATTTCCCGGATCTGGAGCGCCTGCTAACACAAAACGGGCTTGTACACCTTTTGTCCGAAGCTGGCGAGCTGCCTCAACAAACTCGCCCACTCCTTTATCCCAAAGCAGCCGTGATGCCAATAGCACGAGCGGTGTACCGAGTGGTTCCGGACGTGGGGCATAGACGACCATATCCACCCCTGAACCCCTGATCAACACTGTCGCAGATTCAGCGACTATCCCGCTTTTAACAAAGAGGGAACGATCATTTTGGTTTTGAAATATGGTGCAGCCGTTGTGGTGTCCCAGCGCTAACCGAAGGACAGTTTTAAGGCCATGGCGCAAAAAAGCCGCTTTCCAACCGGGAGTAATAAAAGTATACCCCAACCCGGTGAGCGCATTGATCACTCCAGGTACATGGGCTAAACGCGCAGCTATACCGCCATAGAGGACCGGCTTGAGGGTGACATGATGGACCAGATCGGGCCTTAACCGCCGATAAAGAAAATAGAGAGCAATAAATCCTCCCGCTTCCTTCCCTGGATTCCGGCCTTGTCGATTGAGGGGAATAGGATGGTAAGAAAAACCCTGCTGCTGAATTTCCTTCACTGCCCCAGATTCCGGGGTGGCCACATGGACATCGTATCCCCTTTGCCTAGCTGCCTGGGCAAGGGGCAAGCGATGAGAAAGGAAAAAAGCAGCCTCATTAACAACAAAAAGAAGGCGGTACACAAAATTACTGTGCTTCTAACCATGCTTGAAACATCAAGACACACCAGAGGGGATATTGCCAGTTACGCCGCCCAGTGAGATGCTCTTCCCATTTTTTGCGGATAGGCCCAGGGTGGAAATACCCTTCTCTTTTGAGTTTGCTTTCATCGAGCAAATCCTCCGTCCAGTCACGCAACGGTCCACGCAACCAAATGTCAATAGGAACCCCGAAACCCATCTTCGGACGCTCTACCAGTTCCTTAGGGACATAGCGGTGTAATATCTGGCGCAACATCCACTTGCCTGCCCCATCCCGCACCTTCAGCCCTACCGGAAGGCGCCAAGCAAACTCCACCAGGCGATGATCCAGCAATGGAACCCGGACTTCCAAACTCACCGCCATACTCGCCCGGTCCACCTTCGTCAGGATATCATCAGGAAGGTAGGTCATCAGATCCAGGAACATCATACGCTCAGTAAGATCGGTCACTGCAAGATGAGACCAAACTTTATCCGCAATACCGGAAGTTTCGGAGCCATGGATGACAATGCTACTAGGGCTTTGCCATTGTGAAATGAGCTGCTCATAAATAACCGCAGGAGAATCCGAGGCCAAAATGGCTGCCAGCTTGTGCAATTTATCGCCCGGATGGACTTGTCGAAGCCGGGCCGGTAAAAAAGGACCCGCACTTGCAAAAACCCGATTCCAAACCCGGGGTGGGGGAATCCGCAATCCTTGGGCAGCGATTTGGCGCGCAAAGCGAGGAATCCGCCTCACCGTGCTCCAGATCCGCCTACACCAGAAATAACGGTTATACCCCCCCAATAGCTCATCCCCCCCATCCCCAGACAGAGCCACAGTGACATGCTGCCGTGCCAATTGGGAAACTAGAAAGGTGGGAATCTGAGAAGAGTCGGCAAAAGGTTCATCATAGATGATCGGAAGCTGAGGGATGACGGCTATGGCTTCCTGGGGGTTGATATAAAGCTCGGTATGATCGGTGCCTAAATAGTGGGCCACTTGGGCGGCATGAACCGCTTCATTATAGCCCTGCTCATGGAAACCAATGGAGAAGGTTTTAACAGGCTGACTGCTATGAGCTTGCATGAGGGCGGCAACCATAGAGGAGTCAATTCCTCCAGAGAGAAAGGCCCCCAGGGGGACATCGGCTACCATCTTACCGGTCACAGCTTCCCGTAGCCGATCCTCCAACTCAGCGATGGCCTCTTCATCACTGCCCCTAAAAGGGGCTGCGCCCCCGTTTTCCACCACCTCCCAGGCAGACCAATAGGCCCGTGGCGCAATCATCTGACCTCCTGTGCCCTCCTTTTCTGGAAAGGGGAAGGGGGCCTTGCCCGTCGTTAACGCTTCCCAGGGCATAGCTAGAAAACATCCTGGCGGAAGCTTGTAAATCCCTTTGTAGATAGAAAAAGGGGTGGGGATATAATTATGGCGCATAAAAAGCGTCACCGCTTGCCGGTCTATCTCCCCTTGCCAGGCCGGATGCACCTTTAACGCTTTAAGTTCGGAGCCAAACAGGAAGGCCCCCTTCATCCAACCATAATATAAGGGTTTCTCCCCCAACCGGTCCCGGGCAAGATAAAGCACCCGCGCCTTTCTATCCCAAAGAGCCAAGGCAAACATCCCCACACAGCGCCGCAGGGTTTCATCTACGCCCCAAGTTTCGATCCCTGCGAGCAAAACTTCCGTATCCGAGTGGCCACGCCACTGAGTTCCTCTCTGTTCTAGCTCCGTCCGGAGTGTTTGATAGTTATACACCTCCCCATTAAAGACAATGACATAGCGGCCACTAGCAGACTGCATGGGCTGGTGACCACTGGCAGAAAGATCCACCACTGCCAAACGCCTATGGGCGAGATGAATGCCCGTCTCCTGTTCCAGCCAGATCCCTTGATCGTCAGGTCCACGATGGACCAGGCGCGAAGCCATTTTGGTGAGGATATGCTCAGCCCGATCCGCCGGTAGCAAAGAATCATAGAATCCTCCAAAGCCACACATTAAGAGGTCACTTCCAAGTACAATTTTTCGTACTGGCGCACAATTTCCGAAAGATTAAAATGCTCAATGATGCGTCCACGCGCTTTATCTCCCCATTGTTTGCGACCCTTAACCCCGGCTGCGATTAAGTTCTGCCAGGCAGCAGCTAAAGCCCGAAAATCTCTGGGCGGCACCACTTTACCCATACCGCCAATGAGATAAGCAGAATCACCCACATCTGTAGCGACACAGGGTATGCCGCAGGCCATCGCCTCGCCCAGCACGTTAGGAAACCCCTCACCCCACGCTGATGCCACCGTGGCAATATCCAATGCTGGCATTAATCTAGGAACATCCTGCCGCTCCCCCAGCAAAATGACCTTTGAGCTTAAATCTAACTGGCGAATAAGCTTGATCAGCGATCCATTGGACGGATCGATACCCCGCCCCGCTAATAGAAAAGCAACCCTCATTCCCGCTCCTCCCCTTATGAGTTCTGCGGCTGCCCGAAGAAAATTGGCGTGGTCCTTCATGGGATGATAGCGGGCAATCAATCCAATCAAGACGGTAGGGGGGGAAATGGCTAGCTCACGCCTGACCTGCTTCCTTCTTATCCTGTCAGGTTGGTATTCGGTACAGTCGAAACCATTGGGGATAATCCGGGTCTTCTCAGGCTTAAATCCAATCGCCTCATGCTGAAAAGCGCTGGTTTTACTATTATAGAGAATAAGGCGTGGCCTCCCGGAGAGCCATGCCCCCCCATAAATCACCCCCCGGGTAAGCCTGCGTTCCTTGGACAGTTCATAGAGGGACTGCCGAATATTCCAAAGCACCGGGATTTCCAGCCCTAGAGAAGAGGTTGCCGCGGTGGCCGCTAGGTTGCCATGATACATCCAGCCTTGAATCAGATCGGGAGCGAGCTTTTTGAGCAGGCCACACAGACGAATCAAAGCTCTGGGTCCTGGAAGACCCCGCCTCATCCCCAGGGAATATACCGGAATCCCGAGAGATTGGAGCTGATGACCCACAACCCCCTTCTCCAACAAAGAAATCACGCTGGGGTTAAAGTACGGTGCAGTTCGCTTTGCCAGCAACCGAAATAAAGCTTTCTCTGCCCCTCCCACATCTAATCCCGTGATGATATGAACCGTGTTTACCATACGATGCCACTATTCCTCCAGGAGAGAGGCGTTTTTAAAGATTAAGGGCCTCAAGATAGGTGGTAATTGCCGCCTCTAGGCTAAAGTCTGCAGCCCGCCCCCGCAATACCGAGGCTGTGGGGCCCCTGCCCTCTAAAATATCAATCATTGCCTCTGCCATATGGATATCATCCCCCACTCCAACCAGAGGCCCATAGGTTCTATCATGGAGAATTTCAGCGGGCCCACTCGGGCAATCGGTGGCAACCACCGGTGTGCCCACTGCCATGGCTTCTATTAGAACTCCTGGCAAACCCTCCCAAGCCGAGGACAACACAAACACTGCTGCCCGGCTCATATAAGCATAAGGATTGTGCGCAAAACCAGGTAAGGCCACATCCTGTTGAAGATTCAGCGTCCTGATTAGTGCCTCCAATTTTGGGCGCTCCTCCCCTTCGCCAAGAATGATCAACCGTGCCAGACGCTGTTCCCGGACCCGAGCAAAGGCCCGGATCAGGGTCGGGAAATCCTTCGCCGCAGTCAACCGTCCCACCCCAAGAATCACCGGGGGCTGATCGGCTCCCAACCAGGGGTGATGGATAGGGACTTGAGCCTGGATCAGCAAATCGGGGATCACCACGGGATTATAAATAACTTGAATCCTCTCAGGGGCCAGACCCGTAGTCTGGATCAAGTCCTCAGCAACGCCCTGAGAGACAGTCACAATTTTATTAGCCCATGGATACCAGCGGGTGATGAGCCAGGGAATAAAGCGGGCCCGCCAAACCTTGCTATGGCGCTGTTCAACGGAGAGTGTACTACGCACACTGACCACACAACTTGCCTTGGAGGCTGCCAACCGCTTGGCTAATAAAGCGATAAGATTAGCGTGGTCCAAAGCTGAAAGCAGGGCCTGAGGTTGCTCCCGCTGCAAATAACGCACCAAATCTGGGAGGCTTCTTATCACCCGGGAGGCCCCCAAATTCACCACACGAACCGCCTCGGGGACTCGGTTAAGGTAGGGTCCTTCTGCGCTAGCTAGGACCAAATCAACAAGCAAGCCCCGCTCAGCAAATCCTCCCGCCAGGGTCAACATCATCCGCTCCGCACCACCGCCATACAAAGAAGGCAAAAATAAAGCGAGACGCTGGGTTTTGCTCATAGAATGCGCCGCTCAGGGAAGAGGCGATTGAATAGCAGGGTACGACTGTCGGCAACATTGAACACCAAAACAAAAAGCCCATAACTAACCATACCGACAAAAACCTGAATGCTAAGTCCCATTAGCCCTTCTAGGGAGAGTAATGGCCAAAGGGCGAACCCCATGACAAGCGTGGCACCAAGCACTTTCAGGCTTTCGTATCCTGGAATAGGCAATTTAAAATAGCGTCGTCCTAGCACCATACTCAACACTAATGCCGACAAATAAGCACAGACGGTGCCATAGGCAGCGCCCATGATACTGAGCTTAGGAATCAACCAAAGGTTTAAGAGCAAATTGATGGTGGCCGCCACTAGCGCAATCCAAACTTGCACGATGGTGCGCTGGCCAAGCTGGAAAGCCAAATCAAAATAATAGGCCTTGATACCGGCAAGGAGTGAAGCAAGTGCAATCCAGAAGCTGAGCGCCACGGCGGCTTTTCTGAATTCGACACCGAGCACTACCTGGGCGATGTTGGGCGCCAAAAGGACCAAACCCACGGTAGCAGGCAAGGCGATACTTAAAAGACCGATTGCATTTTTTTTCAACTGCACTTGCGCGGCTCCCCGCCCTTTCTGTTCTAATGCGTGAACGGCAAGGGGATAAGCAGCCAAATGGACAACCATCATCAATACCCCCAGAGTCTGGTTAGGCAGGTCATAACCCACCGCATATAGCCCCGCCGAATGGGACCCCTGCAACCATCCCAGTAGCAAGCGGTCGGAACTGCTCACCACAAAGGTCAGGGCAAAAGTGGCCGTCAGGGGGAGGCCATAGGAAAGTAGCTGTCCCATTAGCCTTTTATCAATATTATGGGGACTCAGATGGCGCCACTCCTCCCGTGCCCAGAGGACGACGGCAAGAATGAGACCACCAATGAGTCCCCAGAGAACGCCGGCAGCACCCCATCCCCACCAGGCAAGGGCGCCGCCTAAGGTGAGCGAAATCAGTGACTTGGTGATAGCCAACAACCCATAGCGCTGGGGAGTCAGCTGAGAGGAAGCCATCTGTAGATTAGCGTCAAAGAGGGCTTGGGCCCATAAAAAAAGGATCCCCAAACCAATCAATGCACGCATCTTGGCCTCTGGCCAGAAACTCCATAAAACCAGCCCTAGCATTGCGCTGAGCAGCACCACCGCCAGATAGCCAGCCACCAGGGTAGAAAGAAATATCGGTTTGCGATCTTGATACCGCACCAGATATCGCAGGAGCCCTAAGTTCAGCCACTGAAACAGGACCGCATTGGCAAGGCCTACCGCCGCAATAACGAGGGCATAGTGACCGTATTCCTCGGGGGCAAGCAGGCGAGTGTAAATGGCTAGGGCAGCAAAATTAATCAGTCCAGGCAGACCCCGGGCAAGGGTATATAAAGCGCTATGTTGTAGCAGCATAGAGAGTCGATGCCCCTTTCAGCAGGTTCAACAACATAGACCAGAGGCGCTATTGTCCTTTAGGTGGGAAAGAGGGAACATAGGCTTAGAAAAAGCTGCGAATGGCCCCTCAAGGTATCTTCACTTGTGCTTGAGGTAAGAGTCGCTGAAGTTGTCTTGACAAGGCCACTTTAGCTTTTTGTTCCCCATGGACGATACGAATTTCTTTTGGTTTTTTTTTCATTCTCCGGACAAAGCCCAGCAGATCTTTTTGATCCGCATGGGCTGAATAGCCTGCTAAGGTGTGCACCTGGGCATTGACGGTGTAACGTTGTCCATCCAGTTCAACATAGCCGTTTTGAGGGCCATATTGCTGAATAGCTCGACCTGGAGTGCCTGCCGCCTGATAGCCCACCAAAACAATATCCGTCTTGGGGGTCTCTACCAAAGCCTTTAAATAGTTGACAATGCGGCCGCCGGCACACATCCCACTGGCAGCAATCACCACTGTCGGACGTGGATTTCGAGCCAGGTAAGCGACCGTGGCCAAGTGTTGCTCATGGCTACCAATGGTAGTCAGTTGCTCAAAGGCTAAAGGATGCCGGCCTTGGATTTTTACCCTTTTCGCTTCTTGATCCCAGAATTTGCTAAGTTTTCGGTAAACCCGAGTAAAACGATTAGCCAGAGGCGAATCGACCACTATTTCCAGGTCCCTCCACCGCAGCCCTGAAGCCACTTCCCGATCTTCAAAGCGATAGATAACCTGTTCCAGCTCGTAGAGCAATTCCTGGGTACGGCCAATACTAAAAGCAGGGATAAGCACCATACCTCGATTGCGGAAACAGCGTTCAATGACCCCTTGTAGTTGGGCATGTCGCTCTTGGCGACCCTCGTGAAACTTATCCCCATAAGTGCTTTCGATAATCAGGATATCGCTACCGTAAGCAGGCTTGGGAGCGGGAAGAAGGGGGGCATAAGGCGCTCCGAGATCGCCAGAAAATAGTACTGTGGTCGCCTGTTGACGCCCATTCGCCACCTTACATTCAATGTAAGCCGAGCCCAGGATATGTCCCGCCGGCTGGAAGCGCACTTGCAGAGAAGCTGCCTTATGGTTGCCTGGTATTTTTACCCAGCGCCCATAAACCACAGGCTTAATTCGACTCTTCAAGACCTTAAGAAAGCGTCTAATCAACCCCTTATTGCGGGTAAACCCTACTTTAACCGCATCTTCTAGGACCAGCGGAAGCAACACTGCCGTAGGTTCAGAGCAATAGATTTTACCCTCGAAACCCGCCGCTAGAAGATAAGGAATGCGACCCACATGATCGATATGACAGTGGGTCACTAGCAGAGCCTGTACCGCTGAAAGATCGAAATCAATCTCCAAAGCCTCACTTGAGGCCCCTTCAGGAGAAGCCTCAACCCCTTGGAAAAGGCCACAATCAATGAGCACCGAGCAATGAGGATCAATAAAAAGTTCATGGCAGGAGCCGGTCACCCCTGTAATGGCCCCATGATGCTTAATCCAGACCCCCGAGGTCACATTTGAGCCACTGGTCTAACCGCTCCCTCCCGGATAATGCCCCGGCATTTTAGCAAATTGATAACCATCTCTACATTTTCTTCTACAGCCTGAAAACCCGTATCGACCACCAATTCTGGCTTTTCTGGCTCTTCATAGGGTGAGGACACTCCGGTAAATTCTGGAATCTCTCCGGCACGAGCCCGTTTATAAAGACCCTTCACATCTCGCTGTTCACAGACGGCAAGAGAAGCTTGGCAATAGATTTCTAGGAAATCGCCCTCGGTCACTAAGTCACGCACCCGCTGACGATCGTGCCGAAAGGGGGAGATAAATGCGGTCAGAGCAATGACCCCAGCTTCTACAAAAAGCTTGCACATTTCTCCAATACGGCGGATATTTTCGGATCGGTCCTGCTCAGAAAAACCCAAATCAGCGCAAAGGCCGTGGCGCACATTATCACCATCAAACACAAAAGTTCGGCATCCTATTTGGAAAAGCCGGGCCTCCACCGCGTGAGCTAAGGTGGATTTACCTGCGCCAGAAAGACCCGTAAACCATAAAATCGCGCTCTTATGAGCGTTTAACTGTTCTCGATCCGCTCGCATCACCAGCGGTTTGTGCCACACTGTATTATTCGAGGACATGATTCTCTAATTCCATAAAATTTATGCTCAAATATCCCTTCCTTAGGAAGGTGCATAACATGAACAGTATTAACCGACTATGGCATTGTCAACCAATTTCTTAAAGTTTTTACGGCTAGAAACGCTAAACTTTTAAACAAGATGGAGGTACGATAGTGTCCATTGGCAGAATAGGGGCTTAAACGCATTCGCAAGTCATCTGTGATAATGCGGCGGCCACTCGGTTGATACAATTTTAAGGATATAAAACTATGCGCCTGCAACCCGTGATACTTTCAGGCGGTTCAGGAACACGCCTTTGGCCGCTCTCCAGGGAGCATTTTCCGAAACAGCTCCTGCCCTTAGTTGGGGACCGCACCATGCTCCAAGACACCGTCACCCGACTTAACGGCAGTGCCTTCGATACTCCGCTGCCCGCTCCTCTAGTGGTATGCAATGAAGAGCACCGTTTCTTAGTTGCCGAGCAAATGCGGCAAATCGGGGTGGCACCCCGCCAACTCATCTTGGAACCCTTTGGCCGCAATACCGCACCAGCCCTTACCTTGGCTGCCTTTTCGGTTTTGGAAGCAGAGGACGATTGTATTTTGTTGGTGATGCCGGCAGACCACGTTATCGCCGATATCGGCGCCTTCCAAGCCGCTGTTCAAGCAGGGTATCAGCTGGCCCAAAGCGGCTATGTGGTGACCTTTGGTATCGTTCCCACTCGGGCCGAAACCGGCTATGGCTATATTGAGATGGGTCAACCATTACCCCAAAAGGCCGCTGCTTCAGCGTTTGCTCCCCACGCTTTTATCCTCAAGGCCTTTGTGGAAAAACCGGATCAGGAGACCGCCCAGCGCTACTTGCAGTCGGCTAACCACCTGTGGAATAGCGGTATGTTCATGCTCCGGGCATCAGTATGGACAGAAGAGATTTCAACCCATGCTCCCGAGATCGAGCAAGCCTGCCGTCAGGCCATAACAGGAGGGACCCAAGATGGTGAGTTTTTCCGAATAAAACCCGCTGCTTTTGAAGTTTGTCCTAGCAACTCTATCGATTATGCAGTGATGGAGAGGCTTACTGCTAAGAACACCACCCACCCTCCTGCCGTCGTTTCCCTAGACGCAGGTTGGTCCGATGTAGGGGCATGGCCTAGCCTGCTAGAAGCCAACCCACGGGATCAGAATGGCAATATGGTACGGGGTGACGTTTACCTTGAAGAGACCCAAGATACCTTGATCCTATCAGAACACCGTATGGTCGCCGGTATTGGCCTTAAAGACCTCATGGTCATTGAAACACCGGATGCGGTACTCGTAGTCCACAAGGAGCACGCCCAACACGTCAAGAATGTAGTGGCAAAACTCAAAGAAGCAGGACGAGAAGAATATATCAAGCACCGAAAAGTATATCGCCCTTGGGGCTGTTATGAGAGCATCGATTGTGGCACCCGTTTCCAAGTTAAGCGGATCACGGTAAATCCTGGCGCTTCACTATCTTTACAAATGCACCATCACCGGGCCGAGCATTGGGTCGTCGTCAGAGGAACCGCACGTGTAATTCGAGGTAATGAAACTACCCTGCTCTCTGAAAATCAATCGACTTATATCCCCATAGGTATTCAGCATCGCCTGGAGAATCCTGGCAAGTTACCTTTAGAGATTATTGAAGTTCAGTCAGGTAGTTATCTAGGAGAAGATGATATCGTTCGTTTCGAAGACCATTACGGCCGGGCGGGTAATGCACCCTTGGACAAACTCTGAATCCAAAAGCCATGATGGTAATGGTGGTAGACTATAAATCATAGATAGCGTTGCACTGGCTAAGCAGGTAGTTCAGAAATGGAATCCACTCCTTCTTATAAAAGATCTTGGTATCTGGTTTGGTGTAAGCCACGGCAAGAACGCTTAGCTCAGGAAAACCTTGAGCGCCAAAGATTTGAGACTTATCTACCCCTGGTGCGACAGGTTCGGCGCCGTGCTCACCGGCGCGTTACGGTGGTCGAACCACTCTTTCCTCGCTATTTATTCATTCATCTGGACAAAGAAAAGGACAACTGGAGCTCGATACGTTCTACCATCGGAGTTACTGCTCTGGTCCGCTTTGGAGATGAGCCGGCTCAGGTGCCAGATACGCTAATCAAAGAATTACAAGCCCATGAGTCACCTGATGGCATCCATGACCTGCCAAGCCGCAGCTTTCAACCGGGGCAAAAAATCCGTATCGAAGAAGGACCCCTAGCCGGGCATGAAGGCATCTGGCTAGCTTCCAGTGGGAAGGAGCGAGCCCAGGTTTTGCTGGAAATCATGGGGAGGCAAATTAAAACCGAGATGAACGAAAACTGGCTGGAGCACTCTTAAAGCTCATTAGTACATACCGGTCTGGATCTTGGCAGCATCAGACATCATGTTTTGATTCCAAGGGGGATCAAAAACCAATTCTACATTAGCCACCTCAACAGCGGGGATAGCCTCAACTTTTTCCTTCACATCTTGCACTAGAATCCCGCCCATCCCACAGCCGGGAGCAGTTAAGGTCATCTTGATGTCTAGCTGCTTTTGACCATCAGGCAAGGAGGAAATTGTACACTCATAAACCAAGCCCAGATCCACGATATTGATGGGAATTTCAGGGTCAAAACAGGTCCTCATCTGGTCCCAAGCCAGCTTTTCAAGCTCCTCATCGGAGGCTTCCTCAGGCAATGTTGGCGGTTCTACCGGCTCCAAACCCAAGGCATCAGCATCTTTACCAGCTATCCGAGCCAGGCTCCCGTTAACATAAACGGTATAACTACCCCCCAAATCCTGGGCGATCATCACTTCCGTATCCTTGGGAATAATCACCTTATCCGCCATCGGCACGAGTACTGCTTCGCAGTCCCGATTGAGGACAATGGGGTCACGATTGTACATATCCATCTCGAACTATTCCGTGGTCACTACCTGGTTTTTATGCTCTAGGGCTGCATGCAAGGTATGCCAGGCAAGGGTTGCACACTTCACTCGCATGGGGAATTCCTTAACTCCAGCCAACACCTCCAATTTTCCCAAGGAGGCCCCTTCACCACGGTGAGTCCCATTATCGGTCACCAAGTCGTGAAACTTGCCAAACAAATCTTCAGCCTCCTGGGGAGTCTTACCCTTTAGCACTTCAGTCATCAAAGATGCCGAAGCCATGGAAATGGCACAACCATCGCCCTGAAAGCTCACATCTTCAATCACGCCATTACGTACTTTAAGAAAGATGGTAATCTGATCTCCACATAAGGGATTATGACCCTCCGCTTGAGAATCTGCGTCCTCCATGGGACGAAAATTCCGCGGCTTTTTTCGGTGGTCCAAAATAACTTCTTGATATAAATCTCTCAGTTCATTCATCCCAATAACTCCCTTACGCGCCTGATCCCAGCAGCCAGGGCATCCACTTCAGCTTTGGTATTGTAAAGCGCAAAAGAAGCCCTTGCCGTTGCCGGAACACCAAAGCGATCCATCACCGGCTGGGCGCAATGATGGCCCGTACGGATGGCAATACCCTCATGGTCAAGAATGGTTCCGATATCATGGGGATGAACCCCCTCCAAGGCAAAGGATAATACCCCCACTTTTTCTTGGGCAGTCCCTATAAAACGCAACCCAGGGATCTGGGCCAAAACTTCTGCAGCATAGGCAGAAAGCTCTTGCTCATAGATGGCTACATTCTCCATCCCTAGCGCCTCCAGATAATCCACCGCCGCACCCAGACCAATGGCTCCAGCGATATGGGGCGTCCCTGCTTCAAACTTATAGGGGGGATCATTGTAAAGGGTTTTGTCAAAGCTCACCGACAGGATCATATCTCCCCCTCCCTGATAAGGGGGCATAGCTTCCAACCACTCCCGTTTCCCGTAAAGTACACCAATTCCCGTAGGCCCTACCATTTTATGAGCGGAAAAAGCGTAAAAATCACAGTCCAGTTCCTGGACATCCACTGGCATGTGGGGAACCGCCTGAGCCCCGTCGAGCAGCACCGGGACTCCTTGGGCATGGGCCAATTCAATGATCTCCCGCACCGGACTGATGGTCCCCAAAGCATTCGAAGCATGAACCATAGTGACTAAGCGAGTGCGGGGCGACAAAAGTTTTTCATATTCATCTAGGAGCAATTCACCGGCATCATTGATAGGGACCACTTTGAGCACCGCCCCAGTCTGCTCGCACAAAAGCTGCCACGGTACAATATTAGAGTGATGTTCCATATGGGAGAGCAGGATTTCATCACCGGCTTGCAACCGATTTCGACCAAAACTCTGGGCGACTAAGTTGATTGCTTCGGTCGTCCCCCGCACAAACACAATCTCTTCCCGCTGGGCAGCATTGATAAAGCGCTGCACTTTATTCCTCGCCGCCTCGTAGGCCTGGGTGGCCCGTTCGCTGAGCTGATGCACAGCACGGTGGATATTGGCGTTATCCCACTGATAATAGTGGCCGATGGACTCAATAACTTGTCTAGGTTTTTGCGCCGTAGCCGCATTGTCTAGGTAAACTAGCGGCTTGCCATGTACGTGCTGCTGCAAAATGGGGAAATCAGCACGCACCTGCTCAATATCAAAAAGTCTACCCGCTGTGGGCACTTTAGTGGCGATATTTCCAATGGTCATAATCCCCCCTCCTTGCGCTGTTCCTCGGAAAGCCAGAGACCTAATTGATGCTCAACGCGATCTCGAATAGGGATCAATTCAATGCGCTTCACAATTTCCTCGGCAAAAGCATGGGTCAGCAGCTGACGGGCGTCTTTCTCCTCTATGCCCCGGGAACGAAGATAGAAAACTTGATCCTTATCTAATTGCCCTATGGTGGCGCCGTGGGCACACTTGACATCATCAGCATAGATCTCTAGTTCTGGCTTGGTATCCACTTCAGCCCCTTCAGACAACAACAGGTTGCGGTTGGCCTGGCGGGCATCCACCTTTTGCGCGTTAGGGTGAACAATCACTTTACCGTTAAAGACTGCCCGTGACTTACCGCCCAAAATCCCCTTATAGTATTCCTGACTAATGGTCTGGGGTTGCTTGTGGTCAATTCGCGTATGGTTATCCACGTGACGTTCACCATCCACAGCATAGAGCCCCTCTAAGACACACCCGGCACCCTCGCCCCCCAATACGCTATTGATATCGTTACGCACCAACCGGCCACCTAAGGCCAAATTGCGGGAGAGGAATTGAGTATCTTGTTCTTGCTGCACTTGCACCGTCGCAATATGGAAGCTTTTAGCCGCTTCCTCCTGCAGCTTAATGTGTTCAAGGTGGGCACCCTTTTCCATAACCACTTCGGTGACCCCATTGGTGAAATACACCCCATCATTTAACCCAGCATAGTGTTCAATAACTGTCAGCCCACTCTCCGGTCCGAGAACCATAAGGTTACGGGGGTGGGTCACCACCGCTTCACTTCGCCCGGTGGTAATAAAGAGGAGATGTACCGGCTTGGTCAGCACCGTCCTAGCAGGCAAATAAAGGTAAGCACCGTCAGTCATGAAAGCGGTGTTAAGTGCCGTGAAAGGCTGATGATGATCCGCATAACCGGCGAGTACACTCCGTAAACTTTCCGCCTCCTGATTGAGGCCGTCAGCTAAACTCCCTACCACTGTACCCTGGGGGAGTTCCTCAATCTCCGATAACCCCGGGACAAAACGGCCATCGACGAATACCAAGCGAAAGCAAGGCATATCGGGCAAAAAATACCCCTGACATTCATCCAAGCGGACCGCTACCGGCGAAGAAACTACTGGAGTAAATGCGGTCTCCGCAAGCGCCCGGACTCGGGTATACTTCCAGTCCTCATTTTTAGGGCCAGGAAAGCCCATGGAGAGGAATTGCCCCAAAGCCTGCTGGCGTAATTCTCGAAGCCAGGGTTGCGCTGCCCCGACTAGCTCGGGTTCCAAACGGGCATGGGAATCAAGATAGGACCGCCAAGCTTCACTTACCCCATTCATAGGGAGGCTGCTCCTGTCACTGGGTTGTTATCTTGTTCAATCCAACCGTACCCTTTCTCCTCCAACTCCAGCGCAAGTTCCTTATCCCCAGATTTTACAATGCGCCCTTGGGAGAGCACATGGACATAATCCGGCACAATGTAATTGAGGAGACGTTGATAATGGGTCACCAAGATAAGTCCTCTCTCGGGACTCCGTAGGGCATTAACTCCATCGGCGACGATCCTGAGGGCATCAATATCCAATCCCGAGTCAGTCTCGTCCAAAATGGTCAATGTGGGCTCCAAAATAGCCATCTGTAAGATTTCGTTACGCTTCTTTTCCCCCCCGAGAAACCTTCATTAACTGCCCGCTGCAGGAAGCTTTCATTCATCTTGACCAGCTTCATTTTTTCCCGCACCAGAGCCAAAAAGTCCATGGCATCCAGTTCATCTAGTCCACGATGCTTGCGCACGGAATTCAAAGCCGCCTTCAACAAATACACATTGCTCACGCCGGGGATCTCCACGGGATACTGGAAAGCCAAGAAGATTCCTGCGCGGGCGCGCTCTTCGGGAGCCAGATCCAATAAATTCTGATCCTGATAAAGGATCTCCCCTGCTGTGGCCTCGTAATCCTCCCGCCCTGCCAGAACACTGGCCAGGGTACTCTTCCCCGAGCCGTTCGGTCCCATAATGGCGTGCACCTCACCGGGATTCACATTTAAATTAATACCCCGGAGGATGGGTTTGCCATCCACACTGGCATGCAGGTTGCTGATGGTTAACATTTAAAAACCTCTATCACTTTGTTGTCGATGCCATCAATAGGTGGGTAAGCGTTAGCCGACTGCCCCTTCCAAGCTCACCCCCAGTAGGTTCTGGGCTTCTACTGCGAACTCCATGGGCAATTCCTTAAACACTTCCTTACAAAAACCATTGACGATCATAGAGACAGCATCTTCCGCGGAGATTCCCCGCTGTTTACAATAGAACAGTTGATCTTCGCTGATCTTGGAGGTCGATGCCTCATGTTCCACCTGTGCTGAAGGGTGTTTTACCTCAATGTAAGGAAAGGTATGGGCGCCGCATCGATCTCCTAGAAGTAGGGAATCACACTGGGTATAGTTACGGGCGCCAACAGCAGTGGGCATAACCCGCACCAAGCCTCGGTAGGTATTTTGTCCTCGCCCGGCAGAAATCCCTTTAGAAATGATGGTGCTGCGGGTATTGCGCCCCATATGGATCATTTTGGTGCCCGTATCCGCTTGCTGGAAATTATTAGTGAGTGCCACTGAATAGAATTCACCCACTGAGTGATCTCCTTGCAAGATAACGCTAGGATACTTCCAGGTAATGGCCGAACCGGTCTCCACCTGGGTCCAGGAGATCTTGGAGTGGGCTCCCCGGCAAGCACCTCGTTTAGTCACGAAGTTATAGATTCCGCCACGGCCCTCCTCATCGCCGGGATACCAATTTTGCACTGTGGAGTACTTGATCTCGGCGTTGTCTAGAGCGACAAGCTCCACCACCGCAGCATGGAGTTGGTTCTCATCCCGCATCGGCGCGGTACAGCCTTCTAAATAACTAACAGATGCTCCTTCATCAGCAACGATCAGGGTGCGCTCAAACTGGCCAGTTTGAGCGGCATTGATACGGAAGTAGGTGGATAATTCTAAGGGGCAACGAACGCCCTTGGGCACATAAACAAAGGAGCCATCGCTAAAAACGGCTGAATTTAAAGCGGCGTAGAAGTTATCTCGGTAGGGTACCACCGTGCCGAGATATTTTTCTACCAACTCAGGATATTTCTGCACCGCTTCGGAAAAAGAGCAAAAAATCACTCCCGCTTCAGCCAGTTTCTCCTTGAAGGTGGTTGCTACAGAGACACTGTCGAATACCGCATCCACAGCCACGCCCGCGAGCCGGGCCCGCTCATGGAGGGGCACGCCTAGTTTCTCATAGGTTTCCAGTAATTTGGGATCAACTTCATCTAAGCTCTTGGGACCATCTTTCTTTGATTTGGGCGCGGAATAATAAACAATAGATTGATAGTCCACGGGTGGATAGTGGACATGAGCCCATTTTGGCTCTTTCATCTCCAACCAATGGCGGTAGGCCTTGAGGCGCCACTCCAACATAAACTCCGGCTCATTTTTCTTGCCAGAGAGGAGGCGAATAACGTCCTCATTGAGGCCGGGAGGTATAGTGTCCGCTTCGATATCGGTGATAAAGCCAGCCCGATATTCCCGATGAACAAGATTTTCAACCTGAAGGGTTGATTTACTCATAGTCTGCTCCCGCGGTTATCTGGTCGTATTACCTGTACTCAGTGGCACCGAACGTCTAGTCAATTGATGAAACTGGATGGGATACACCCCCATCGGCTGAACCATGTCAGACAATTTAATCTCATTTAAGGCCCCATAGACCGCTTGATTAATCCGCTCCCAGTGGACACGGGTGGAACAATGGGACTCCTGCCCACATTCCCCTGGTGTACTAATGCACTCAGTTAAACCGATAGGTCCCTCTAGGGTGGTAATGATTTCTGCTACTGAGATTGTCTCAGGCGGTCTTGCTAAACTATAACCCCCCTGGGCCCCCCGCGATGATACCAATAACTGGGCTCGGGCCAATTGTTTAAGGATTTTACTGACGGTCGGCAAAGGCATTTCCACCTGAGCGGATAAATCAGCGGCGGTATGCTGACCCTTGGAAGCCGCCGCCAAACGTGTCATTAGCACAATACCGTAATCGGTCATCTTACTCATGCGGAGCATGTAGAGCCTCCGTTCCAATTTAGGACTATTATAGTCCCGATTAAGTTCAAAACCAAGTAATTTAGTAAAGTATTAACTATGAGGCTCCCTTATCAAAAAGCAAGCTGAAAAATAACTAATAATGGGGTAAAGTGCACAGCTTTACCAAACTGAAAGCCATTTGGATCGGAATAGCTAATAGTTTAAGAGGTAATGACCATGGCTGATTATAAAATTGCTCCTTCTATCCTATCGGCGGATTTTGCTCGTCTGGGGGAAGAAGTGACTGCCGTATTGGACGCGGGTGCTGACATAGTGCACTTCGATGTGATGGATAACCATTATGTTCCCAATCTGACAATCGGTCCTCTCATCTGCGAAGCGCTGCGCAAACATGGTATCACCGCCGATATCGATGTTCACCTGATGGTGAAACCTGTTGATCGAATCGTGCCTGATTTTGCCAAGGCGGGCGCCAATTATATCACTTTTCATCCGGAAGCCTCCGACCATATCGACCGGACCCTTCAGCTTATCCGCGATGAGGGCTGTAAAGCTGGCTTAGTATTCAACCCAGCCACTTCCCTCGATTATCTTCAATACGTCCTAGACAAAGTGGACATGGTGCTTATCATGTCGGTTAATCCAGGGTTCGGCGGCCAGAAATTCATCCCCTCGGCACTCGATAAGTTACAGCAAGCTCGTCGGATAATTGACACTAGTGGTCACCCGATTCGCCTTGAAATTGATGGCGGCGTTAAGGTCGATAATATTCGGCAAATCGCGGCAGCGGGGGCAGATACTTTCGTGGCAGGTTCGGCCATTTTCCAAAGCGAAAATTACAAAGCCACCATTGGTGAGATGCGTGCCGAGCTAGCCAAGGTAAAATGAAGGGCTGCGGTATAAATATAGGACAGTATCATTAAAATCTTACTTTTAATAAACAAGGGTTCGGACAGTTTTTACTCAGAATGATCAATGAGTTGCCATTCCCAGACGAATAAAATGCAAGTTAGGACTCTCCTTAAGTTACATTTAATTCGGTAAGTCTCTGATTGTTGGTAGCAAGCTCGCCCAAAACTGTCCGAAGTATTGAATAAAGCAAAACGATAGTCATAAGAATGTTGAAAAAACCAGAGATGGTGCTTATCGATGTGGATGGTACTTTGGTGGACAGCGTGCCTGATCTCGCCTTCTGCACCGATACCATGATGAGGCAGCTAGGCCTGCCTCCCCGGGGTGAAACCAAAGTTCGACAGTGGGTAGGGAACGGCGTAGAGCGGCTGATTAAACGGGCCCTACTCGATAACTTAGAAGGGGAGCCGGAGGAGGCTTTATATCAAAAGGCTAAACCTATTTTTCTAGCCCTCTACCAGGAAAACACAAGCAAGCGCAGCTGCCTATATCCTGGGGTAAGCGAGGGATTAATCTGGCTAAAATCTCAAGGATATCGCTTAGGCAGCGTCACTAATAAAGCAGCCCAATTTACCTATCCTCTGCTTAGAGATCTAGGAATAATTGACCATTTTGAGATAATTGTAAGCGGCGACACATTGCCAGAGAAAAAACCCCATCCTGCACCGTTACTCCATGCCGCTAGTTTTTTCGGCATTGCCCCTGAGAAGGCGCTCATGATTGGGGATTCCATCAGCGATGTGAAAGCAGCAAGGGCAGCCGGTTTCCAGATCGTCTGCCTAAGCTATGGTTATAATCATGGCGTAGATATCGCTGACAGCCATCCGGATGGTGTCATCGATTCCTTAATTGAAATCAAAAGCCTATTAAGCGAGGCGGCCTAGGGAATACACTATGACTCACTTCCAGACAAGAGGCCTATGGCGGGAAAAAAGACGATGGTGGTGTTAACTCCCACTAAACCCGGCTAGTCATCTCTTTAATTCTGGAAGTAAACCATGGAACTTGAACAATTTAAACAGCTCGCCGCCCAAGGTTATAATCACATTCCTCTTGTGCGAGAGGTTTTGGCCGACTTGGACACACCTCTCAGCACTTATCTTAAGTTAGCTAATGGCCCCTATTCCTATTTATTTGAATCGGTCCACGGCGGGGAAAAATGGGGCCGATATTCGTTTATCGGTCTACCTTGCCGCACTGTGGTCAAGGTGCGAAATCAAGAGGTGGTGGTGGAAACCAACCACCGCATCGAAGAAACGTACCGCACGGATGATCCACTGGCTTGGATAGAAGCCTTTAAACAGCGTTTTAAAGTTCCAGCAATCGATACTTTGCCTCGTTTTACGGGTGGACTGGTGGGGTACTTTGGTTACGATACTATCCGCTATATTGAGCCCAAGCTTGTCCACGGGAATAAGCCCGATTTCTTGGGAACACCGGATATCCTGTTACTCGTATCCGAAGAAATTGTTATCTTTGACAATCTCAGCGGCAAACTCTACCTCATTGTTCATGTCGGCCCAGAAGGTTATGGGGAAGGACAACGACGCCTAGATGCCCTTGAAGAGCGCCTTCGGGTAGGCGTTCTCAGCCGTCACCCCATTGAGGCTCCTCGGGTGGTGGTCGAAGATGATTTTATCTCCGGGTTTACCGAGGAAGGCTTTAAGACAGCAGTCAGCAAGGCACGCCAATACATTACCGACGGTGATGTAATGCAAGTAGTGCTATCCCAGCGCCTCTCAGTACCCTTTGCCTCTTCCCCCCTAAACCTCTATCGAGCACTCCGTTGCCTCAATCCATCCCCCTATATGTTTTATTTGGATCTCCATGACTTCCATGTCGTCGGCTCCTCTCCGGAGATCCTGGTACGCCTAGAGGAGGGTGTGGTGACGGTACGTCCCATCGCCGGAACCCGACACCGGGGCGCAACAGAAGAAGAAGATCGCGCACTGGAGGAGGAATTACTGGCGGATCCTAAGGAGCTTGCAGAACATTGGATGCTCATTGATCTAGGCCGAAACGACGTCGGCCGGGTCGCCAAAATTGGTAGTGTCAACGTAACCGAAAAAATGTTCATTGAACGCTACTCCCACGTAATGCACATCGTCTCCAATGTGACGGGGCAGCTCAAACCGGGGCTCTCAGCCATGGATGTTTTACGGGCGACCTTTCCTGCCGGTACGGTTTCTGGTGCCCCCAAAGTTCGGGCCATGGAGATCATCGACGAATTAGAACCTACTAGGCGTGGAATCTATGCAGGTGCAGTGGGCTACTTAGCATGGTCGGGTAATATGGATACCGCCATTGCCATTCGCACCGCAGTGATTAAAGATCAAACCCTTCATATTCAAGCAGGCGCGGGAATTGTCTATGATTCGGTGCCCCAGAGCGAGTGGAATGAAACCATGAATAAAGGCCGGGCCATTTTCCGAGCAGTGGCTTTGGCTGAAGCCGGTCTTGATGGTTCTTTCCGCTAGGAGATGAGTATGTTATTCATGCTCGACAACTATGATTCATTTACCTACAATTTAGTCCAATATTTAGGCGAATTGGGTGAAGAAGTCTGCGTTTTTCGTAATGATCAAATCAGTATTGCAGAAATAAAGCGATTACACCCAAAACGTCTTGTAATCTCTCCGGGCCCTTGCACCCCTAACGAAGCGGGTATTTCCCTTGAAATTATCCGCCACTTCGCTGGCAAGCTCCCTATATTAGGGGTATGCCTTGGTCACCAGTGTATCGGCCAAGCCTTTGGCGGCCAGATAGTGCATGCCAAAACTATCATGCATGGTAAAACCTCAAGGGTACATCACAATCATAAAGGGGTGTTTCAAGGCCTTGAGAATCCCTTTGAAGCTACCCGCTATCATTCTCTAGTCATCGACCAGGCTAGTCTCCCTTCATGTTTGGAAGTTACTGCCTGGACTGAAACTGATACAGGAGAATTAGACGAGATCATGGGGATCCACCATCGGGAACTTGCCATCGAAGGGGTACAATTTCACCCCGAATCAATTCTTACCCAGCAGGGGCATGATTTGCTTCTCAACTTTCTCAAATACACCTGAATTTTCCTCAGAGTCTTAAAAAATCTCTCTATTCTCAGAATTTACAAGAAACACCCTATGGATATTCAGACTGCCCTTCGTACTATCACTGCAGGGCGCGATCTTACCAGTGAAGAGATGGCATCGGTTATGAACCTGATCATGACTGGTCAGGCAACCCCCGCACAGATTGGCGGCCTACTCATTGGGCTTCGGATGAAAGGAGAAACGGTGGAAGAGATTGCCGCCGCTGCCAAAGTGATGCGCAAATTAGCCACTAAGGTAAAGGTCACAGGGGCCCACCTTGTGGATACCTGCGGGACGGGGGGAGACGGTGCCAATACTTTCAATATTTCAACCGCTAGTGCTTTTGTTGTTGCCGCAGCAGGAGGGAAAGTGGCCAAACATGGCAACCGTTCCGTCTCTAGCCAATGTGGCAGCGCTGATATTCTTGAAGCTGCTGGGGTTAAAATTGAGATTACACCCGCACAAGTGACCCGTTGCATTGAAGAATTAGGCGTAGGCTTTTTGTTTGCCCCTCGACACCACGGTGCCATGAAATACACCATAGCCCCACGGCGAGAAATGGGAATCCGCACCCTCTTTAACCTCTTGGGTCCCCTCACTAACCCTGCCGATCTCCCCAATCAAGTAGTCGGGGTTTTTAGCGAGGAATGGCTTGAACCTCTAGCCTGGGTCTTACAGCGTTTAGGTAGCCAGCATGTGCTCATCGTACACGCTGAAGATGGCTTGGATGAAATCAGTATTGGAGCAGCGACCCAGATCGCTGAATTGAGGAATGGCACCGTCAAAAGCTATAAGATCACCCCTGAACAGTTTGGCTTTGAACGGGTTTCAATCGAGTGCCTAGCGGTTAACAATGCTCAAGAGAGTCTTGACGTTTTACGTTCAGCCTTGGCTAATCACCCCGGCCCAGCCCGGGATATTGTGGCTTTGAATGCAGGGGCCGCCATTTATGCAGCAGATCTCACCCCAACCCTGGAAAAAGGAATAAACAAAGCGTTAAAGGTTCTATCCGAAGGCAAAGCTCAAGAGAAATTGGCCGCCTTAATTGCATTTACCCAGACTGATTAGCTAACAATAACAATAAAAATAATCTCGAAAAAAGGGAGATAGTTGAAAGATGAACGAGGCCCCCGATATCTTACAGAAGATCTTGCGACGGAAAGCCGAGGAGATTACCGCACGGGCTCAACAGCTTTCAATCCGGGAACTCAGCCAACAAGTAGAGGGGGCACCTCCAGTACGTGGCTTTGTTAACGCTATCACTCAAAAGGTAAATGCCCAGCAATTCGCCGTTATTGCTGAAATCAAAAAGGCTTCCCCTAGTAAGGGGCTTCTGCGCGAGACCTTTGATCCGGCAGCAATTGCCCGTAGCTATGAAGAGGGGGGGGCAACTTGCCTGTCAGTACTCACCGATCTCAGTTTCTTTCAGGGCAGCGAAGCAGACCTCCGCCTAGCCCGAGATGCTTGTGAATTACCCGTGTTAAGAAAAGATTTTATCATTGATCCCTATCAGGTCTATGAAGCTCGGGTAACAGGCGCCGACTGTATTCTACTGATTGCAGCGGCCCTAGGCGACGCTTTAATGCTGGAACTCTCACAACTCGCCGAGCACCTGAACATGGACACGCTTGTAGAAGTACATAATGCCGAAGAACTTGAGCGGGCCCTAGCCCTAAACACACTACTCATCGGCATTAATAACCGCAATTTAAAAAACTTTGAGACAAAGTTAGAAACCACTCTTGGCCTGCTTGCTCAAATACCTTCTAATCGCCTAGTAGTCACTGAAAGCGGTATTCACAGTGCCGCAGATGTAATGAGGATGAAGGAAGCCGGGGTCTATGCCTTTCTTGTGGGCGAAACTTTTATGAAAGCAGAAGAGCCCGGCGAGAAACTGGCAGAACTATTCCCATTCCCAGAGGAATAACCCCTAATAGCCGCAGGAAATTTATGTTAAATTGTGACTTTATCCCTTTCCCATTGGGATTTATACAGTCCTTTTAATCCAAAAGCCCTGAGCGACCCAGTCGCCAAGTGTAGGCGCAGGCTCCAACCAATATGCCGAGGATCAATGCTCCCCCGCCTAATTCTGATGAAAAAATGGCGACTAAGGATCCTTTATTAAAGGCCGTCAATCCAAGTTTCCCCAAGCTGGCCCCAATAGCCCCAAGAAAAAAATAAAGAGCCAATCGGCGGTGCAAATAGAGGAGCAGGGCTGCAGCCAAGATCGCAATATTAATAAACAAAGTCACCCCTATTTCTGACCATGTCAGAGTCTCAAGCATCATTTGCTGTTCAAGGGAGAGTTTTCTAACGCCGGTAACCGTGGAAAGATAGCTCACCAAAGCGGTACCCGAAGCAATAGCAAGAAAAAAAGATAGGAAGATCGTCCCTGGACGACGCTGTTCTAGATGGGGTTGTTTGCCGTTCATAAAAAATACCTCAAAGAAGAAACAAGCCCTAACTTAAGCCGGGCATACCCGCCCCCTCAGGCAGGTATGCCCTATGCGACAAGATTCATTCCTTTTTAGTATAGATAACCGTTTCAGGCATACCTATCACGTCATCAAAGTCGCCATCAAGATTATAGTCCTCTTTTAAAGTGAGCTTATCGCCTTCAACAGTATAATAGATGGCATAATCATTGGTAGTTGATTTCATATCAACAGCGCTCCAACTCTGTGTCCCTTCATTATATTCCGCTGTACCGTAGGAATTCGCCGTCCACTCCATATAATCAGGCGACACAGAAACGCTTCCGGTTTCTCTTGAAGTTTCCGACCAATCATAAACTGCAGAACCATCTTCATCGATTAGTTTTTTATACCAAGAGTATTTATAAGTATTACCAGAAAAGGTGACTTCTCCCTTAGTTTTCAGGGTTCCACCATTCTGCTTCTCGGTCCCAAGCTCCGCCTCCCAGGTTCCTGCAAGGCCAAAATCCTCTGCACCTGGGCCACCCGACTGACAAGCCGCCAATACTAAGGCAAGAAACGCCATAAACAACATCAAGGGAAACCGTTTCATCTAAGCTCCTTATTTCTATTGATTAGTATTAGATAGCCTATTAAGCCAAAAGGTTGCTAGCGCAATTTTTCTTTGTCTAGATCAATTGTATCATCACAACATAACAAGCATTAGATATCAACTGCCCGCTCAGCTCTATTTAGTTTGATATTGCCTTACAAGATAGCAGCACATTCCTTTTTCCCCCGGCATTCAATTACTTATATAATTGAATGCCGGGGATCTCCCCTATGAATTTAGGAATCCAGCTATTATAAATATGATTTAGACGATGCTGATGCTAGGCGCTCGCTTCCTTTTTACCGCGGCGGGCAAACCAAACCATTAACCCTATAACAACAGCAGCAAAAGCAATAGCACCAATCCACTGAACGGTCTGCTCTCCTTGAAGAGCAACCCGAATTGGCGCTTTGAACACCAACGGCTGATCACCCCCCAGGGTAACCACTGCAGTGTATTCTCCTGGATTAGCAAAAGCAGCCTCAAGCTCGATAGTCCCTTTCGGGTACCTCTGAACAGGTCGCTCCACTATGGTTTTGTAATTTGACGGACCCGAAGCGGTTTCCTGCTCTTCCACAACCCGAACTTCCACAGGCCGATCACGCAATACCCTTTCCACCAAGTCAAAAACCAAAATGGAATTTCCGGCGGTCGGCAAATCCCAGCATAACTCTTCCCCGCCAATGGTTTGTGGCTGGTAAGCGGTAAAGTGCATCCGATAATTACCGATATTAACAACACACTTATCCGCCTCGATTCCGCCCCCTCCATGGGCCATGGCAGAGGTGCTGGCTAACAATAATCCAAATAATGCAAAGCAGCTAAATAGTACTCTCTTCATTAGCTAATACCCTTTAATTTAGCTTTGAGGGATTGGCATGAAATGCAACTTCAGAGCTTTAGTGTCTGAGCTACAGAGATAGATAAGAATAGGCCGACCCTTCACTCCAATATGGAGTGAAGGGTCGGCTTATCAATTACGAATAGCTTAACTCATATTACGCATCTTTGACTACACGCGCGCCAAGAGTGACCATTCTTTAGACAAAGATTGGGATTAACGCCCCGCCAACAGGGATCGGCAGTCTGTTCCCTTCGGCGTCGACAAAGAACAACAGTCCACCAAACCGGCTATCCGGATCGTAGATAACGTCAGCCATACGCTCGACTTCCCAAGCTGCATCGGTACCGGAGACTTCGACCACTACCGTTTCACCCGGAGCAATATCCTGCTGGCTCACTTCTAGCCCTTCCGGTGCCAATAGATTATCCGGATAATCCGTGTCATCTACAACCACATCAGGGTTCAAGAAGCGAATACCACCGGTGGCAAACTCGCCTATGGAAATAACTCCATCGGTATGGTTAGTGATTTCAAGCTTCATTGAGATAGTCCGGCCCGGCACCCGATAGTTAGCCTTGAGCACATCGACCGACACCATCCTATCGTAATCGACCGGTAGCGGTTCAATCTCACCTAGCAGACCAGCCTGCAAAGGCACAGTAACGGGATGCTTACTTTCGGCGCTCTGATAGCCATACAGAACGATGACGAGGACGCCGACCATTACACCCAGGGTTACCTTCTTGTCTGTATCGGTGATGAGATCATTGGCCTCCCCTGCTTCTACTCTCATGTAGCGAGGTAAAAACATGGGACGGCGAGCCCACCACCACATCCAAGCGATACCCAAAACATACCAGAACACGTGCCAACCAACGACGGTGCCTAGACCCAACCTTTCTATGTCAACGGTGTTACCCGTCAGGTCGGTGATGGGGTTTTCAAAGTCCTCAATATTACCCGTAATGGTTATATATTTGCCGGGACCGATAAGTGGACCGCCCCCCTCGATGTTCATCATGGTATGGACGTGCCAAGTTCCCGGACGACGGCCTTTGAGTTCCACCGAAAAGCTATAATCGCCGCCGAGCTCGATACCCACTGAACGGGGCACGAACACGTCATTGATGTAAGAAGACATCCGAGTGGACACCGGTCCAGGTTGACCGACATTCAAAAAGGACACATGGGGATGACGCACCGCTTCCGGCCAATCCTCGAAAACACGGAATTTGCCGCTCATGGTGTAGGTTTCGTTGACTGCAATCTGGTCCTTGGACCATTTAAGGTCATACCAATGGATGGTCCGCATCCGCAGGAAGGCGGCCTGTGACTTTTCACCGTGGGCGGCTACTGTAGGAACGTAGAAGACGCTCGATGCCACCACGGTGGCAAAGCCGATGGCTAGCCATTTTCTGGCTCGATTCATTATATTACCTTTCATGTTCTCCGTCTCTCTGTTTAGGATTTTAGAATTATTATCTTCCAAAACTTACACTTGTTGGACGTTGTAATCTCTGGAGAACCAGCGGCCGACAAAGTGCCACGTAAAGTACATGACCATGCAAACAAAGCCTGAGAAGAATGCCGATACCGGAACGACGTCTTTACCAAATGTTCTCAGGGTACCTTTCTCGACCATCCGGATATATTCAGGAGTACCCGTCCGAACATAGTGATACCCCATGATGTCGGCGATGGACATAACCAAGCCATTGTATTCCACGGGAACATGGTACTGGGCTAACAGCGGCCAGTTTGCAGGATAAAGCAACAAGCCGTAGAACAACCCACCCACGATGGCGGTCAAACCATAGCTCTTGGTCAGCACGAGAACGGCATCCAAGAACAAGGCCATGGGGACTAGAACGGCCGGCCAAACGAAGTTAATGGGGAAGTAGGTAAAACCGTAGAAGTTAAAGTAACGGTTAGCCCACTCACCGGCTAGCACCCCGAGCGTCACGATGGTGGCGCCAAAGGGAAGACGGAATCTTTCCCAGAAAAATGCCTGCATGGCGGCAGGGTAAGCAATCGCCACGATGGGAGCCACCGTGACCCACATGCGCCGGTCTTTCCAGTCAGTCCAGAAATCCCAGTCGCCAAACAGAAGCATACAGTGAACATGGTACGAAGCGAGAAAAATACCGAAGAACGCTCCTAACGCTAACAAATCAAGCGTTCTAGAGATCTTTGCAGCTTCCTCCGGTGTACGAACCGCAGACGCAAGTGCACTCATATCTGCCCTCCTAAAATAGGGTTTTTATTTGATATCTGTTATGATTATTCATTCACCGGTCCGTAGATCCGTGAATTCCTAAGGCCTGCTTCCCTGCTGCCTGTTCTTATCGCCACTCGTTAAGGTTGCTTTGTTTTGGGGTTCCACTTTTCCCATCCTCAACAAGGAGACATATCCGTCAATCGTTCTTAATTAAAGCTCCCTTACCCTCTTTTCAATCTTGGCAGAACTCCTTCCTGCCCAGGGTTTAATACAGAAGGTATATAAAAAGGCGGCCGCGAACCCTCAATTAATTGTTGGATTGCGGCCGCCCCATTTAACACTTTAACTGAAAACTCATTAACACAAGCGATCAGCTACGGGAGTAATCCGGGCTTTGCTGGAGCGACTGGCCAATTAGCTCGCGCATGCGGCCTTGGACCTGCAAGAATACGCCGAACATCGCCAGGATAAACCAAGCAAAGAACACAAAACCCCAATGCAGCGGTGCAACAAACAACTCCTCCATGAACCAGAAGGTGTGACCCCACTCATTCAGGCCCACATTCGGGAAGATCATAAAGGGTCCAAACACCAACATCAGGTAAGGCACAGACCAGCCCTTAGCAAAGTAAGGAATACGAGTCTTGGCATACACAAAGGAACCCAAGCCTACCATAACGTAGATCGGGTAACTCATGTAGAACTCGATAATGTGGCTAGGAGTGAAGTCCGTATCCCGGACCACCGTCTGATGCCAGGTACCATCCTGCTCGGTAAAGAAGCTTGCACCCCAGAACAGACCAACGCCATAAACCACCCACCACATATACAGGGTGCAGTAACGGCGCAGTTCCTCACGGGGTTGAACAGCCTCTATATTGCGATCCCGGGTCTTGATCAGGTAAGCCACTAAGCCCGCAGTCGCTAACGCTTCAACAACGAGCTCAATGTACAGCAGATTCATCCAATACTTTTCGAATTCCGGAGTAAAGGAATCCAACCCGTACTTCCATCCGTAAACGCCTTCATACCAACGTACACCGATGTAGAAGATAAAGAATGCCGCGACGGCCCCCCACATACCTTTCCAGGCAAAGAGGGATTCCTCTTCAGCTACTCCCGCAACAGCTCTACTAGTTGCAGCCATATTGATAGCCTCCTATTTGACTGAACTATTTCGATTGAGAAGCCATCCCAGTCTTAGACATCACTGGTGACTGGCTCTCACCTCTCTCCCCCTCTTTGAACTGGTTTTTCGAGGGAAGAGTAAAATCCCTTATCGTTACAATAAGTCCTTTAGAAATGGAGTGTAGCATCCCCAAAGTGTGTGTCAAGCAATAATAAATACGAATTTTTTATGCTTATTTTCATGAGATGCATTCAGAAAAGCTCAATAGCCTTTTCAATAAGTCCGGTATTGTATCTTCCCTAGATTTTACCTACAAGAAGTAAGGTTAATCCCCATAAAAAAAACCTTTTGAAGCACTTAAGGCCCCTATTATCGGTCTTTATCCCCCTCTGGGAATGTTATGATTTAGCTGCGTCTATAAAAATTTCAGCGAGAATTCTCACCCATGTCTACCCTTATTCTTCAAGGGCCGCAGTTAACTCTGGATCTGGCTAATCAAATTGCTCAACAAACTCATACCGAACTTCACCCCCAAGGACAAGGTTATCGGCTTTATGGCAGGCAACCGTTTTCCCCTCAAACTTTAGCGAGGCTACGGTCAACTTATGAGGGTGTGGATATTAATCTCCTTCCGGAGGGCTACCACCCTGAGCAGGTACGCCTTCTAGTCACCGACATGGACTCCACCTTTATTAATATTGAATGCATCAATGAAATTGCGGCCTTCTTTGGCAAAGAAACACAGGTTAGCAGGATCACTGCCGCCGCTATGCGAGGTGAAATCAACTTTGAAACTTCTCTCATCCAACGGGTAGCGCTATTGAGGGGAGTCCCCGCCAACGTCCTTGCCGAAATCTATGAAAAGCGGCTTGCCGTCAACCCAGGGGGAGAAGCCTTGCTTGCTACACTGAGACAACGCGGTCTTAAAATCGCCTTAGTCTCTGGGGGGTTTACTTATTTTACCGAGCGTTTAAAGCAAGAATACAATTTGGACTATACGCTAGCAAATCAGCTAGAAATTAAAAATAATCGGCTGACCGGCACTGTAGTAGGCAGTATCGTGGGAGCGACTGCTAAGGCCAGATTTTTGCAGAGGCTGTGCAAGGAATTAGATATCGAGACAAGACAGACAGTGGCTATCGGCGATGGAGCCAATGATTTGGAAATGTTGAGAGTTGCAGGCCTTAGTGTGGCTTACCATGCTAAACCCAAAGTACAGGCAGAAGCCCACGTCGCCCTTAACCATAGTGCTCTGGATGGAGTGTTACCCTTTTTATTTTGATAAATGATGGAAACCTGCTGTCCATTGTTCGATCCCGTAGAAGGAGATGCCCATGTCAGTGGGACAATATTGCAATCGCGAGGTTATTGTGGCCTCTCAGGACACCTCTATTTTAGAGGTCGCGCAGCTGATGCGTCGGCACCATGTGGGAGATGTACTTATAGTAGAACAGCAAAGGGAACAGAATATCCCTATCGGCATTGTGACTGATCGCGATCTCGTTGTTGAAATCTTAGCCGAGGAGGTATCCCCAGATGCTGTCACGGTGAGGGATGTCATGAGCCCTGTAATCACCATACCTGAGAAAGCGGACCTTTGGGACACCCTACAGCAGATGAGGTATCAAGGTATCCGGCGGATGCCCGTGGTCAACGAGAAAGGTGGCCTAGAGGGGATTCTGACGGTTGATGATGTCCTGGCATTGCTTGCCGAGGGGCTTACCGATCTCGTTAAGCTGATAAAACATGAAATAGAACAAGAAGCTCGCTTGCGGAGTAAGCCTTAATCTAGTTCAACCTTATGATATGGAAAGCAACTTGCCGACGTACCCTGTCACTAACTCTCTAGGAATTTGGTACAAGGTACGCCGGCAAACAAGAGAAATTGCTCGAGGGCGTGAAATGACCCCTGGGCTTTACTTACTTGCCAAACGACCACCACTTACGCGGCTTGGCTTCCGGCTTAGAAACCTGTTGTTGCTGCGCGGCTTCCTTTGTTTTTGCCACAGCCTTACGCTTGAAACGCCCCAGACCCACAATCGCCAGCCCTAGGCCTGCCAAACCTGCGCCCAAGGAGGAGCCTATCGTGCTCCAACTGGTTTCCGTTTCATAGGGATCCGGATAGTTTGGCGCTGTAAGCCCGGGAATGCTGGGGAAATCTTGATCGCCACTCCCTACTTTTAGTTGGGCCTTCATGCCTTTTTCCGTGTGTTGGGCAATATCGCAGTGGACAAAATAGGTTTTTTCCACGCTTGGCACGATAAAGGTACCCGTTCGACGACCCGGCCCTGCCACCTCAAGGTGAAACATTCCCTGAGGATAGATGTACTTGGGCAACATGTGAACCATCCATTGGTGGCGAACCTTGTCCTCATTAATAAAGGTGACTGTAATGCGCGTACAGGGTTCGACTTTCCATTCATGTTGGTCAAAACCAAACACTGTTCCTGGAAACTCTTTAGCATACTTAGTCCCTGCTCGCACTGTAATTTCCACATCACCGGCAAGCTGAGGGCAATCACGGGGCAAGTTATCCGTATTTTCATTCATGACCATGCCCTCAGCATCCATATCCATCATGTGGTGTTCATGCTTAAATTCATGATGAATGTGAGCCTCTTCTTCCTCAGAAGACGGCTTGACTTTTACCTCTGCTGCCTCTGCCGGATGCTCATGGTGGTGGTGATGCTCCGGCTCTTCAGTTGCCGCTGCTTCTCCTTCAGCCTCCGTTTTTCTTTCAGCCTGAGCCTCCTGGGCCGAATTTTTTGCCTTCGAATCCGGCGTAGGCTGCCCTTTATCTTGAGCATCCGCATCCCCCGGGTGCTCATGATGATGGTGATGTTCCGGCGCAGCCGCTTCGGATGGCGGCTTGCTCTGCTCTGGGCTGTCAGCCGATTCTACCGCGGCGACACCAAGGGAAAACATAAGTGCCGCACTAAAAATGAGCCATTGATATCCAACCATTTCTACTTACACCTCCTGGGGACGGCGCCGCCTAAAAATCCTAATTAGGCGAACCCCAATGACAATACCGCCGAGCAGCACACCTATCCCGAAAGAAACCAAGACTGGCTGAAGCTGCAGTTGGGCAGGTGCCTTGTTAACATCGCCAAACAAGTTTTCTTGGTCGAAGCTCGCCCATACCGGCACTTCCCTTTGATAGAATTCCTTACTAAAGTAGGGTTTGAGATCAACTCCCCTGCCCAGTGGCAAGCCATTTTCGCTGAGAAACGATTCATAGACAATGTTGGTTACGTCCCCGCCGGGATTTACCCCATCGGTGGTGACCGCCCTCTCCGTGTGATCATGCAACAGCCAAATCCCTTCCCCATAGCTGTGCAAGCCATCAATAGAGGTATTCAAAGTTAAATCGAGGCGCTGGGCTGGCCCCACGGTATAGACGTCCCGGGTGATCCAGGCCTCCGGGTTATGGGGCGCGCCATCATAGGCGGTAATAGTCATCTTATGGCCATGGCTATGCACATAAACAGGATCTTGGCCTGCATTCGCCATCCGAAGCTTCACCTGCTCATCAGGTTTTACCACTACCAGCGATTCTCGAATGGTATAGGGAAAAGAACGTCCATTAAGCAGAAAATAGTTGGTTGGCTCTTCAGTTATGTTGTAATCGCGGTTAATGGCCTGGGCGATCAAGCGGGCATCATTGGCGATTTTAATCTTATCTGCCAACGTCTGATCGACACTCTGATAAAGAAGATCATATTCTCGATCAAAGGATTCTTTTATCGCCACCGAGGGATGGCGCACTTGTCCTCCTCCCACATTCAAGGTCTGAACCCAGTTATTGGGGCGATTTTCTTCCACCGCCATTATCCCTACTAATCCCATCCCAATATGGGAATGGGGTTGAACATGGCAATGGTAAAGCATAGTCCCCGCATGCCGGGGAGTCATTTCGTAGGTACGACTCTCTCCAGGCATCACAGGCAATTCACTGGTCTGGGGAACCCCATCATTCCCTTCGCCTGCTGCATCGATAAAGGGATGATCAACCCCATGAAAATGGATGGTATGGGGCAAATAGTGGGTGTTTTCAAGAGTAACTTTTATCGTATCCCCCTGCTCAACACGGAGAGTGGGGGACGGGGCCCGCAGATAGTAATTGGCCTGCAGACTCTCGAAATTAAGAGTGGACATGCCCCGGGTCTTGGGGGCAAAAACCCAGAATCCAGGTTGGACGCCCGGCGCAACAGAGTAAGCGGGAATAGGCGCCGGGAAATCTGGTGAGAATCCGTTTAACTCAGCCACTTCCAGCCGAACATGAATCACATCCGGGTCGCCGTCCCCATCCCGGTCCTTACCTTTGGTCACAGCGTCCATCGCGAGCTGGGTCTCCATAATGGTGTCATGGGAGACGTTGTTCGTACCTTTTACGAAGGCCGCGATATCCGCCGGGTTATCCGGATTGCAAAGAGGCGAAGCTTTCACCGCCACCCCATCAATTACCTGAGGCTCTCGCCAGACGGGATCTACCTCAGGACAAATCGGCTCGTTGTCCAATTCAGCCAGACTGAAGCTTTCAGCCGCCGGAGGTCGTTGATAGGGAGCCGATTGCACGACAGAGGGAAGCAAGAAAGCAACGCCCCCCAGTCCTATCACGGTGGCTAAGAAAGCTTGACGTATACTTATCATTTGCATACACACAACCTTTATTAAAGGTTCAACTCGATAATTAGCAGCAGTTCGAACCCTAATATCCAAACCTGCATCTCAGCTAAAAATTAGTTATATTAGTTGCCGCTAATCCTACTTAGTTCCCTAGTAACAAACAAGGAATTTTCTGTTTAGGCTTAACTTGTGAGTGTTATTACAGTGACTAAAGCATGGGGTTACTTAACACTACTAGGCTTGCGCAATAGCTTCCAGCACGAACCTTAATCATAATTTTATTGCGAGGAAGGGAAGAGCAGGAACGAGCGAAGAGGCGCAACAGCACCAAAACTTTGGAAAATTCCTAACAAGGAATTTTTTCTAGCGAGTGGGGAGACGCAAAGACACTACGGTTAATATAGCCCCCGTCAATTCCTTTTCGCCTCTGCGTCTCCTACATGGGATTAAGCCTATTTATCCGGTTAAGAAATTAACCTTTAGACTTAACCCACAATAAACAAAGTGCACACTTAAATTTTAGAAACTTAGCCAGTAACAAAAGGAAACAAAAGTGACTACCCTTTGCAACTCCCCTTTTTACGTGCGCACCAAATTTTTAGATCCTAGTCCTTCATGATCCAGCGAACAAAGTAGTAAATCCCAGCGATGAGCGCTATGGTCACGACAAATCCGACGGGGGTGAATATTTTATCTGTTAATTCTAGGATCGCTCCCATTATATAATCTCCTTTTTCAAGTTATTTATGTCCCCGCATCTCGGCCAGGCGGGAATTTAAAGTGGCGTAGTATAGTGAGGATCATACCTCATGACAAGCCCATAGTTTGGGATCAACGAAAACGGCCTAGGGTTTTTTGTACAAAGCCATCCTCCCCATAACCCAGGCGGACTTTCCTATCATTAAGCTGAGTTTCTAGCCACACATCCCGTTCCCAAAGCTGGTAGAGATGGGCGAGTGTCCTCTCAGCATATTCTGCCTGGAGGTCACGTCCATCATGCTGATGTTTAAGATAAAGCTGTCGGTTATGCCCATAATCGGCATCCTCGATCCGAATAACAGGGATCCCCCCCATGCCCACATTCTTTAGTAAGGTTTCTTTGACCTCACGCCAATGTTCCTCATCAGAGATCTTACTAACCACCAGATCCTCCCCCTTGGGCTGGTATTCAAACATGTCCATCTCGCGCATCAATGCCTCGGTCAGGAAACGGCGCAAGAAAGAGGTATCCCTATCGACTTCGCGAACCTGAAAGATTTTCTCATGGCCCCCCAATTGGGGTTCACCGTAGCGTTCCCTTTCTTCTGGAGAGGGGACCTCGCAGCGACGGTAAATATCATGCCAAATTTTAAAACCTAAATAATAGGGATTAATATCACCAGGATGGGGGCGCACCACCTGATTGTGATGAACTAAGAATTCAAGATAGAGATCCTGGGGTAAATCCAAACTATTCATAATTTTATGGTGCCAATAACTGGCCCAACCCTCGTTCATGATCTTAGTTTCTATCTGAGGGATAAAATAGCGTGCCTGCTCATGTACAATAGTGAGCAAATCCCGCTCCCAGTTAGCAAGGTAGGGATTGTTATCCCGGATAAAGAGTAAGATATCCTCTTCCGGAAACAAGGGAAAATGATTCAGATCGGGCTCTACGTACTCAGGCTGTTTATGCAATTCTCCATAGGGATCAGGAGCAGGATGGGCAGCAGCTAGCACCTGCTCCCTTTGCTCTTCGGGACTCAGCTTGCGTATCGCTTGGTTTCTGCGGCACTGTAGGGATAAAGCATGGGCCGCATCAAGCACTGCCTCTACCTTATCAAGACCAATGGAAGGATCTTCAATATAATCCCGTACCCGATCAGCACGAAGTTTGAAGTTAGAAAGAGTCAGTTCAGGTTGGGTATCCCTAAAAGTAAAGTTATTTTTAAAAAAATCGTTATGGCCATAGACATGGGCAATAGTCAGAATCTGCAAGCACAGAGAATTCTCCCGCACTAAATAGGCTAATGCAGGATTTGAGTTGATAACCATTTCATAGGGTAGTCCGCTCACTCCATGCTCGTAAAGGGTCTGAAGCTTCTCGTAGGCTTTGCCATAGGACCAGTGGGGATAATGGGCAGGCATACCCGAGTAGGCCATATAGCCCAGCATTTGGGCATGGTCACACACTTCAAATTCCTGAGGAAAGCAAGACAGCCCAAACTCCTCGACTTTTTCACGAATTTTGGCATCCCAATATTCTAGATCCTTAATCGTCCAATGACTGGCCATACTATTTACCCCAGCATTTTCACTTTATTGAATAAAATTTATTCATATTCACTGTTCTCCCGCTCTCGGGATAATAGCTGCCTAAAACTAGGCCAAATATCTTCCTTGCGTTGGATTAACACAGGCTGGAAATTATCAGCCCTAACGTTTCGGAATAAATCTAACATAGTCCCCTCATAGAAACCCGAAGGTCGGGGTTTGATCTCGCCATAGCCAAATAAATTACAGGCCTGGCACAGTTCTTCGGCAGCTTTTAAGGTGGCAACATTATCGCTATCAAAATTGTCACCATCTGAGCAATGAAAAGCATAAATATTCCATAAGGAAGGGTGATAGCGATTCTGAATCACCTCTAACGCTTTGTGGTAGCCTGAAGAGATAAAAGTGCCGCCGGATTCACCCTTATGAAAAAACTCCTCCTCCGTCACTTCCCGGGCTTTAGTGTGATGGGCGATGAAAACCACATCCACATGAGCGTAACGGGAGCGGACAAACTGGTAGAGTAAAAAGAAAAAGCTCCGTGCCAGATACTTCTTTAATGTATCCATAGAACCAGAGGTATCCATAATACAGAGCACTACGGCATTGGACTGGGGGCGCAAATCCTCCCGTAGCCGGTGATAGCGCATATCATCACGATGGAAGGGGAACCGCCGTTCTGGCTCGCTGGTCCCACTGGCCTTATTACTTGCCAAGCGCCGCCTAACCCGAGCCTTAGCTGTGCGCCGCTTATCCATATGGACCCGAACACCGACACGACGGAAGCCTTTTCGCTTGCTGGTACGCTCCGATAATACTTCACGGAAACGCTTACGTTCCAAGTCTGGCAGTTCTAGATCCTCAAACATAATCTCGATCAACTCTTCCAGAGTGATCTCAGTCTCATAATAATCCATGCCTGGACGGTCACCGGCATGGCCCGGCCCCCCATCCCCCTGAGACGCTTCGCCCACAGTTTGGCCAGGCTCCGAATCTCCCTGGCCTGTGCCTACTCCCGGCGTATTCCGTCCATAAACAAAACGGTATTCCCGAATGCCTCGAATGGGAACTTTGACAATACGATCGCGGCTTTGACCAATAATGGACTCCTCAGCCACAATATCAGCCACATTATCACGGATGGCTCTCCGCACCTTCTGCCGGTGCCGTAACCGATCTCTGGCGCTGCGGTCCGAACGTAAAGCATCAGATTGAGAATAAGGACGGAACACTGTAGTCATAATATTCATCGCTCAGGCATATTCTGTACATAGTTCAGACATTGCTATATCCAACTCTCCTCTTTAATCTTTCCACAGGTTATTGGCGGCATATTTCAACACCACCTCTGCCGAATATTCGTTGTAGCCCCGCTCAAGGAGATTTTTGAGCAAATCATCATATTTCTTGGTCTGCTCCTCATCCCGGGTCCGGGATTTGGTAATAATACGGCTTATATCCCGCACCGAACTGGTCAGTTTTTTCTCAATGGCTTCCTTTAAGGGTTCGTATGACTGATAACTTATCTTTTCACCACGGCGGGTAGCCGCCCAGAGAAAAGCAATCACTTCCTGCCGAAAACCCTCGGCAGCACTGCCTACAATAGCGATTTGCTCCTCCACCGATTTTAAGAAATTCTCGTCAGGCTGTAATTCTTCCCGTGTATCCCGATCCTTAACCCGGGTCTTATTCACATAAGCCTCAGCATGATCCAAGTAATTCTGGAATAAGGTCTCTGCTTGTTCTTCATAGGAGTAAACAAAAGCTTTAGTGATTTCCTTTTCCAAAACCTCAAGATAAACCTTATGTAAGGTGTCTTGGAGCAGTTCCAGATAGTGCTTCCGAACATCGTCCGCCAGCTCCGATTGCTTGACCATGGTGATCAAGGCCTCACGGACGTTGATGGGGTTAATCCCCTCCTCACTATCGGCCAGTGCATTATCCAGGGCCTTGGTGATGAAGCGGGTTGAAATGCCAAACATTCCTTCTCGGGAAGCAGCCTCCTGAAGTTCCTTGGCATTAATCTTGAGAGTAGTTCCTTTCTCTACAACCTCCTCGCCATTATAGAGCCGCAGTTTGGTCATCAAGTCACATTTAGGGGTAGGCTCTAATCGGGAAAGAATAGCAAACATGGAGGCTAATTCGAGCGTATGAGGAGCAATATGGGCCCGGAAATCAGAGTGGCGCAAAAGCTTCTCATAGATTTTGATTTCCTCTGACAGACGCAGATTATAAGGAACCTTAATGACTACAATCCGGTCGAGAATAGCCTCGTTAGTATGGTCGGCTTTGAATTTCTGCCACTCAGCTTCATTGGAGTGGGCAACGATACAGGTATCCACATACACGGTACCGTGGCGACCAGGAGCCGGGACAAACTTCTCCTGGGTGGCCGTAATCATAGAATGCAGATACTCAGTCTCGTTTTTAAAGACCTCGATGAATTCCACCACACCTCGGTTGCCCACATTAAAAGCGCCATTTAGGTCTAGCACTCGAGGATCGCCTTCGGAGTAGATGTCCAGTTTGGAGATATCCTCTGAGCCAATGAGCACTGAAGTATCCTGGTTATTGGGATCTACCGGCGGTACCACACCAATACCCCGGCGATCCCGCTTGGAAAAGTCTGCGGTAATGACCGGTACGTCTTCATAACGGCCATCAAACTCTTCTTTGAGACGAAAACGGCATACAGGGCACAAATCGCCCTCAATATGGACATCGAGCATCTTCTCAAATTCTTTTCGTAAATGGCGCGGTAGAAGATGCAACGGTTCCTCACGCATCGGACAGCCGTCGATGGCATAAATGGGCTCTGCCTTCTCTAATCCCCGGTGCAAATGCTCGATAAGAGAGCTCTTACCGGCTCCCACAGGCCCCATCAAATAGAGTACCTGGCGGCTTTCTTCCCCATGCAGGGACGCCGAATGGAAATAACGTACTAGTTGGGCTAAGGTCCGCTCGATACCAAAGAATTCGTCCTTGAAAAAGTCATAGACTTTCACCGGCTCATCGCCATAGAGGCGCTTGACATGAGGATCGCCCAAAGCATGGATGTCCTCCGCCCCCTCCCGCATGATCATGTCATAAACCCGAGAATGAGCTAGCCTCGCAATAGTAGGATCCTTTTTGACTTTTTCTAAATAATCAATAAACGTTCCACGCCATTCCTGACGTTCTCGCTTTGCTCGGTCTTTTTTAATAATCTCAGTAAATCCGTTTTTTGTATCGACCACACTCCACCTCCTCGCCGGAAATACCAAATTAGGGCACCACAACAACCGCTAAAGTAAAGACACAACAGTCCCCCCAGAGTTCCAAGTCTCCGCCCGCAAAAATGCTAAAGAACTTAATAAATCAAGGAGTTGTTTTTGGGTTTTAAGGTACGACTGCTGTTTTAAACTCTTTTTCGAAAACATCAGCAATCGTGAAAGATCCCCTCGCACAAAAGCGGGAGCCTGTACCTTCAGTATAGTCTCTAAAAAACTGAAGGGGAGAGGGAAAACAGTCGCGTGTTGCTTGAAGGAACTAGCGCACATACTGCACCAGAGCAAATGAAAGTCGTGACTGACAAATACACCATCAACCGCTTGCTCGCATGGACAAGCCAAGCCTTATTCCACAACGAATACCCATCCCGGTGATTTGCAGCCATTCTCGGTTCGTCCTTGTGAGATCCTGCCTAGATATGCTTTAAACCAACAAATAAAGCTTAAACAACTCACAAAAATATAATCTACCAAACAGTAGTTTTATAACCAAGGGTACTTCTAAGGGACGGAGCCCTTTTTACCTCGGTTGATCACAAAAAATTCATCAAAAATTAACTGCCTAGTCACACTTATCCCCTAAAGTCAAAACCGAGATTATTTTTCTAGTCAGCGAGGATTTGGTGCGGATACTCATCGTAAGCGACGCTTGGCGCCCTCAAACCAATGGAGTGGTTACCACTCTTTCCCGAACTCAAAACGAACTTGAACAGGCAGGGCACTCCACCTTTGTGATTGGCCCGGATCGGTTTCGAACCCTCCCCTGTCCCACCTACCCTGAAATCTCTTTAGCCCTCAATGGGAGTAGCAAACTGCCCGCTTTAATTGAGGAACTGCAGCCGCAAGCCATCCATATTGCCACTGAAGGCCCCTTAGGCTTAGCAGCCCGAAAATGGTGCCTCCGCCACGGTCATCCCTTTACCACCTCCTTCCATACCCGCTTTCCAGAATATATTAAATTACGCACCGGTCTTCCCCTGGGGGTAGGTTACCGCTATCTCCGTTGGTTTCATGGGGCTAGCACCCGCACAATGGTCGCCACTCATTCCCTCCAAAGAGAACTTTTCTCCAAAAGATTTAGAAACCTAGTGCTATGGCCTCGGGCTGTTGATACCCACTTGTTTTACCCCCGGGATAAAAATTTTCTTAAACACTCCCGCCCTCTATTTATGTATGTAGGGCGGGTCGCGGTAGAAAAAAACATCCGTGCCTTTTTAAGATTACAGCTACCGGGAACCAAAATCGTGGTGGGGGATGGCCCCCAGCTTGATAAGCTCAGTAAGGAATATCCAGAAGTAGTGTTCACAGGGGTCCAAAAAGGGAAAGAACTGGCCTCCCATTTTGCCGCTGCCGATGTTCTTGTCTTTCCCAGCCGCACTGATACTTTCGGCCTGGTCATGCTGGAAGCTATGGCCTGCGGCGTTCCCGTAGCCGCGTACCCCGTTCCCGGCCCCATTGATGTGGTTATCAATGGCGAGACGGGCTATCTCAATGAAGATCTGGCCGCTGCCGCCCTCTCTGCCCTGTCTTTAGATCCCCACCAATGCAGGGTCTATGCAGAAAAATTTACCTGGCCTGTGATTACCCAGCAATTCTTGAATAACCTCGCCCCGATTTCCTATCAACGGGATGGGGAAGATCGCGAGACTTCCCCAACTTCACCGCCCATTGAACAAAAAAGTGGCTCCCATCAGCTCAAGCAACATATTTAACCCCAGGTATCCAAGACAAATGGCAAATATCCTTTTTAGAGTTATCGAAGCCACTCTATGGGCAAGCCTTGCCCCTAGGGGGGCAAACAACATACTAGTCGCCACGACACCCACAGCAGCTGGCCAATACACATAACCGCTGCTCCAAGCAGGTAGCCCCAACTTATCCCATCCCATCCAGATAAACCCACAAGTACCACCGGCTGCGAGGGGAAAACCACAAGCACTTGCCGTCCCCACCGCGTTCCGCATGGGAATACCATGCCAAGAGAGGTAGGGCACCGTAAAACTCCCCCCCCCAATCCCAAAAAGCGCGGAGACTCCCCCAATGACCACACCGACTAGTGCCAGAATCCAGCGTCGCGGTAGGGGATGGACTGCCGTTGGGCGAAACCCCATCCCCATTTGCCATGCAATCAATAAGGCAAAACCACCGAATAACCCTTTAAGGAGTTGCCCAGAAAGGGCATCGGCAATGACTGCGCCCAACAGTGCGCCGAGCACAATCCCCGGCGCCATTGCTGCCATGATTAGCCACAATACGCCCTTCCGGCGGTGATGAGCCCAGATCGCAGTCATCGAGGTGAGCACAATAGTGGCCTGGGAGGTGCCAATAGCCATGTGCATGCTAAGCTCATCGCTAATCCCCTGGGCCGAGAACACATGCACTAGGACGGCAACAATCACCAGCCCCCCCCCGATTCCAAGTAAACCCGCCAAGCTCCCCACCAGGGCTCCCAAAGCCAAATAGGTCATCAAATCGCTCATGGCTTGTCGATTTTGTAATGGTATTCAAGTTAATATCAGATTATCTTGAGATTGGAGAATTTAACCCCGTGCCAAATCAACGGACCCCCCTTTACCACGGTCGCATTGTCGATCTTGGTCTTGAGATGGTCACATTACCCAATGGCCAGCAGATCAGTTTAGAGATCGTCCGCCACCCAGGTGGCACGGTGGTGGCAGCTATCGATGACAAACAGCAAATCTGCCTTCTTCGCCAATATCGGCACGCCACCGGCGGTTTTATCTGGGAAGTCCCTGCAGGTAAGCTAGATCCGGGCGAAGCTCCATGCACCGCCGCCCAGCGAGAACTTAAAGAAGAAGCCGGAGTCCTTGCCAGTCATTGGCACGAGCTCGGCGCTATTTATAGTACCCCAGGCTTTTGCGATGAGGTCTTGCACCTTTATCTCGCTCAACAGTTGACTTTTACCTCTTGCGCTCCTCAGCCTGAGGAATATCTGGAAGTTCATTGGCTTCCCTTTGCCAAAGCCCTAAAGTGGGCCCATAGGGGACAGATCAAGGATGCCAAAACATTGGTTATCTTATTTCGAGCTGCGGGAGTATTAGGCTTATTCTAGCCCAGGGATACTGCCATCCCAAAACAACAGGCTGCCCCCCCCCGTAACGACGGAGAGCAAAAAAACCCCTAAGACAGGCAACCCGAAACGCGCCCCTCCTATGCCCCAAGCAAGCCCGCCTTTCACCAAGGTGTTCACCACCGCAGCTAAAAAAATCCCTATGGCGGCAACTATTAGAGCATTAGCCTCATCTTGAGCCATCCGGGCTAAAGTAAGGGAAATAGCATCCACATCACTGAGGCCTGAGATTCCAGCCACCACATAGAGTCCAATATCCCCAAACCATTCCTTCAAGGCCCGTGAAGCCAACATCACCAACGCCAATAAACCACCAAATTTCACCGCCATCCCCAAATCACAGGGATTTTCCAGTGCAAGATGGGGGGTAGTCTGGCGTTTAGCTCCCCGCCAAAGCCAGTACCCTCCCCCAAAGATGATGATACTCATCAAGCCCAGGGGGAAGAGTAAATCAACCGCCACGGGAGGGTAGATAATGCCCACCACCAGCAAGAGCCGCGGAAACATGGTCGCAGCGGCAAACGCGATCCCTGCTCCCAGTAAACGCTGGCCTTGGGGATTTGCGCGGGCGACTCGGGAAAAATTCAAGGTCAAAGCAGTCGAAGACACTAACCCCGCAGACAAGGCAGTCACAAGTACGCCTCGGCCTGCTCCTCCAATGCGGACAGCAAAGTAACCCATAAAAGACACCCCGGCAATCAAAACCACCATCCACCAAATTTCATAGGGATTGAGCGCTTGCCAAGGGCCAAATCCTTGATTGGGTAATACCGGCAACAATACTACAGAGATAAGCAAGAGCTTATAAACCGCATACAGTTCTTCCTGGCGCAGCCGCGCTATCCAGCCATGCAAAACGGGCTTAAGGCCCAAGAGTACGGTGACCACCACAGCCACTGCTGCCGCAACGCTCTCATAGCCCATCACAGTCAAAGCGCCTAAGGCAAAGGTCACCAAAGTCGCAACAACCGTGGTCATTCCCCGATCGCCACTTCGCCTGACACTGTCAAAGTAGGAAACAAACACCAATAAAGCGAAGGCTAAAAAGGTAAACCCCAGCAGAATAGACCCCGCTTGCTCAGCCAAAAGGGCACATAACCCCCCTAACAGGCTAATTAATCCAAAGGTGCGGAGTCCAGCGATCCGGGTCCCCTCTTCCGCATGGCGCTCCTGCCATCCCCGCTCCAACCCTACCAGCAAACCTAATGCAAGGGCCAACCCCAACTGCTCAAAGAGCTCCATGGGCTACCCCCTGCCAACAATCAAAGGGCACGAGAACTAATCAGCCAGTTGCAAGGCCAGCAAAAGTGCATCTTCACGCCCTTTATGGGCCGGATAATAGCCTTTGCGGGTACCGACCTCATTAAAACCAAATTTATGGTAGAGACCTAGCGCTGGATAATTGGAAGGACGCACCTCCAGGAAGACTGTACTTGCCCCCCGCTCCCTGGAGATCTTTAAAAGGTGGCGTAAGATATACCGTCCACAACCTTGGTGTTGATGGTCAGGATGAACGCAAATATTCAGCACATGAGCTTCACCGGCCCTCACCGCGACAACGCCATAACCATAAATCTCGCCATCCCGCTCATAGACCCAAGCATCATAGCCAGCCTGGAGGCAGTCGGTAAAGGTACCCTCGGTCCAGGGAAAGGCACAAGCCGCCCGCTCAATTGCCCCGACCACCTTCAGATCGGCATCCCTCATAGGCCGGGGCGCAAATCCCCGCAGTCTACTTAGTAACTTTTGCAACAATTTCGCCACCCTTTAATCTACCTTTGATAATATTTGATAACACCAAAGGCATTATCAAAGTTCCCGGTACACTTTAAGCGCCAATCGCAGATCCTGCCAAGCCCGTCGTTTTTCCCGTGGCGAGCGCAGCAGATAAGCAGGATGATAGGTCACAACCAAAGGGATTGTGGTATCTGGGTATTGGTGCACGATTCCGCGCAGGCGCCCCAAGGGTGCCGAAGTCTTGAGAAGATTTTGCCCCGCCACCCGCCCTACCGCGAGGATAATTCGGGGCTGTAATAAGGCCATTTGGTGCCGAAGGTAAGGTTCACAACTGGCGACCTCTTCGGGTAAGGGATCCCGATTCTTGGGTGGGCGACATTTGAGGATATTGGCAATGTAGACCTGCCCCCGTTGGAGCCCTAGCGCCTCTAGCATGGCATTGAGCAATTGCCCCGCGCGACCTACAAAAGGCTCCCCCTGGCGATCTTCATCAGCTCCTGGCGCTTCCCCCACAATCAACCATTTGGCCTCCCGATCCCCCACTCCAAATACGGTTTGAGTCCGGCTACAGTGCAATGAACAAGCCGTGCAGCCGGCAACGCGAGCGGCAAGTTCTTCCCATCCCGGTGCGATTTCAGCAGGCATACTCTCCCCAGGCATTCCACCAACTTCCATGGTCGGTGCTCTTTCAGCATTTGCGGGTTGGCGCTGCCGCCAAAGTTGGATTCCCATCACCTCTAGATAACGCCGATGGCGTGAGTCCATAGCGTCCGCCTCAAACCTGAGGGTAAGCGCGCTCTACCGGGTACAGGATCTTATTGAGGGCATTAACATACGCTTTGGCCGAGGCCACCACGATGTCGGTATCCGCCCCTTGCCCATTGGCAATACGCCCATTTTTTTTCAGCCGAACGGTCACTTCTCCCTGGGCATCGGTACCACCAGTAATACTATTCACCGAGTAAAGCAATAATTCCGTATTGCTCTGGAGAATAGAATCGATAGCTTTATAAGCCGCATCCACTGGCCCACTACCCAGGGCAGTCGCTTGCTGCTCTATACTATCTACATTTAAGGCCACAGCAGCCGTGGCAGTTTCTCCTGTTTCAGAGGCCACCTTGAGCCATAAGAGTTTGAAACGCTCGTTTTCAGCAGCCAAATTAGTATCGGTTACCAGCGCTTGGAGATCATCATCGTAAATTTCATGCTTTTTATCCGCCAACTCCTTGAAACGCTGAAAAGTCGCATTTAATTCCTCTTCCGTCTCTAGCTCAATGCCCAGTTCTCGCAAACGAGACCGGAACGCATTGCGTCCAGAATGCTTGCCAAGAACCATGCGATTGGCATGCCAGCCCACATCTTCCGGACTAATAATCTCATAGGTCTGACGTTCCTTGAGCACGCCATCCTGATGGATGCCGGATTCGTGGGCAAAGGCATTCGCTCCCACAATGGCTTTATTCGGCTGCACAGGAAAACCGGTAATCCCCGAGACTAAACGGGAGGTGGGAACGATCTGGGTGGTATCGATATTAGTGTCGCAGGGAAAGAAGTCCTGGCGAGTTCTAACGGCCATGACCACCTCCTCCAGGGCAGCATTGCCAGCCCGCTCCCCAAGCCCATTGATGGTACACTCTACCTGGCGAGCACCGTTCATTACGGCAGCCAAAGAGTTGGCCACCGCCAATCCTAGATCATTATGGCAATGGACTGAGAAAATAGCCTGGTCTGAGTTTGGCACTCGCTCAAGGAGGGTGCGGATAAGTTGACCAAACTGATCTGGGAGATTGTAGCCTACTGTGTCAGGAATGTTAACAGTCCGAGCACCGGCAGCAATCACAGCTTCCAAGATCCGGCATAGAAATTCAATATCCGAACGCCCTGCATCTTCGGGGGAAAACTCCACATCGTCGGTATATTTTCTCGCCCGTTTTACCGCTTTCACAGCATGTTCTAGGACTTGGTCTGGTTCCATCCGGAGCTTCATTTTCATATGGATAGGCGAGGTCGCAATGAAAGTGTGAATCCGGGCCGCTTCAGCCCCAGCCAAAACTTCACCAGCCCGATCGATATCTGCTCCTAAAGCTCGAGCCAGACCGCACACCGTGCTCTCACGCACCGCCTTGACTACCGCCTGTACCGCCTCAAAATCACCCTGACTAGCCACGGGAAAACCCGCCTCAATGACATCCACCCCCATACGCTCCAGGGCTTTAGCGATACGCACCTTTTCTTCCCGAGTCATGGATGCACCGGGGCTTTGTTCGCCATCCCGCAAGGTAGTATCAAAAATGATCAATTTATCTTTCATTACTGGCTGCTCCACTCACTATATACGGCGTTGAAACACCGCCGGAACTTGAATCTCCGTCGGCGAGACTGCTGGTTGAATTGTTGAGTTGATTATTTTCCTGCCCCTAGCAGGGCAGCAGCAGGGCCAAAGCAGCCAGGTACAGGCCAGGAAGCCCCAGGAGGGGGTAGTTGAAAGGATAAGTGAACAGCGTCATGACGAACATAACATTACTATATAGGGATTATTGGCAAATGCCAATGCCTATTTTTCGTCATCGTCTATTTTAGTAGAACCCAACGGAACACGACGCTGTAGCCGGTGCTGGCGAAGCTGGATCAAAGTCACCACGGGTCCCGACAAGGCATACAACAAAAAGGCAATAAATAATACCTTAGGCGGATCGGTCGATATCAAAACAAAGATCAACACGACCAGCAATATAGCCACAAAGGGGACCTTTTCCCGACTATCCAAACCCTTGAAACTATAGTAGCGGATGTTACTGACCATAAAAGCAGCCGTCAGGATGGTTAGCACCCAAGCAGGAAGCAGGAGAGTTGCACCCGCGATGCCAGCATCCACGGCAAACCACACCAAACCTGCTAAACAAGCAGCCGCAGAAGGGCTGGCCAAGCCCTGGAAATAACGCTTATCAGCAATCCCCACCTGAGTATTAAAACGGGCTAGCCGGAGAGCAGCACAAGCCGCATAAAGGAAGGCGGCCAACCACCCGAGTTTGCCAAGGCTATGGAGAGTCCATTCATAGATAACCAGCGCCGGCCCTAATCCGAAAGAGACCATATCTGCCAGGCTATCGTACTCTGCTCCAAAAGCGCTCTGGGTGTTAGTCAAACGGGCAATGCGCCCATCCACACCATCCATTAGTAGCGCGACAAAGATAGCTACCGCCGCCGCTTCAAAACGGCCATTCATAGCGGCAACAATGGCATAAAAACCCGCAAATAGGCCTGCCGTAGTAAGCAAATTGGGGAGGAGATAAATCCCCCTGCGGCGCCGGCTGTTGCCGGCCCCCGCAGCTAAGAGAGGTTTCTGCTCAGAATTCACTACAATTAATTTTTGCTCTGGTCCACAATGCGGCTTTCCCCGATCCACGGCATCATGGATCGCAGCCTTTCACCGACTAGTTCAATAGGGTGCTCCTGCCCTAGACGCCGCTTTGCCTTAAGAGTAGGGGCACCTGCTTGGTTCTCTAAAATGAACTCCCGGGCAAATTCACCACTTTGAATCTCACCTAGAATACGACGCATCTCGGCTTGGGTCTCATCGCCGATGACCCGGGGGCCGCGGGTAAAATCGCCATATTCAGCGGTATTGGAGATAGAATAACGCATATTGGCAATGCCGCCTTCGTACATAAGATCGACAATAAGCTTGAGTTCATGGAGGCATTCGAAATAGGCCATTTCAGGAGCATATCCGGCTTCTACCAGAGTCTCGAAACCCGCTTGCACTAGCGCTGTGACTCCCCCACAAAGAACAGCCTGTTCGCCAAAGAGGTCGGTTTCAGTCTCATCCCTAAAGGTGGTCTCGATAACTCCAGCCCGTCCGCCGCCATTGGCCGAGGCATAGGATAAAGCGACATCCTTTGCCTTAGTAGAAACATCTTGGTGCACTGCAATCAAAGAGGGCACTCCCCCCCCTTGGGTATAGGTAGATCGCACCAGATGGCCAGGCCCCTTAGGAGCAATCATTACCACATCGAGATCAGTTCGTGGCTCAATTTGCCTAAAGTGAATATTAAAACCATGGGCAAAGGCAAGAGTAGCTCCTTGCTTCAGGTGGGGCTCAATATTTTCCTCATAGAGCTTTGGCTGATGTTCATCGGGCGCCAAAACCATCACCAGATCCGCTTCTTTAATTGCCGCCTCAATAGACAGAACGGTCAAACCCGCATTTTCGGCTTTGGCAACGGAGGTGGAACCGGAACGTAGACCGACCACCACATCCACACCCGAATCCTTAAGATTATTGGCGTGAGCATGTCCTTGGGAGCCATAACCGATAATAGCCACCCGCATGCCCTGGATTAAGGATAGATCACAGTCTTTATCATAGTAGATATTCATTACTTCCTCGTCGCAACATTATTTTTTGAAATTCAGTCCCATAGCCAAAAACACCTAAGGAGTAAGGGCCACCGGCTTTTGTCTTTGCTATCCCCTGGGATGGAATAATTTCCCGCGGTATTTGGATAAACTCTCGAATTCAGCTGGCGATCAGTTATTAATCTTTAGTAAACATAATTGCAGCCAGGGGAGGATAAAAATGTTTAATCGTGGCTTAGAAAACAAGGAAGGAAACAAATACGGGCCTTTTATCTTTTGCATAGAACCCAACGACCCGCGACCCGCCATAGGCCACTTATTATTGCAGCCCTTTTACACCACGGGCAATTCCCATGGCTCCAGAGCGGACGGTTTCCAAAATCTGAAATTCTTTAAGCGCCTGAATAAAAGCGTCCTGCTTATCCCCACTACCCGTCAGTTCAATCGTATAGGTATTGTCAGCGACATCAATAATGCGGCCACGGAAAATATCACTTAGGCGCTTAACCTCATCCCTCTCGCTCCCGGTGGCAGCCTCCACCTTGATGAGCATTAACTCCCGCTCAATATGAGCCCCTTGAGTCAGATCCTCCAGCTTAACCACATCAATCAATTTATTCAGCTGCTTCAATATTTGTTCGATGATCTCATCTGAACCGGAGGTGACCAATGTCATGCGCGACAAGGAGGGATCTTCCGTGGGGGCAACTGTCAGAGATTCAATATTATAGCCACGGGCAGAAAATAAACCCGCAACCCGGGATAAAGCGCCGGATTCATTTTCCATTAATAAAGAAATAATATGACGCATGCTAGGCCCATTCTCTTTCCAGTGATTGGGGTACCGCGCATTCAGGGCCTAAATGCATTTCGTGATGCCCTTTACCTTGAGCAATCATGGGGTATACATTCTCTGTCGGGTCAGTAATAAAGTCCAGAAACACCAAACGATCCTGGAGGGCAAACGCCTCCTTCAAGGCTGCTTCCACATCACCCGGTTTTTCTATCTGCATCCCTATATGGCCATAGGCCTCAGCTAACTTCCCAAAATCAGGTAAAGCATCCATATAGGAGTGGGAATAGCGACGATCATAGAAAAACTCCTGCCACTGGCGCACCATGCCCATATAGCGGTTGTTGAGATTCACAATTTTGATGGGCAAAGAGTACTGCATGCAGGTGGAAAGCTCTTGGATACACATCTGGATACTGGCTTCGCCAGTAATACAAATCACGGGAGAATCGGGATAAGCCAACTGCACACCCATCGCCGCCGGCAAACCGAACCCCATAGTTCCCAATCCCCCAGAATTGATCCAACGCCTCGGTTTGTCAAACTTATAAAACTGAGCCGCCCACATCTGGTGCTGCCCAACGTCAGAGGTAATATAGGCTTCCCCCCGAGTCGCCTCATAAAGTTTCTCAACAATATACTGAGGTTTAATAAGCTCGCCGCTTTGCTGGTAATGGAGACAACGGTGGCTCTTCCACTCCTCAATCTGGGACCACCACCTCTCCAAAGCTTCTCGATCGGGCTTCCTATCAGCGCTATTTAAGTGGGCGATCATCTCCTTTAGCACCAGGCCCACATCCCCCACAATAGGAACGTGAACTTGGACATTCTTGGAAATACTGGAAGGGTCGATATCCACATGGATAATCTTGGCGTAGGGACAGAATTGCTCCAAATTACCCGTTACCCGGTCGTCAAAACGGGCGCCAATAGCGATCAATACATCACATTCGTGCATCCCCATATTGGCTTCATAAGTCCCGTGCATCCCCAACATCCCTACAAATTGGGGATCAGTACCGGGATATCCTCCCAAGCCCATCAAAGTATTGGTAACCGGATAGCCAAGCAAGCGAGCAAACTCCGTCAGCGCTTCGGCCGCATTACTCAGAATCACACCACCCCCCGTGTAAATCATAGGACGGCGAGCAGATAAGATAAGATCGATAGCCTTTTTAACTTGCTCCGGTGTCTCTACAGCCACCGGGTGGTGATAAGAGCGCAAAGTGAGCTGCTCTGGGTAGTGATAGGGTATCTTGATATTAGGATCGGTCACATCCTTAGGGATATCAACGACTACCGGACCCGGGCGACCCGTGGTGGCAATATAAAAGGCTTTTCTAATCGTTAAAGTCAGGTCATTAAGGTCTTTGACCAAGAAATTATGCTTGACACAGGGGCGCGTAATGCCGACGGAATCCACTTCCTGGAAAGCATCACTGCCAATCGCCGCTCGTGGCACCTGGCCGGTAAGCACAACCATGGGAATGGAATCCATATAGGCCGTGGCAATACCCGTTACCGCATTGGTCGCCCCAGGACCGGAGGTGACCAGCACCACACCGGCTTTGCCTGTGGCACGGGCATAACCATCAGCGGCATGAGTCGCCCCCTGTTCGTGGCGCACTAATACATGCTTAACCTGGTCTTGCTGATAAAGCGCATCATAAATATGTAATACGGCACCGCCCGGATAGCCGAAGATGTATTCCACACCTTCATCTTTTAAACACCGGACAAGGATCTCGGCACCACTCAAGAGATCCACGGCAGAAACCCCTCTAAATTGACTAAGTTAATTCGCCCGCGAACAGGACCCGTTGCTGACACTCCCCGCCCTTCGCTACACCCAGGACGAGGGTTCTTGGGCCACCCCAAAAACCTTCCTGTTTCATCACGCCATCCCTCGACGCCAACGGATACTGGCGCCCCCGTTCCGCTCGCTCCGCAGGCTAACCCCGCCAGCCAGCGGTTTGCGCTTATCTCCCCACCCGAATGGATAAGGCTTTACACGCTTATCTGGATAATACTTAAATAAAATTAACAAAACACAGTAACTAGATCCCTGCTTTGGGTCAAGACAGAATCCCAGCCTGTCCTTGAATCCTTAATGTTATGGCATACTAGAAACATGACCATGACATTACAATTAACGCGCCCTGACGATTGGCACCTGCATTTACGGGACGGAAAGGTTCTTGCTGATCTTATTCCGGCCACAGCCCGGTGTTTCGCCCGGGCCATCATCATGCCTAACCTGCGGCCACCTATCACCTCTACCCCACAAGCTTTAGCCTACCGGGAACGTATCCTTGCCGCACGGCCCCCAGATCTCGGTTTTGAACCCTTAATGACCCTCTATCTTACTGATAATACCACACCTGAGGAAATTGCCCGCGCTCGAAACAGTGGTCATATCTATGCCGTTAAGCTATATCCAGCAGGAGCGACTACCAATGCCGATTCCGGGGTGACCAACTTACGCCAACGCTATGCCGTATTGGAAGCTTTGCAAGAGCAGGGGCTCCCCTTGTTGATCCACGGTGAAGTCACTGACCCTAGCGTCGACATCTTTGACCGAGAACAGGTCTTTATCAAACGCCATCTTATTCCTTTACTCCATGACTTCCCGGCCTTGCGGATAGTGTTAGAACATATTACCACGGCAGAGGCAGTGGACTTTATCAACGGGGCACAAAAAAACATCGCCGCGACCATCACTCCCCATCATCTGTTGCTGAACCGCAATGCCATGTTAGCAGGAGGCATTCAACCCCATCATTATTGCCTGCCGGTACTCAAACGGGAAAGACATCGCCAAGCCTTAGTCGCCGCCGCCACCAGCGGCAACCCCAAATTCTTTCTGGGCACAGATAGCGCCCCCCATACCAAAACAGCAAAGGAAACAGCTTGTGGCTGTGCTGGAATTTATAGTAGCCACGCGGCCTTGGAACTTTATGCCGAAGTTTTCGAAGGGGTCGGCGCTTTAGCACAATTAGAGGCCTTTGCCAGCTTTCACGGCGCCGATTTTTATGGTCTACCCCGCAATCAAGATACGGTAACGCTTCTCAAAGCCCCTTGGCGGGTACCCGAGAAGCTACCTTTTGGCGATGAAGTATTGATCCCCCTACGGGCGGGGGCAACGGTAAGCTGGCAACTCGCTGAGTAAGCGGAATATCGTTCTCCCAAAAGAGGCAAAGGGGTTCCACCTCCAGGCTCACAAGGGCGTACCCAAGCGCCGAGCCACCTCTTCATAGGCTTCGACAACGCCCCCTAACCCCTGACGAAAGCGGTCCTTATCCATTTTCTCCCGAGTTTTCACATCCCACAGGCGGCAACCATCGAGGGTAAACTCGTCACCTAATACGACCTGACCCCGGAAATCCCCGAACTCTAGCTTGTAATCGACTAACAGCAAGCCTGCATCCAAGAACAATGACTTTAAAATACCATTGATTTTAAAGGTATATTCTTTCATCCGTTCGACCTGCTCCATGGAGGCCCAACCGAACGTGCAGATATGATACTCGTTAATCATCGGATCGTGGAGCGCATCATTTTTAAGAAAGAATTCAAACACAGGCGGCTCTAAATCTAGCCCCTCTTGCACCCCCAACCGCCGGCACAGGCTGCCCGTGGAAATATTGCGCACCACACATTCAATGGGAAACATCTCTAAATGCTTAACCAGTGATTCTTGCGCGCTCAGAAGACGCTCAAAATGGGTCGGAATACCCGCCGCCGCCAACTTTTCCATAATAAAGGCGTTAAACTTGTTATTGATTTCTCCCTTGCGGCTGAATTGCTCAATCTTCTGGCCATCAAAGGCTGAAGTGTCATCACGAAAATGCAAAATCAACCGGGCAGGGTCAGCTGTCGTATAAACTGTCTTAGCCTTGCCCGAATATAGTTCAGATTGTTTCTCTGTTGACATGAATTTCCCTTTTTATTCAGTCAACTGCTCACCTAACAAGGATAATAAGCGCTTGGCTGTTTCTGACTCGTCACGCTGCCCTTCCGCATCCAGGATAATCACCCGGGTGACGGCGCCATCTGAGATCAGCTTAATCTGATAGCGGCCTTGCTCATCTTCCTCTCCCGTTGTCTCCCAAAAGGCCAACTTCGAGAGCCATCCCGAATCCTCTTCCTGTTGCTGCCTAAAAGGATCCTCATAACGGATATAATAAATACCTCGGGAACGGTTCCGATCTTCTACCGCAAAACCTTTGCGATCCAGCACTAATCCCAACCGGTGCCAAGCGCGAGAAAAATCTTGGGCCATCTGCATAGCCGCGCCCCCATCAAGCATGCTAACGCGGCTAGCGCTGGCAACAGTTTGCTGCCCCCCCTTCTCAACCCGGGCTAGATCCTGGGCATGCAGTGCTCCTAGATACTCAGCTAATTTCCGAAGTATGGTTTCTTCCTGCCTGGGATCAGGTGTAGCCGTATGCTGCTTTAAAAAAACAACGGTAGACTGGGGCATTTCTCCCCGCTCAATCCGTATCCGGTAATTGTCCTGCTCAGAAGGCCCGATAGCATCCATAAAACCAATGCGGATATCCTCCGCTTTGATTTCTAGGCCATTTTCAAGCCAAAAGTTGCGTACCCGCTCCCACACCTGCTCCTGATTTCCCGGCACCACTAATCGCTGTCGCTCCCCCTCCCCTTCCAAGCGGGGTTTCCTATCTGCCTCAATCCCATAGATATCCATCAGCGGGTTACGGGCTTGTTCCTGATATTCTAAATAAGTCGCCGTACCGCCACTGTCATCCATCACATCATCACGAATGGCATCCGCGCTCAGATCAGGGGGAATATCTAAAGGCGGTAAGGTTTCAGCCTTGCGGTACTCCTTAGTATTATCTGGCACCACTTCATCTAGTGCAGAAAAGGCACTGCAGCCACCAAACGCCACAGTGACCACGCCCAAAAGAGCGATACATCTCCATATGCTTAGACACATAGTCAGTAATTTATAACTTCACTGTAGAATCTGCGCTTGGCGCAACGCTTGTCGTAGCGGTTCACGATAATATTCAGACAAAACGGTCAAAGGTAAACGGATACCTTCAGCAATAAGACCCATCTCATATAAAGCCCATTTTACAGGAATTGGATTCGCTTCAGAGAACAGAACAGTATAGAAGGGGTCCAGCCTAGCATTGATGACCTCCGCAGCTTCTCGATCCTGCCGTAGCGCCGCGGTACACAGTTCATGGACTACCTTAGGTATCACATTAGCGGTGACTGAAATGGTTCCCCGGCCTCCCATTAGCATGTACTCCATGGCGACATCATCATCCCCACTATAGAGATCAAGTTTTTCACCGCACAGTTCTAGAATCTGGCGCCCCCGGGCCACATCTCCCGTGGCTTCCTTGATGCCAATAATATTGGAGATACCCGCTAAACGGGCTACCGTCTCCGGCAATAAATCACAAGCCGTCCGGCTAGGCACATTATAAAGGATCTGGGGAATAGGAACGGCCTCGGCAATCGCTTTAAAATGGAGATATAAACCTTCCTGGGTCGGCCTATTGTAATAAGGAGTCACCAATAAACAAGCATCAGCACCAGCCTCTAAAGCTGCGCGGGTAAGTTCCTCAGCTTCACGGGTACAATTCGCGCCTGTTCCCGCGATTACCGGCACCCGCCCATGGGCCTGATCCACTACCTCGCGGATAACCCGGATATGCTCCTTCACATCTAGGGTAGGCGATTCGCCGGTAGTCCCTACCGCCACAATAGCATCAGTACTGTTTTCTATATGGAAACCAACCAACCGACGTAAGCTCTCCCAGTCTAGGGTGCCGTCGGGATGCATCGGTGTAACTAAAGCAACCATGCTGCCATGAAACATAGTGCTATTCCCATAAATGATAAGTGATTAATCGCGCATAGTACGCACGGTCTTTATGAATGACAAGGCTCTGTCGCCATTCGCCGACAAACAAGCTCGATCGGTGACGAGTGCAGCGTAATCGGCTAAGCTAATTGCCCTATTCCTCTGAATGGGCAAGATAGAAAACGCGATGCAGCAACATTTGGTGATCTCGGCGATAGGACGCGACCGGCCCGGTCTGTTGAAAGAATTAAGTGGAACCATACTCGATAGCGGTTGCCACATCGAAGACAGCCGAATGGTCCTACTCGGAGCGGAATTCGCCATATTGCTAATCGCCTCTGGCAGTTGGAGCGCTGTGGCCAAGCTAGAAGCAATGCTCCCTGCCTTGAAGCAACGCCTCGACTTGGCTGTGCTCAGCAAGCGCACCGAATCCCGTCCCAGCAACCACAAACTTATGCCCTATGCCGTAGAGGCCATATCCCTGGACCAACCCAACATTGTCCATGAACTTGCCTATTTCTTTGCCAGCCGCAATATTACCATTGAAGAGCTCAGCACCCGTCGCTACCCAGCACTCCACACCGGAGCACCTTTATTTTCGGTAAGCTTCATTATACACTTACCCGTTGATTTATCTATCGCGATTCTAAGAGAGCAGTTTATGGAATTGTGTGATAATTTAAACTTAGATGCGATCTTAGAACCTATCCGAGGCCGCTGATATCTGAGGCGAATTTCCATGAGCGAAGTCACTGTAGGAAAAACAGTCCCTGATTTTGAACTCTCTGCCACCTCAGGGCAAACCGTAAAGCTATCACACTTACAAGGTCAGAATGTGGTCCTTTATTTTTACCCCAAGGACGACACCCCGGGTTGTACCCGGGAAGGACAAGATTTCCAGGATTTCCATGCAGAATTCGAGCGTCTCGATACGGTCATCCTTGGCCTTTCTCGGGATACTCTGAAATCCCATGAAAACTTTAAGGCAAAACAGGATTTTCCTTTCGAACTTCTATCAGACCCAAACGAAACAGTTTGCCAACGGTTTGACGTGATCAAACCCAAGAAAATGTTTGGCAAGGATGTCAAAGGGATAGAACGCAGCACCTTTCTCATTGATAAAGAAGGAGTTCTGCGAAAAGAGTGGCGTAAGGTAAAGGTGGAGGGGCACGTGGCAGAAGTGCTCGCGGCGGTTAAATCCCTCTGAAAGGGAAACTCATCCCCTCGAATTATCACCAACCTTTTCCGCTCACAAGAGGATAGAGAGGGGCGTTTTTTGCTGCAAAACCCGCTCATCTTCCTTCTTGCCAATGGCCGTCAAAATTTAACCCTTTTTTAGGAATACCCATCCCATCGGCTGTTGCGCCACTTATCCACAAGGAACCCTGCAAAGCCCCCTCAATTCCCTCTTGCGCTTCCCTAAAAAACACCCTATGTTGTGTCTCAAAAGGGAATCGACCACAGTTTCTTGTGGTTATGCACTGGCTAAAAAATAACCCAAAACCTCTATTTAGTATAAGCAAGAGTCTGCCATGAAAACAGAATCGTCCGCCATTCTCCATGACCGGGAGCAGACTCCTGATTCTGAAACCCTCGACCCTTCCCTCAGGACCACGGCTCCCGGTCAATATCGAGTGATTCGCCGCAACGGCAAAGTTACCGGCTTTGATCCCAGCAAGATCGCCGTCGCCATGACTAAAGCCTTCCTGGCAGTGGAGGGCAGCAGCGCCGCCACGAGCAAACGCATCCATCAGACGGTAGAAGCTCTGACGGCCCAAGTGGTGGAAGCCTGCACCCGCCGTTTGGAAACGGGCGGCACCGTCCACATCGAAGACATTCAGGATCAGGTGGAGCTGGCCCTGATGCGGGGGGGATACCACAAAATAGCACGGGCCTACGTGCTATACCGGGAGGAAAGAACCCGGGAAAGGGCCCAAGCCGCGGCCAAGACGAAGAAAAAGGCTGCCGAACCTCCTCTCCAGGTGACCTTAGCTGACGGCCGTGTCGTACCCTTGGATAAAGCCCGGCTGACTCGAATTGGAGAAGAAGCCTGCCAGGCATTGCCTGAAACCCAGCCCCAGGCGGTTCTCAACGAGACCTTGCGTAACCTCTTTGACGGGGTCGCCGAACAGGATGTGGAAAGGGCACTCATCATGAGCGCCCGCACCTTCATCGAGAAAGAGCCCCATTACAGCTACGTGGCCGCTCGCCTATTGCTGGACAGCCTGCGCCGAGAAGCTCTTTCCTTTATCCATGGCGCTGAAACCCATGCCACTCAAGGGGAAATGGCGGAGCGCTATCCGGAATACTTTGCCGCCTATATCAAGCAAGGCGCTGATTTACAACTGATTGACACACGATTAACCCAATACGATCTGACCCGTCTAGGTCAGGCCTTACGGCCAGAACGGGACTTTGAGTTCACCTACCTAGGTCTGCAGACCCTCTATGACCGCTATTTTATCCACTCGGGGGGGATTCGCTTTGAATTGCCCCAGGCCTTTTTTATGCGGGTGGCCATGGGGCTGGCGATCAACGAAATTGAACGGGAAGAACGGGCCATTGAGTTTTATGAGCTGCTGTCCTCCTTTGATTTTATGAGCAGCACCCCCACCCTGTTCAACTCAGGTTCCCTGCGGCCTCAGCTCTCCTCCTGTTATTTGACCACAGTGTCCGATGACCTGGATGGGATTTACAGCGCCATCAAGGACAATGCCCTGCTGTCCAAATATGCGGGCGGGTTGGGCAACGATTGGTCTCGGGTTCGGGGGATGGGCGCCCACATTAAAGGGACCAACGGCAAATCCCAGGGCGTGGTGCCCTTTTTAAAGGTGGCCAATGATACCGCAGTGGCGGTGAACCAAGGAGGGAAGCGGAAGGGCGCGGTCTGCGCCTATCTGGAAACCTGGCATATTGATATCGAAGAATTCCTAGAGTTGCGCAAGAATACCGGCGACGACCGCCGCCGCACCCACGATATGAATACCGCCAACTGGGTGCCGGACCTGTTCATGAAGCGGGTGGCCGAAGACGGGGAATGGACTCTTTTTTCGCCCGATGAAACCCCGGATCTCCATGACCTGGTGGGCCAAGCTTTTGAAGCAGCCTATCTTCGCTACGAGGAAAAAGCGGCCTGCGGCGAAATCAAGAACTTTAAAAAGCAACGGGCCGTGGACCTGTGGCGCAAAATGCTCTCCATGCTGTTTGAGACGGGACATCCTTGGATCACCTTTAAGGACCCCTGTAACCTGCGCTCGCCCCAGCAGCATGCTGGCGTGGTCCATTCCTCAAACTTGTGCACCGAGATCACCTTGAATACCTCAGATGAGGAAATAGCGGTATGCAACTTAGGGTCAATCAATCTCCCCCAACATCTGGATGAGAATGGCCTTAACCTTCCCAAGCTGGAGAAAACCATCACCACCGCCATGCGCATGTTGGACAATGTCATCGATTATAATTATTACAGCGTGCCCACGGCGCGGCGTTCCAACCTCCGCCATCGGCCCGTAGGTCTAGGCCTCATGGGCTTCCAGGATGCCCTCTACAAACTCCGCCTCCCCTATGCTGCGGAAGCCGCCGTGGAGTTTGCCGACCGTTCCATGGAGGCTATCAGCTACTATGCTATCAAGGCCTCCAGCAACCTCGCTGCGGAACGGGGCAAGTACTGCACTTTTGAAGGTTCCCTCTGGAGCAAAGGGATTTTACCCATTGATTCCATCGGTTTGCTAGAACAAGGCCGCGGCGGCTACCTGCAACAAGACCGCACCCAAACCTTAGACTGGGACAGCCTGCGGGAACAGGTTAAAACCGTGGGCATGCGTAACTCCAACTGCATGGCTATTGCGCCCACAGCGACGATTTCTAATATCTGCGGCGTCAGCCAGTCCATCGAGCCCACTTACCAAAATCTGTTCGTGAAATCCAACCTCTCAGGCGAATTTACGGTGATTAACCCCTACCTGGTCCAGGATCTTAAAGCCCGGGATTTATGGGACGAAGTGATGGTTAACGATCTGAAATACTTTGACGGCAGCGCCCAGCCCATCGACCGCATACCGGAAGATCTCAAAACCCTCTATGCCACCGCCTTTGAGATCGATCCCCGCTGGCTGGTGGAAGCCGCCTCCCGTCGCCAAAAGTGGCTCGATCAGGCTCAGAGCCTCAACCTTTATATGGCCGAGCCCAACGGTAAAAAACTCGACAATCTCTATAAGCTTGCCTGGGTCCGGGGCCTCAAAACGACTTATTATCTGCGCTCCCTCGGCGCGACCCACGTGGAGAAAAGCACCATGACCTCGGATCAGATCAACACACTCAATGCGGTCCAGTCCGGTTACCCCCAAGAGCCGGAAGCAGAAGCCCAAGCTTGCTCTATCCTGGACCCGGACTGTGAAGCTTGCCAGTAGACGTAGCTTCTTCGTGCGCGCAGCGCACGCTACTTGCTATGGGAATTGGGAGTAGTCAAAAACTTTAGCTAATAATGAGGAGATCAAGGATGCTGAATTGGGATGACCCACTTACAGGCGTTGATAGCCAAAAAACCAAACCGCAAAAATTGCCTCCCATCAGCGCGTACTCCAATGAGGGGAGGGAGGAGATAGAGGAGACACAAGATAACTCAAATGAAACATTGCTGACGGACCATCCAGATTCCCCTACAGCCACGACCGCTGGGGCCGAGGCCGGCACCGGCGTTCTGGGAATTGAAGACATTGAAATGGGTGCGGCCCGGATTCAGGTGGATGATAAACGCATCATCAACTGCCGGGCGGATCTGAACCAGCTAGTGCCTTTTAAATACCACTGGGCCTGGGAAAAATACCTCAATGGCTGCGCCAACCACTGGATGCCGCAAGAAATTAACATGAACGCGGATATTGCCTTATGGAAAAGCGCCGATGGATTAACCGAAGATGAGCGCACCATCATCAAACGCAATCTCGGTTTTTTCGTCACCGCCGACTCCTTGGTCGCCAACAATCTGGTATTGGCGGTCTACCGGCATATTACTAATCCCGAATGCCGCCAGTACCTGCTGCGTCAGGCTTTCGAGGAAGCGGTGCACACCCATGCCTACCAGTACTGCGTGGAGTCCCTGGGATTGGACGAAGGGGAAATTTTCAACATGTACCGGGAAGTGCCGGCCGTGGCCCGTAAAGCCGAATGGGCCCTGCCCTTCACTCAGTACTTGGCCGATCCCCAGTTCCACACCGGTACCGACGAAAATGATCAGAAATTATTGCGGGAACTCATCGCCTTTTATGTGATCTTCGAAGGCATCTTCTTTTATGTAGGCTTCGTCCAGATTCTCTCCATGGGCCGCCGCAACAAAATGACCGGCACGGCTGAACAATTCCAATACATCATGCGCGATGAATCCATGCACATGAACTTCGGCATTGATGTCATCAATCAGATCAAGATTGAAAACCCTCATCTGTGGACCGACTCCTTCAAACAAGAAACCCTCCAAATGATCCGAGAGGCCGTGAGTCTAGAAACCCAATACGCTTATGACACCATGCCCCGTGGCGTACTAGGCCTGAATGCCCCCATGTTTGACGAATACCTTAAATTTATTGCCAATCGCCGCTGCGCCCAAATCGGGCTGCCGGAACAGTATCCTGGCGCCAGCAACCCCTTTCCCTGGATGTCCGAGATCCTAGACCTCAAAAAAGAAAAGAATTTCTTTGAAACTCGGGTGACGGAATATCAAACCGGGGGTGCCTTAAAGTGGGATTAACTCAATCATTAACGGGCCTTCAGCCTGCTATTTCATTTATTCTGAAATAAAAAGTATAAACCACAATTTCTGGGAGGAAATAGATGGCTTCCGGTTTGGTCGCCCCCCCAAAAAAATATAGGGTCATCTATGCCGATCCACCTTGGACATTTAAAACCTATTCCAAAAAAGGCATTGGCCGCAGCGCGGAAGCCCATTATGACTGTCTGTCCATTGAAGAAATCTGCCGTATTCCCGTTAACGAATGGACGACCCCTGATGCCCTGCTCTTTCTTTGGGTAACCGACCCGCTGCTTCCCCGGGCCATGGAAGTGATCCAGGCCTGGGGATTCACCTATAAAACGGTGGGCTTTTATTGGATGAAGCTCAACAAGTCAGCCCAGATCAGCCAACTCTCCGAAAAGGATTTTTTTACGGGTTTAGGCTTCTGGACCCGGGCCAACCCGGAAATGTGCTTGTTGGCGACAAAGGGCCAGCCCAAACGGAAATCTTCCAACGTACGCCGCCTGATCATTTCCCCACGGCGGGAACATAGTCGCAAACCGGATGAGACCTATCAGCGCATCGAACAATTAACCGATGGTCCCTATCTAGAAATGTTTGCACGACGTGCTCGGCTAGGATGGGACGGATGGGGGAATCAAACGGTTTTGTTTAACAAGGGCTCGGTCAACACCCGCCGTATCCCCTCTGACCTGCGAAAACACCCTCTAAAGGAAATTTAATGGCCATTGGACCGATGCGATAACCAAGCAAAGAAGCCCGCAGGCCAGACAAGACGCCTTGTACCCATCCGGCAAACAAAACTTACTGGGCCACGCCGTAAGTCGTATCCCGATAAAAATCCTCAAAGATATAGGGAGGATGGATAATTTCAGAAGTCGGCACGAAAAAGGTGGCTAACTCCCCTGCCCCTACGAGGGTACGCCCCAGGGTATGGCCAATGCCTTTCACCAATCCCCAGGTGACCCCAATACCCACATTACTATCCTGGCTGGTATTCACCATATTTTTGGGGATTTCCACCCAACCAGTTACCACATTGACTAATCCACGCCCCAGTTTTTCCCCTACCCTCTCTCCATAACCTTCTTCCGCCACAGCCGGCGAAGTGGCACCAAAGGCCAGAAAAGACAATAAAATAATGAGCCCCAGTGGGTTAGGCGCTTTATTATTAACCATTTTTACTCCTTTTATCGAACTCTTAGCGGTAGTTAGTATCTAGGCAAACGTTTTAAGAAGAATAGGGTCGGTCTCGCTCTGCGCAACTGCCCCTCCAGCTCTGCCCATAGCGGGCGCTGGGGGCACGAAGAAATATTGCTGGCTGGGCCAAGAAAAACCTCCCCTCAAAACTTTTGCCGAGCGACTGAACATTCCTTCTATAAAATGCTAAAGATAGCAAATTTTAGGCCGTACACCAGCAATCAGCCCAGCTAACAATAGCAGCATGGAGTAGGATACCCCAGGATTCTGCTTAAGTTTAGAAAAAAAATTCATTAAAATAGCAACTTGATTATTCTTGTTCCCTTCATCAAACCATCCAAATGAAAAAATGGCTTGCTACAGGTCTTATGATTGGGCTGCTCGGGCTATCCCTGGGGAGCAATGCCCGTGAAATCCAGGTCCCCTTACAACTGCATAACGAGTTTCTCCGTCAAATTCTCCTTAGGCAAGTGTATACTGGCCCCCAGCATACGGCACAGATGTGGGATGAGGGTAGCAGATGCAACTCTCTGGTACTTTTTAATCCTCAAATCAGCAGTGTGGGCCCACATATTCGCCTGATTAGTGAAGGAAAAGCTAAGATTGGAACCCCTATCGGCAATCGCTGCATTCCCTTCCTAAATTGGCAAGGGATGATTGAGGTCTTCCAACAGCCCGTGCTTGGGCCCCAATTGGCTACAGTCCACTTCCGAACCGTTAAATCAAATATTTACAATCTTCAAGGGGGTAAAAATCTCACCACAGGTAAGCTATGGGATGGAGTCAAAAAATATGTCCACCCCAAGCTTTCCCAGGTGCAGATTAACCTTCACCCCCTATTGGCAAAGCTACGGAACCTGTTACCCCTCATTTTACCCCGGCAAGATCGAGCCCAGGTTCAAACCGCGCTTCACTCGCTCACGCTTACCGAAGCACAAACGACCCAGACCGGTATGAGGGTCACATTGCGTTTTGCGCTCCCGAATCTCAGCTATCCCCAAACACCTCCACCTCCCGAACCTGCCCTCTCGCCTGAAGAATTACAACGCTGGGAAACGGCCTGGCGACACTGGGATGCATTTCTCACTTTTGTCATCAAACACGCAGCGGCCGAAAGTAAGTTAGAAGAGTTTCGACTGCTTCTCCTGGAAATCTTGCTGGATGCCCGTCATGATATCGGGAAGGCCCTCGCTTCTCCGACTCCAGGAACGCCTGATCCCATCCGTGCTCTATTTCTAAGCACCTGGAAGCGCTTGGCCCCGGTATTGCGCCGCCTAAGCCTCAATATGTCCAATGAAAGAGCCCTGCGTTACCTGACCTTTATTACCGCCAGCGATGCCCTACAAACCATCGATCAACTTCGCCCTCTCTCCGGCCTTGACATTTCCACCGACGGACTGCGCCGGCTAGCACGGACAATTGCTCCCCAAGAGAAACAGGATCCCCTCTCCTACGGTTTTGAAGTCGATCCCAGTCTACGTCGATCATTCGGGCTAGGTCCCCCTCTATCCCTACCCAAGGAAAACCCAGATCTTGGTTTAAGCCGGTGGTTTTGGCGAAGCGCTTGGGCTGCCAATGACATTGATCGGTCACTGATTGCCCGGCTAAACCAATGGGCACCCACCTCCCGCGATATTGATGCCTATTTACCCATAGCCCACCAACTTTTGGATCAAACCACCAGCCATTTACTCCACAGGCGCCAATTAGAACCCCAAACTCAATCATTATATCGCTGGCTCCTGCTCGCTACCGCTTGGCAAGAAAGCTGTTGGCGCCAATTTATCAAGCAAGGAGACAGCATCCAACCGCTTCGCTCTCATGCCGGCTCCGTAGGTTTGATGCAGGTCAACCAAAATGTTTGGCGAGGTTTTTACGACGTTAACAGTTTGAATGAGAACATTGCCTACAACACCAAAGCGGGTGGCGAAATCTTGATGCATTATCTTGTCGATTACGCTATTAGAAAAGGCGAACATAAAAAAACAGATAATTTCCATAACCTAGCCCGGGCGGCCTACGCTGCCTATAATGGAGGGCCTAGACACCTGAGTCGTTACCGTAAGGCGAATACACCCAAGTCCTTACGCAGGATAGATGCTTTCTTCTGGGACAAATATCAAACCATCAAACAAGGTAACGAATTGGCTGTTGCCCAGTGCTTTGGTGTAGAAGCCTCCTCCTTGCAATCTCCACCAGAGAGGAGGAGATAAAAAAGCTTGGCAATAAGCCTTCCCTTGAAAACGAAAGTGGCGTGATGCCCAATAAATTTTTTGAAAATTAAAAAATAATAAAACACGCCGACTATTTTTGCCCACTAGCTGCAAAATCTACCTGAGATCAAATTTTCCCTTCTTTTTTAATGGGATTTATCGAATAGGATTGAGTACTCATGGATATTTTTATCGGGGTTCTTATCGGTGGCCTGATAGCAAGCATTGCACCCGTAACAACCATTATTGCCGATCATTTACGATGGCGACGTGAAACCAAGCTCATGCACCTGAAAACTGAGCGAGATAAACTCGAGCAGCGGTTTAGGGAAACGCTGGAACAGCTTTCAAAGGCAATGGCACGGAATAGTTATCCTGCTGAGATGACCTCGGACATCATGATCATGCTGCCAAAGGAAGTTTCCGATCAATATCTGGCATTTTTAGAAGAAAAAGACAAATCAACACCCAAGTGCCGCCAAGCCTACCTGGATATAGCCACCGTCATGAAAAAATCTTTGGCCACAATTGAACAGCAAATAGAAGCTTTAGTAGCAGACTAGTTGGGTAGCTTCTTTACAGGCCTTGGACCACTCATCACTTCCATGCCACAGCAGTAAAAGGTTGGGGGAGTCTTCAGGGATGGATTGAATGCCGCGAAATCCGCTGTTGTTCGTTAAACTCTCTTTCTCCTGAGTTTTAAGTTTTAAGCTTTAGGTTTTTAAGTGTTGAGAGCTAATACCCGTTAATCAAAGTACGATATAAAGTAAGTGCCTATGAAACAAAGAATCTACCCGCAGAGCAGGTGGTTTTGTATTCCCCCTATAAAGGGGATGAGTCTGCGCCTTGCCCCCGAGGAGGCAAGGCTTAAGCCTTTTTTTCTTAGCACTTAAAACTTAAAACTTAAAATACAACCGCGTGCGCTAGGGGAATGCCGTGCATCCCTGCACTCCTTCGAAGTTTTCCACCCGCTGCTAACGTTTTAGCTATAACAATTTGTTATTGATATTGAATAGCCTATGTATGTTATTTGAACTAGACTAGAATTTAGCAATTAGGTAACGCTTTGAATGATTCTTGGCAACAAAAGTTAAGGGAGGAAAGTATGAATAATAAAAAAATCATCGCAACCTTTGCAACGGTTGTGCCAATATTGTTTACCACTTACGCATCAGCACAATCCAACGATCAACCCCTATATGCACCCTATGAGGGCTGGCCACCCTGTGCTGTCATGGAGGCTGCAGGAGAGCAAATGCCTGATGGCCGGGTGGTCACCGGCGTTATCTGCCGATCCAATCCCTTTATTCCAGATAGCGATAAGGATGGGGTGCCAGACGATAGTGATCAATGTCCCGGTACGCCTGCTGGCGCTGAAGTAGACCAGGTGGGCTGCCCGGTAGACAGCGACAATGATGGCGCCCCAGACTATCTTGACCAATGTCCTGATACTCCAGTAGGGGTGAAGGTAGACAATGCAGGCTGCCCCCTAGACAGTGATGGCGATGGGGTACCGGATTATCTGGACCAATGCCCCGATACCCCGGCAGGCGTGGAGGTAGACAGCGCAGGCTGCTCCTTAGAAAAGGAGGTCGAAGATAGCGACGGCGATGGGGTGCCTGATGATGTCGATCAATGCCCCAATACCCCGGCTGGCGTTGAAGTGGACGAAATGGGTTGCTCTCAACCAGTGGTGCTCAAAGGAGTCCATTTTGCATTTGATTCCGCTGCCCTTGCTCCAGAGGCGGAGAAAATCCTAAATCAGGTTGCAGAATCTCTCCAAGCTAATCCCGATATTGAGGTCATCATTGAGGGCTATACCGACAGTATTGGCAGTGCAGCCTATAACCAGCGCCTTTCCCAATTGCGCGCTGAATCGGCCATGAACTACCTAGTCTCCCAGGGCGTCGAGCAGTCGAGGTTGAAAGCGGTAGGATATGGGGAAAAACGCCCCATTGCCACCAATAGCACCAAAGAAGGCCGAGCTCAGAATCGCCGTGTTGAACTACACAAAAGAAGAGCAGGTTCAGAATAAATTCCTGCTGATGGCGATGATTTAATTACTTAAGCAATCGATGAGGGCTTTTTGGCCCTCATCTTTGTTTAAAAGGAGCCTTTTATTCTTCTCTCAGTTGGTTCGTGGGTTAGGTTGTGGTAACGTTATCTCTCCTTACACCCTACCCACTCCCTAGTCACGATAAACAATCATGGCGGTGGCAAAGCACGCGGACTCGGCGCAACAGCCCCTAGAGTTCCTTCCTCCTATCGGTCTTCGACCGCTTCTTGCTCTTGCCATTCCCAGTGCTGTTTTCGCTTTTCTCACCAACGGTTTTCGGATCGTTGACCAATACTTTATTCAAGACGTGTCCGTTGAGGCTCAAGCAGCCATCGGCTCCTCTGCCTTTGTTCTTATTTTTACCTATGCCACCTTTGAGGTGTTTGCGGCAGGGGCGGGTCCTCTTATCGCCCGGGCGACGGGTGCCAACGATCCGCTAGCTCGTCGAACATTGCTCGGCGAAGCCATCTACGGCGCCCTCCTCCTGACCATGCTTTTAATGATCCTGGGGACCCTGGGGGCACCGATGATTACCCATACCTTGGGTCTTGAGGGCCAATCAGCCATCGATTGCACTCGCTATCTTCGTACCCTTTTTCTAACGGTACTGCCCCTGGTGCTGACCCCCTTAGTCGACCAAACTTTTATTAGCATGGGCTCGGCCCGACCACCATTGCTACTCCATACCCTCTCCCTCGGCCTGAATATCCTCTTGACCCCCCTTCTCATCCATGAGGCGGGACTTGGCATTATCGGTGCCGCCCTAGCTTCCAATATTGCCCGTGGCATTGGGGTTGGCATTGGCTTGATAGTGCTCAAGCGGATGACAGGATTAACCTTCGAAGATCTCAAACCCCGAGGACAGCTTCGCCGGATCATGCGCATCGGCACCCCCATGGCGCTAGGAACGGCCTTTTTTGCCATTGTCTATTGGGGACTGCTGAAAACTTCCGTCTCGCCACTGGGGACTCATGTCAACGCGACTCTAGGGATTGGCTTTTCTGCCCTGGAGGGGTGCACTTGGCCCCTCTTCCATGGACTCTCCCTCGGCGCCGCCTCTCTCGCCGGCCGGTACCTGGGAGCCCACCGGCCCGATCTTGCCCGCCGAACCTTCCACACGGCGCTGCCCCTCGCCACCCTACTGGGCCTCGCGGCTTCCCTAATATTTTTCTTTGCGGGTGAAGCACTGACCGCCCTTTTTACCGACGACATCGCCGTTCATCGGGCGGCAACGGAGTATGCGGTGATCCTGGCCGCCTCTCAACTTTTTTTGGCCTGGGAAGCTTTGAGTGAAGGTATTCTCGCCGGCGCCGGCGATACTCGGACGGTATTTTGGTACAGCACCCCTTTCAACCTGATTCGAGTCCCACTGGCTTGGTTATTTGCTTTTCCCCTGGGCTTTGAAGCCTCTGGGATCTGGTGGGCCATCAACGTCACCACCTATGCCAAGGCGCTATTCAAAGGGTGGGCTGTGTGGCAAGGACGATGGACAACGATTGAGCCTTGATGCTGAGGGGGAATAATAATCAAGCCGGTCGGCTCCCTGAACCGACCGGCCAATCGATTTAGGATTCCGGTTCTGATTTTAGCTTCTTACCGGTAGAAGCGTCGTAATAAATTTCCCACTCCTTGCCATCCTTGTCCTTAACCTTGACTTCCCAGACCATTTTCCCTTCCTCTTTTTCTCGCTCAACCTCAATGATTTCACCAGGATAGTCAGCTCGGACCTTTTCAATGATTTGCTCTATGGTGAGAAAATTTTCAGCCCCCCGGGTAGATTGCTGTCCATAGGACTGGGACCCCATACCCAAGGTTGCCAGACCAACGAAAGCAGCCAGGGAGGTTAATTTATTGCCCTTCATTATGGTCTTACTCCTGTAGTAGTCAGCCATACATCGCAATACGCTCCACCCTATGGGGCGAAGCTTTATACCCTTAATAGGCATAGCATTTCCCTTAGAGGAAAGATACGGTCAGATTGAAAAATTAAGGTCCTGCTAAATCAATATTCCTATCTCGTTTATTCGGAAAACGCTATAATTAACACCCTCCATGCCTGCATCCGGCTTTCCCACCCATTATTCTTAATTTACTAATTTTCAACTTTGGATTCTCTGCAAGCTACGAAGGGGAGGCGGAGGGCGGCTAAATCTATCTGCTTTCTTATTTAAACGATTTCCGGAACAGAGGCCTCCTTCTTATCCCCCCTCCCTTGGAGGGAGGGGGTTAGGGGGAGGGGGAAATATTGACCTTAGCACTGAAGATAATTCCTGAACATGAAATTAATCTGAATGAGAGTAGCTGCCCACTACACAACAGGCATCAAACACCATCCATTTAACCTGTCACACTCCACAACGCTGCATAGCGGGCACACTTCCCCATAGTAATGAAAACGAGTGCCAGAAGAAAATTTAAGCGCAGCCAGCCGGCGACAAAACATAGCGGATCGCCAATCACAGGGACCCAAGACCAAAGTAAGCTGAGAGGGCCATATTTATGAAGCCAGCGGGAAGCCCGCTGGTGGGAAGGTTTCTCCAACGCCCGCATGGGATAGCGTCGCGCCAGGAGCCGGCCCATCCCCAGGGTCACCATGCCCCCCAAAGTGTTGCCGAGAGTGGCTACCCCAATCAACAACGAAGGAGAATGGACATTTTGTGCTGCCAATAAGGCAAAAACCACCTCTGAGCCTCCTGGCAGCAACGTTGCCGCCAAAAAGCTACTCCCAAAGAGACTCCAAAGATCTAAATGAACTGGAAAATTCAATATAAGGATTCTCGCCGATTCAATTTTATGACGTGGGGCCGTCAAATCCCTCTTGATGCAGCGCATCAACACCCAAGAAGCACCAAAACTCGGGTAATGGCTTGACGAAACCCTATTAGCTAACTAATATGACTAAGCACAGTCTGGTGAAGTTCCCTGCATGATTCAAGTTAACATACACGAAGCCAAAACCCATCTTTCAAAGTTACTCCAAAAGGTCCTGGAGGGGGAAGAAGTGGTCATCGCCAAAGACAATCAGCCTATCGCCAAGCTCGTCTTGTTCGAGGAACAAAAGCCCAAACGCCGCCTTGGAAGGGCGCGGGGACTCATTCGCATCCATCCTGATTTCGATGCCCCCATTGAGGATCTCGAGGATTATATGTAGTGCGAACTCTGCTAGATACCCATGTCTTTTTATGGCTCCTGACGGAAGATCCCAGACTTTCACCAACCGCACGCCGCCTCTTTCTGGATGAAGAAAACCAACTTTTTCTGAGTATGGCTAGCGTCTGGGAAATAGCAATCAAAACCAGCCTAGGGCGTCTAGAGTTCATGGAGCCCATTGAAGATCTCTTGCCCCGCGAACTGAGATTAAATGGAATTCACCTGCTACCCATTGAAATAGGGCATGCATTGAAGTTAGCACGGCTTCCCTTTCACCACCGAGACCCCTTCGACAGGCTGCTGGTTGCGCAAAGCCTAGCCGAAAACCTGCCACTCCTAAGCGCCGATAATCACTTAGATGCTTACCCTATCAAGCGGTTCTGGCAATAAGTTCCATTTTCTCCATCTCTAGCGCCCGATATTTTTCAAATCCGCTTTCGCCCGTGGTGTAATCCTGTAACCGGACATCAGATTTCCCGATCTAACTCGGAGATTACCGCCTCAATGGAATAGTTTTCGACAAACTCACCGCACTGCGCCTGCGCCTCCCCTTGCCCTAAGTATGCCCGCAGCGCGTCCAGCTTGCTTCTCCTCTCTTCCAGCAAGCGCAGCGCATCGCGCACGACTTCACTGGCGGAACCGTAGCGCCCGCTTGCCATTTCGTTCTTGATGACCTTGGTCGCCCGCAGAAGATCTTCATCCAGGTAAACCGTCGTTTTCTTTTTTCCCATTTTTCAACTTTAAACAGAACAAAGGTCAAACTCTTGTATCCTAGCTTCTCGGATTTCGATGCAAATGGCCTCGTGGGACATTTCAAAAAGCGCCGTAGGCCGGATTAAGCATAGTGTATCCGGCAAAATATGGATGGCACCTCAGTTCGACATAACCCTGTGAACAAACTCATCCTATACCCGATTCAGCGCAACGGAAATAACCCTTCCCTTATGTCGAACTGACATTTAGCCAAGGCTATCGATTGCTCTGTAACCTTGTAGGTATTACAATTTTTTAATTAAGTAATACCCTGTGGGAATTTGCCATGGCAACGACACTTACCAGTAAAGGCCAGGTCACGGTACCTAAGAAGATCCGTGACTATCTCGGCTTGCATCCCGGATCGGCGGTCGATTTTTCATTGGGACCGAACGGCGAGGTGATCGTGCGTCCGGCAGAAGATACCGCACCAACACACCGCAAGGATCGCTTTGGCAAGCTGCGAGGTACGCTCAATACCGGCAGGACCACCGATGAATTGATGCGCTTACTGCGTGGCTACGATGCCGACATCAACGACCCCGGCCTAAAATGATCCTGGTCGACACCTGCGTGCTGCTCGATGTGGTGCAAAACGATCCGAGTTGGGCGGACTGGTCACTGGCGCAACTGGAATGGGCCGCAGAACGCGGCAACCTGGTGATCAACCCAGTCGTGTATGCCGAGTTCTCGGTGTGGTATGACGACATGGAAGAACTAGAGCGAATCCTTATCGGCTTCGATACCGCCCTTGAGGAATTACCGCGGGAAGCCCTGTTCCTGGCCGGCAAGGCATTCCGGCAATACCGCGCGCGACGGGGAACACAGACCAGCGTGCTGCCGGATTTCTTTATCGGTGCCCACGCGGCGGTACGGGAAATTCTGCTGCTGACGCGGGATACTGCACGCATCCGCGCTTATTTTCCAACGGTGGCGCTGCTGGCGCCGCAATAGGTCTGACCAGGGCACGATCCCCATAGCCTTTCTCTGCAAACACCGCTATAAAATCGAGTTCTATCGAATTTCAAGCGACATTCCCCAGCCATAACGTGCCAGCATAGAGGGACCACCGTTCGCTTTGGTATCAATTATCAATCGGGTATTCAAGGTTTTTAGCCCCAGGCCGTTAATTGTGCTGTGTAAAATCTCTCAACAATTTGAGCTTTAATAGCTGGAATTAGCACGACCTAAAGACTATTGCTCAATAGGCAATCATCACCCAAATTAGGGTTTAGGCGTATTTATGTCACAAGCGGCTATACGAAATAACAATTAAGGAGACTACTGCTTCAATGTCCCCTCATCTTCCGTCTCCTTCTTCACAAAAGCCGCCCCTCCGCGTCGCTGTACTCACCACTTCTTTTCCCTTAACACCCACGGCAGTGAGCGGGCCATTCGTGTTGCGCTTAGTTCAGAGTTTACCCCCTTCAGTGAAAGCGATTGTCATTACACCCAGCGGCATTGAATCGGAGCAATTACGAGCTGATGCCAATTACCAATTGCGTTGCTTCCGCTATGCCCCCCGGACCTGGCAGCAACTTGCCCATCAGCCGGGGGGCATTCCAGCAGCTTTAAAACAACGTCGAACTTTTTACCTTCTCCTACCAGTATTCCTAGGATCAATGTTCTTGACTTGTTTACGCACCGCCAGAGAGGTTGATCTCATCCATGCGAATTGGTCTGTGAACGGTATCATCGCAGGAATTGTCGGCTGGCTTACCGGAAAACCCGTCATTACCACACTTCGAGGACAAGATGTTAATCGTTCTCAGTCATCGTGGGCCTATCAACTTATACTAGGGCTTTGTATGCGCCTAAGCAACCACGTTGTGGCAGTAAGTGAATCCGTTCGATTCACGGCAGCGCAAAAATTTCCGGTCCAAAACAATAAGCTTACCGTCATTTCTAATGGTGTCGAACAATATTTTTTAGATATCGGTGAACGACGCATACAAACAAGAACGCAAGGCCTAAGCCTTATCACTATTTCAAGTTTAATCCCCTCAAAAGGAGTTGAACGGATTATTCAGGCAGTCAATCTATTGCAAGGTGAAATCGGCTTAAACCTCACTATTGTCGGTAGCGGCCCAGAGAAAGAAAAGTTACAAAAGCTAGCAGCCTCTTTGGGCCTGGATAAAAAAGTTTATTTCACCGGCAATGTGACGCCTGATGATATCCCCAAATATCTCGAAAAGGCAGATGTATTCGTTTTCGCAAGCCACAGTGAAGGACGCCCCAATGTCTTGCTAGAAGCCATGGCAGCGAGCTTGCCCATTATTGCAACGAGCATTCCAGGCATCAAAGAAATTGTGCAAGATAAGAAAACAGGGCTTTTGTTTCCGCCGAGTGCGGTAGAAATTCTTGCAGATCAGCTACGGCGTTTATCTCAAGACAATCATTTAAGGCAGCAACTCGTCAAAAATGCGAGGCAGTTTATTTTAGATCAAGGCCTCTTTTGGGCTCATACTGGTTCCCGCTATGCTGAACTCTACCGACAGAGCCTCATAAAACCCATTCGGTAATTCCCATGTGCGGCTTAATTTTTATGTATTCTCCCCATCTTGAGCCCTCTGAAAGGATCATAAAAGTTTATTCTGGGCTTACTCGAATTGCCCATCGAGGACCTGATGACCAGGGCATCTCTGCCGAGGGACAATGGGCAATGGGGCACCGCAGGCTCTCCATTATTGATCAGAAATGCAGCCAGCAACCTATCAGCGATCCTACAGGACGTTACTTTTTGACCTATAATGGAGAAGTTTATAACTACCGCGAGTTGCGTGCTGGCCTGCTAAGCAACTGGTCGTTTCGGACCCAGGGCGACACCGAGGCCGTGCTCGCAGGCCTTGTCACCTATGGCCCAGACTTCCTCCATCAGATGGAGGGGATGTGGGCCTTGGCCTTCTGGGACAGGCAGGAACGGAATTTATTACTGGCACGGGATAGAATGGGCAAAAAGCCCCTGTACTATCAACCGCAAAAAGAAGCTATTTGCTGTGCCTCAGAACTTTCTGCATTATCCTGTCTTAGTGATCAAGTCTGGACTGAAGACTTAAACAGCACTGCAGATTATTTTCGGTACGGCTACTATCTTCCTGGCACCACGGCTTATCAGGACGTCTTCGAGGTATTACCCGGACATGTTTTAACCTGGTCCCCCCATGGCAACACTCATTCCCAATCCTACTGGTCCCTCCCCCTCACCCACTTCACCGGCACCCAGAAGCAGGCCCGAGCGCTGCTGCATGATAAATTGATTCAGGCAATACAACGGCGTCTAGTGGCAGACGTGGAAGTCGGCGCCTTTCTCTCCGGCGGCATTGACTCTTCGCTCATTGTCAGCCTGCTCAGTCAGGAATTAAATTTCACTCCCAAAACCTTCACCATAGGTTTTTCCGAAATCGCTTATGATGAACGGCGATACGCTCGCATCATTGCAGAAAGGTGCCAAACCCAACACTATGAGCAGTGCTTGGAGCAGTGGGATGCTGCTAGGCTGCAACAACTAATACTCGATCATATCGGCCAGCCGTTTGCCGACTCTTCACTGCTGCCCACGGCTTTAGTTTCTGAACTCGCCGCCCAGCATGTCAAGGTTGTCCTTTCCGGTGATGGCGGTGATGAACTCTTCAGTGGCTACCAGCGTTATCAGGCCCGCGCCATCTTGCGCTGGTACACACGCCTGCCTAAGGGGCTCCGAAAAGGGATTGGTCAAATTATACGGGCCTTGCCAGAACCGATGGTTCATCATAGCCGCAGCTTATTGAAAAAGGCCCATCTGTTCGAAGATATCGTGCAGCGCATGGACGCTGAAACGCCCTATCTCGCTCCACTTTTCTATTCCCCCACGGACTTTCAACGGCTGGCCCCCGAACTGGTAGGATATGGCCATACTCCCCCCCAGTTGCCTGAAGAAAGTCGCCTAGATGACATCCAGGCAATGATGACTGCCGATGCCCTCATCTATCTGCCGCAAGACATCCTCACTAAAGTCGACCGAGCTTCCATGGCCTATGGTCTCGAATCCCGAGCCCCCTTCCTGGACAAAGAAGTCGTGGAACTAGCCTTCTCCCTACCCCGCCATTGGCATCGACACGGCTTACAAGGCAAGCATCTTTTGAAAGAGACCTTTGCAGGGTGCCTTTCCACCGAGATCTGGCAACGCCGAAAACAAGGTTTTGCTGTCCCCATCCATAGCTGGTTTCGAGGCGCCATGGGCAATGACTTGGAAAAGCTATTGCAGGAAGGAGACAGCCCCTTAAATCGTTCCCAAGTCCTTGCCCTGCTCACGGCTCACCGTAAACAGCAACGGGATCATGGTTACCGTTTATGGCAAATTTATGTTTATCTCCTTTGGCGCTCTCGCCAAGTACAACAAATTGACCATCACTTATCCACCACCAGCGATTTAAGCGATGGTAATTGGCACCTTAACAGAGCTAGCGTCGGAGCATAAGCCTGTGAAGCCCCGGCTCGCGCTCTTTCTGCCTGACCTTAATGGGGGGGGAGCAGAACGGGTGATGCTCACACTTGCCCAAGGCTTTCTAGAAAGGGGTATCCAAGTGGATCTTGTGCTTGCTCACGCCGTGGGGCCTTTGCTTGATTTAGTGACTCAAGGTGTTAGCTTGTATAGTTTAAGCGATGGATCCCGCTTTTCTAGTAGAATAGGATTAGCACTTAGCGCACTATGGGGGCTCACTCGCTATCTGCGTCGTGAGCAGCCAACCACCTTGATGAGTACCCTCACCGGGGCAAATATAATTGCTGTATTAGCAAAGATTTTAGCACGATCTCCTACTCGCCTTGTTTTGCGAGAAGCCAATACTGCTCTTAATCACCGTAGCTTCTTGACGCAATTCGCTGTGCGAATTCTTTATCCCTGTGCAGATGCCATAGTAGCAGTTTCTCAAGGGGTGCAGAAGGACTTAATCGACAGGATTGGTATCTCGCCGGACAAAATAACCCATATTCCTAATCCAGTAGATATTGCCACTATTACACGCCAGGCAGAAGAAGAGATTAACCATCCTTGGTTTTACAAAGGACAGTCACCGGTCATTATCAGTCTAGGTCGTCTAACTAGGCAAAAAGATTTTACTACGCTAATTTACGCCTTCGCCCGCTTGCGACAGACTCGAGCTGCACGCCTCATGATCTTGGGGGAAGGAGAAGAGCGCAGTAAACTCGAAGCGTTAGTCAGCAGACTTGATCTTGTTACTGACGTAACATTACCTGGTTTTAAAGTTAACCCCTACCCCTATCTGCAACAAGCAGCGCTTTTTGTCCTATCTTCTCGTTGGGAAGGAATGCCAAGTGTCATCCTAGAAGCTCTAGCTTTTGGCGTACCAGTCGTAGCAACCGATTGCCATAGCGGGCCACGGGAAATTTTGGAAGAGGGCCGCTTTGGAAATTTAGTGCCCGTAGGTCATACCCAAGCACTATTTAGAGCTATATCGGATGCTCTAGACCATGCTACTAAAGCAACAGTATTGCAAACGCGAGCAGAGTATTTCTCACCAGCTTCTACAGCCTTAAGATATCTTGCTGTCATGCTGCCATCACAGGCAGGAGCTAAACCTTGAGTAAAGCTCCGATATTTGAATTACTGCGAAAAATTATGCGGTGGGTGCTCTACTTAAGTGTTGTAGCTCTGTTTGCATTTTTGTTCTATAAACATCGACTCGAGGTGATGAATACCTTTATTGCCCATGGATGGGTGCTATTGTATGCTACTGCAATAACCATTCTCGGTTTTTCAGCGCAGACCCTGAATTTCTTACAACTTATAGAGGCATCAAAAAAGCCTCCCTTCCAGGATACATTGCACGCTTGGGCTTTGGCCAATATTGTGAATTATCTCGGTCCATTCCAACCAGGGATTGCCGTACGAATGGCCTTTTTTAAACGGCATGGGATAGGAGTTGCCACCACAACCCGCGCGACATTGACTCAGTTGCAGCTCAGCTTTTGGGTTGCAACCGGTATAGCTGCAGTTGCAGGGTCTTTTAGTCATTACGAACCGGTTCGCCCCGTTGCATTTTTTAGTGCAATTTTATTTTTTCTATGGCCCCTGTGGCTGCGTATTTCCCATTTAGCACTTCTTTGGTCATCATCGCACATTGAGTTTATCGACAGACATAAAAGCACACTAATTTTATTCTTTACATTAGCTCCAACACGCACATTGCTCCTCGTAATTAGCCAATATATCCTAGGTGCACTTAGCTTATATGTTGTTTATTGGGGCTTTCACGCACAAATTAATCTTCAAGATGCATTTTTGCTTGCCGTAGCAAGCACATTATCTACATTGGTTGCTGTTACACCAAACAACCTTGGAATTCAAGATGCTTTGTACGGATACAGCGCCCACCTCTATGGCTTAACTGTAAGTGAAGCATTAAGTCTTACTATTCTCTTACGCTTGGCCCATATCTTGGCATGTGGGCTAATCCTTTTGTGGATACGTCCTTACCGTTGATACTCTGCTTGCTTAATTTTTCACAATCCGCGATTAATATCTCTATGGTTCTGAATTTGCAGAAAAATGTAAATTAGCTGGTTGTGGTAATATAGAAATTTAGCTTAGACTGTAATGCAGCACACTGGAGAAAAGGGATAACATCGTTGCTGCTCGCACTTCTTCACTACTGCTTAATTACTATCCCTTGTCCTGTAGTAAGCAATATTACATAATCGGATTTATCTGACATAAATTCTTGTACCGCAGAATAAGCTCCAGGGCATACAGTCGAACCATAATCGTCAAGAACAAATACACCTCCAGAGTTTAGCCGGGGATAGAAAAAAGCAAGGCTATCTAAAGTGGGCTGGTAGAGATCAACATCAATGTGCACGAGACGAAATCTTTTATCCTTGACTTCTTTGAATCTTGACGGTATCCAACCTTTGTAAATAGCTATATTTGAAAATTCCTTTAATACTTCCCTAATTTTATCTTCCGTCGCACATAGATTACCTTGAGACCATTCAAAGTGATCACCTTTAAGCGGACGATCGATCTCCTGTGGTTGAGAAAGACCAGCAAAAGAATCAAATAAATACAAAGGTGTTTCAGGAGAAGTAGCAGCCATAAACCATGCTGAAGCCCCTTGGTAACAGCCACATTCAGCCATCTCACCAGGAATATACCGCGTAAATTTAACGAACTCCCGGAGAGTATATTTTCGATCTTCAGAATATACATTCTGAGGTGAAAGGCGCCTAAAATTAGCAAGAAAATCTTTATCCTCACGCCATAGCTTGTAATCATCACTTATGGGAAAATCGCCAAAAGCAGATGCCGATATTCTTGCTAATTCCTGACGTATGCGCCTACGTTGTGCTGATGTTCCCGTTATGAGCCATTTCATGGCCCTAGCTATGCGGCTAACGGTATACATTTTCATTAGTTGATTCTCACTTCGGAGCAAAACTTGCTATAAAATTATTTTATAATCTTTGAAGTATCGTGCAGACAAAAAATGTTGGTCGAACTTCCCAGGATACAACTTAAGCTTGCCCGCACCTTAAGAGATAAATTGTGATGAAAGATGGCATTACCAGTATAGAAAATACTTGTATAGCGAGTATATTTAATTGCCCATCCACCTTGTTTGAATAAACGTTTCCAACCATAGCGGCTAAAAAGGTACAACTCCGATAATGAGCCGCCATGTTCCCCATGACGGTGAGGCCAAAGCATTATACAAACAAGCCTTACTAGAGGTAAGCGTTTAGCTGTCATATACGCAAAGTTTTCTTGGGTGAAGATCTTGAAAATAGAATACTTTAATGCACGAAAAATGAGCTTGACGATATAGATATAATGTGTCAAAGAAGTCCAAAGTCTCCATGTGGATGTAGGAATAACATGAACTGCTAAACCGCCAGGCTTCAGTACACGTTTAATTTCGTCTTGAAAGTCAACTAAATGTGGTATATGTTCTAGAACATTAGAGCTGAATACAATATCGAATGTATCATTGGCAAAAGGGATTGTATATCCATCATAGAATTGCACAGGAAATACAGTATAGGGCAGATAACGACTGCTTTGCACATCAATTGCTTTGACCCAATATCCATGCTCAGCGAGCATCTTTGCCTGCCAACCAGCACCAGCACCAATTTCTAGAATTCGAGCGCCCTTTGGCATATAGCCCATTGCTAAATTAAGCTCATAGGACCTGATACTTTCTAGATAACAGCTATTATCCACTATCATGCTTAAATCACAGTTTATTATAAACTAGGCAATATTACCGTAATCTGACTCTTTAACCTTATTGTCTAGCCGTATTAGCATATAACAGATTAGCAATCTGCTCCGAGATAAGCCCCATCAAAAAAACCAGAACCGAAGTAATAAATAACAGTGCACTCATATTAGTAAACTGACCCGCCGTCATATAAGTATAAAAATAATTGCTGATACCGAGAACAAAAAAACCGAAACTTATCGGTGTAAATACTTTCAGGGGTGAATAAAGGGTCGCCACTTTTAATATAATAAAAAAAAAGCGCACCCCATCCTTAAGTAGGTTGATATGGCTTTTTCCTTCACGTTTATTGGCACAGACAGGGACATAACTTACTAAATAGCCTGCACGGAAAAAGGCCATGGTACTCGTCGTAGGATAGGAAAAACCATTGGGTAAGAGGTATAGAAACTCCCGGAAACGTTTAGCGCGCACAACCCGGAAGCCTGAGGTCAAATCTTCAATTCGATGCCCTGTGACCCAACTAGCAAGACAGTTGTAGAAACCATTGCCCAAGCGCCTGCTTAAAGAGGCCTGAGAAGCGGAATCCCGAGCCCCTACAACCATATCAAAACCTTCGGAGAGTCGTTCTAACAAACGGGATATATCCGCAGGATCATGTTGACCATCGGCATCCATAAAAACAATCCATTCTCCTTTAGCCGCGCGCGCACCATGTTTTATTGCTGCACCATTACCCATGCTATAGGCATGGGTGATTAGCTTTACACCCGCAGCCTGGGATACCTCTAAGGTCTCATCTCTAGATCCATCATTGACGACGAGAATCTCCGCATCAGGATAGCTTTCTTGGAGCACAGGAAGCAGCTTCTTCAGGCTGCTCGCCTCATTCTTCGCTGGCAAAACAATGCTAAGGGTTTGCTGCTCCATGGGTTTGTCCTAACTTGCAGGGGATTTGCTAGTTATATCGGCCCCCGATTTCCTTTCCTCAGCGCTATTCATCCCTATTTCTAGTAGATACCCCTTTATCCAAATTATCTAGCAACTCTTCTAGTGCTTTCTTCTCCCCCTGTAAGCGCCGTGCATGAAGGTCCGAAAGGGGTAAGGCACCAAGCGCAGCATACTCAGCTTGCGCTTCTTGGTAACGACCCGTATAGCGCAACAGGGCTGCATAATTGAGCGCAAGCTGGGGGTCTTTCGGATTAACTTTTTTTGCTTTCTCCGCCAACTGCAATGCCTGACTCAAATCCCCCTTCGCCAACAAAAATATGGAATATTCTGTCAGCAACACCGTCTTTGCCTGATGGACAAGCGCCGGGTTCTCAATCGCTGCACTAAAGAACATCCCCAAATGTTCCTGTGACCACTGGCATTGCTTCTCAAGATAACATTTATTGATTTTCTGTAAATTATGAATCGTAAAGGGAGTTAACGGTGTAGTCGCTAATTCTTGGGCCAGCAACTTTACCTGTGCCTCATCGACGGGTTTAGTAAGGGCATGGTCCATTGCCAACATAGCTAGGGGAGCGCTTAGGAAGCGCGGATCATTGCGATAAGCTTGGGAAAAAAATTCTTTTCCCCGTTGATAATATACTTCCCGGCCAGCTTCAGCTTTTTCAGCCAAGGCCAGTTGAAAGAATAATCGCCCCGCATCGTAATGAGTACGGGCTGAGTGGGGATGATGGCGGGCACTGACTAGCAGATGTTCCAAAGGATTACCCCAGATATCGGCACGGATGGCGGTTATCGTCGAAAGCAAAACAAGGATTGTACTCGCCACAAAAATTCGCAAACTCCTTTGGGGGATCAACACCCCTACGCCATAGGCAAGCATCAAGGCAATTCCAAACAAGGGCGTATAATTGCGATGCTCATGAACCAACTCTAGGCTAAAGATAGTGGATTCCATACTGTGGCCGATGAGAAAAAATCCCAGGCCAAAAGCAAACACAGGCGCTCGTTTGCGCAATAGAAGGCAAGCCATCCCCAGGGCCATGACCCCTAGAACCGCAGGTAAAGTTGTGGTGGGTTCTAACCAACCGTGGGAAATCGCGAAATCGTCGTGGTACAAACCAAAATTGGCCAATCGCGGGAAAAAAATAAGCTGCAAGTAATACCAAAAAACGCGGGCCTCGGTCAGCAAGCGTTCACCTAGAGTAAACTCCTTAATCTCATAGCCACGCAGCCACCAATCGGCATAGAACAACAAATAAAGGGTACCAAGGATAACAGGCAGTACAACAATAAGCAGATTACCGGCAATAAGCAGTCGCCGCGTGCTTTGGCGAACAGCGCTAAACTGGAACAGTGTCAATTCTGCCAGCAAGATAAACAGCGGCAGTAGGAGAGCGTTTTCCTTGCTCAATGCGCCTAGGGGCAAGGCGATAAATAAAGCTAAGCCGATGGCGATCCAGCCGTTTTTGCCTTCCATCTGCCGGCGACGACCCCAAGCATAGAGGCCAAGACCGGCAAAGGTAAAAAAGGCCGCAAGACTGGTCATCCGCTGCACCACGTAAAGCACCGGAGTCAGATTTAGCGGATGCAACAACCACAGAGCTGCACAGCCAAAGCTCATCCAGGAAATGGTAATGTCATTCAATGTCTTCTGCCGACAACGCCGGTAGGCGGCAAGCAATTGCCAGACAGCAAGATAAACGAGAATGCCGGTGGCCAGATGAACGAAAAGGTTAACCAGCTTGAAAGCGTAAGGGTCTAACCCGCTTATATAATGGTTAAAGGCAAAACTCAGGAGACTTAATGGGCGCTTGAGGGGTCCAGACTCAGTGGAAAAGGCGGCCTGCCAAAGGCTTTCCACGGAAAGTTCTTCAATCTGAACGGCTGTATTGTCGGTAATATTATGTTCATCATCAAACAAAAATCCACCATAAAGCCCCGGCGCATAAATACCCCAAGCAAGCAGAAGCACTAAAATAAGCCCAATGTATGGCCGCTGGGTTACCCTCCATAGTGATGAAATTTTTTTTGCCAATATCATGACATTTACTCTTTAATCGCTGCAGGTATCAGGGTGGATATCGGCCTAGTTTGTATAAAGAAAAGGGCCATCTGTATAATCAGATGGCCCTCGTGCCAAATGCTATAACTGTTTAGCTACGGCAGTCTGCAGGAAGATATTTATCTATTACGTTGGTTGTCCCCTGAGTACCCTGCACCGACAGGCCACCAGGAGCTGGGGCTGAACCACAAACCCATGCAATGGGGCCACTTGGCGGCATTCCATCTGCGGCCACTTGTAGGTTGACCGTTGAATTTGCAATAGCCGCATTCGCCCGGTTTCCAAACGTAACCAGAATACTGCCTTGGTTATCAGCAGCTATACTCGTCACGTAAGTACCCTGAATGCTTGCGGCAGTAGCCACTCCAACTGACTGATTAGCAGCTGCTACTGAAGGAAATCGGCCACGATGCTGGATAAAATCAGCATAACCCTGCTTGACTGCCGAGGCCAAGTTGAGCCCTTCTGTCACCTGCGCACGAATAGTGTAATCCTGGTATGCCGGAATGGCGACAGCAGCCAAAATACCAATGATCGCCACCACGATCATCAATTCAATCAACGTAAAACCTTGTTGTACTTTTCTCATTACGAGCGACTCCTTGAAATTAATTTGACGGAAACCCAAATCTGTATATTGGCGGCAGATAAATCCTTTACCTGCCTGCACACTACCATCGAGCAATCAGCATGCCACCCCTATATTTCGGCAAGAGAAGCGATGGCTTTATGGGGGCTGGTTCACAAAATTAGGGGTTAACAGCGCAAGGTGAGGCTTGAGAGATGGTCTAGGATTTTGGGAGTAATAAAGAGAAGGCAGGGCTTGAGGTGCCGAGGGAGGACAGAAAGTGACACTCTATGTCACTTTCTGTCTGTGACATATCATATAATTTATAATTGATGGTGCAATTAGCGAGAAATTTAAGATGCGTCCATCTATTGCCCTCCGCTCAGGCCGTGAGACTATCTTGAGAGTTGCTACTCGACATGGTTTGTCGAATGTTCGCGTATTCGGGTCGGTGGTGCATGGTAACGATACCGACAATAGCGACCTTGATCTACTTGTTGACATTGAACCAGACACATCTCTGCTTGACTTGGTAAAGGCTCAACACGAAATAGAAGATGCCCTTGGTATCTCGGTTGACCTGCTGACCTCTGATGATTTACCCGATTCCTTTCGCTCGAATGTACTCACCGAAGCAGTCCCGGTATGAACAAAGATCTTCGCAATACTGACTATTTACGGCATATATTACAAGCTATTAACCGTATCAAGCGCTATGCCAAAGATAAGGGCAAAATCGGTTTCCTGCAGGATGAAATGATGCAAGACGCTATAATCCGCAATATCGAGATCATTGGCGAGGCGGCAAGCCGCATATCTTCCGAGTTCTCAACCAAGCATGATGCAATTCCCTGGCGAGACATTGCTGGAATGCGCCACCGGTTGATTCACGGCTATTTCAAAGTAAACTTGAACACGGTCTGGAAAGTGGTTGAGAAAGATCTACCTGAACTGGAGGATCAAGTGCACGCTTTACTTGACGAGCTAGATATAGAAGGTGACTGCTCCCCGCCCTGACGGGCGAGGCTTCCAACTTCTTAGGCAGCAACCGGCACGTGGCCGGATTTACGCAAGCCTCCATTGGCAGGCACCGACAGTCCTTCGGCGCGTAATTTCAAAATACCCTGCTGGCGGATATTGACCGCGGCATTGATGTCGCGGTCATGCTCCGCTGTGCAAGCAGGGCATGTCCAGCTACGAACCTTCAATGGCAGCGACTCGGCCTTATGGCCACAACAGGAACAGGTCTTGGAGCTGGCAAACCATTGGTCGATCTTGACCAGATGCTTTCCCTGTTCCTTAGCCTTGTACTCCAGCTTTTTTATCAGGCCGTACCAACCGGCATCTGCAATATGCTTCGCCAGCTTGCGGTTCTTCAGCATGTTTTTCACTTTTAATCTCTCGACTACCACCGCTTGGTTTTCGCCAATGAGTTGTCGGGACAGTTTGTGCTGGAAATCTGCACGGGTACTCGCAACACGCTCATGGGCCTTAGCGAGCTTCAGACGTGCTTTCATACCTCCCTTGCTGCCTTTCTGGCAGCGGGGGATAAGGCTTTCTGTTTGCGGCGCATATTGGCCTGCGCACGTTTCAGGAAGCGCGGATTAGCCGTCTTGTTGCCGTTGGAGTCGATAGCAAGATGGGTCAACCCCATATCAACACCCAGCACTGTACTCACAGTTCGCAGAGGTGCAGAAGCCTCCGAACCGTCCTCTACCAACAGCGAGGCATAGTATTTGCCGGTGACGGTACGGGACAACGTGATGCTTTTCAGTGTACCAGCAATATCCCGATGAATCCGGGCTTTGATCGGTTCTAGCTTCGGCACTTTAATCCATCCCTCACCTGCTTTAACGCTCATGCAGTGGTAGCTCGACTGTTTGCCGTGTTTGCGCTTGAACTTCGGGTAACGGGCAGCGAGCTTTGGATCAAAGAAGTTCTGAAACGCTTTATCCAGATTGAGGCAGACTTGCTGGAGGGTGATAGAATCGAAGCCACTCAGCCAGTGGTATTTGCGTGACTTCTTAGCCACCGCCAGCAGAGGCTTTAGGTCTTTCTTCGCCTTCAGTTTCAAGCCGTGGCGTCTGTATTGTGAGCCGATGATGTGCAGGGCCTTGTTGTACACGAACCGCGTAGCACCAAACTGGCGGTTTAGAAATCCCGCCTGTTCGGGTGTGGGATAAATGCGTACCTTTGTGGCCTTTAACATTTCAGTGCTCACAGATAGAATTCTTTAATTATAAACCACAAAAGGCCATTTTCAAGTGAGTGTACAAGAGAAAAGCCACCTTTCGAACTATCTTCGGAAGCGCCACAGCGTCACCAAGCTCGTTGTACATTTAGTGTTTACCACCAAGTTCCGCCGTAAGCTGTTTGATGCTCAAATGATCGAGCAACTGCGGGAGGCTTTTGGGTCAGCCTGCGAGAAGTTGGAGTGCAATCTGTTAGAAATGGAGGGTGAAACCGACCATGTTCACCTGCTCATAGCCTACCCGCCAAAGCTGGCAGTCAGTGTATTAGTGAACAACTTGAAATCCGTCTCGTCACGCCGGATATGCATACTCAACACACATATACCCCGGCAGAGTAAAAGTGCTGCGTTGTGGTCACGCTCGTACTTTGCTTGCAGCGCCGGGGGTGCGACTATTGAAACTTTAAGAGAGTACGTGCAAAGCCAAGTCACACCTGAATAGAACCGCTGCGCGGTTCCCGCTTGTATCCCCGCCCGATTGGGCGAGAGTTTACGCGGGATTTTGCTAAGAAATAAGCGTATCTACCAATATTCTAACCAAATTTATTCTGTCGATTTACCCATAGCATCTTTCCAGCTTTAGTAGGCTGGAATAAGCGTGAGCGTTTCCGGAAAAACCCTGACGGCGTAGACCTTCGGCAATGTCTTTATCCATTTCCTCTAGGGGTTTGGCTTTGCCTTGATAAAGAGACTTAAATGGTGGCTTCCGGCAATAAACACGATGAGACACACTCCCCTTCCCCAAGGCGCAAAATTTTTGGATACCCTTCCAATGGGGGTTCCAAGAAAATTTCCAACCGCTGTGCTTTTTTCTTGCCCATTACCGCGAACGGCGGTAGGCGTCACGACGATGCCGAACCCGGACAACCAAAACAGTTAATTTGCCGCCATCGATTTCGTAAATCACACGGTATTCACCAACGCGAATCCGCCGAAGGCCACTCAGCTCTCCCTTTAATAAGCTACCCCGGTAAGGGTTAACCGCTAGCTTGTCAATAGCATGGATGAGGCGTTCACACTGGGGTTTGTCTATCCTAGCCAGCTCCCTGCGAGCACTGCCTTTAATCCTGAGCAAGTAGCCCACGTTTTACATCTTCCCATTCTAGGACCGGGTCGTTTGGATCCTGGAGACGTTCGAGGGCTATATGCAGATCATCAAAGTCCTCAAGATAACGCTCTATGGCATCACGCACGATCTCCGCTCGAGAGCGTTTTAATATACGCGCTGCTTCTTCTAAGGACTGGAGAACCTCATCGGGAAGCCGGGTAGTAATTTGAGGCATAAAAACACCATTGGGATGCATTGAATGTCAATGCATCCCATTATAGGGTCTGTTTACAAGCTTAACCACTCAATCGGTAGGTTTCGCTCCCCTCAACCCACCCTTGGCATTATCAGTCTAGGAGGGCTTCTGCCCAGTGAATGATTGCCCCTGGCAATAAGCCCGGTGCAACCCGCTCCCCTCGCCCAGGGCGCAGGATTTTTTTATACCCTTCCGATGAGGGATCTAAAAAAATTTCCAACCGCCGTGCTTTTAAATCAAACAACCAGGTTTCCGGGATCTGGTGGCAAGCATAGAGAGGAATCTTTACCTCTCGATCATAGGCCACTGAGGTTTCCGCTACTTCCACCAACAAAAGCACATCCTGAACCTGGGGATGAACCCGGCGATAAAAATCGGACCGGGGTTTTAGAAGCATCAGATCGGGTTGGGGTTCCGAGTAATCACTAAGCCGAAGGGGGTTCTGAATATCAAGCATGGCGGCCTCCCCCAGGTGGGGAGCAAAAGAATGCAATAAATAGCGCACACAGGCGGCGTGGGCACTTCCAATCGGCGCCATATCAATGATTTCCCCCTCAATCATTTCCACTCTGTCATCTTCTGACAGAATACCGATCTCCCCCATTTTGTGATAGTCATCAACGGTCAAACGGTGTTTTTGTAGTGTAACGGTCATGAGGGACTCCCCTCCTTTAAAGACCACGCTGTCTGCTCTCTATTTCTTGGCCGAGATTGCTTCTTCCACAGGTACGACAGGATCTCCTTGGGCGCGCACACGACCAGAGAATTTGGCATCGAAGGTATAGAAGGCACTAACAGCTCCAGCGCTCGCAAAATGCATGGCATCGGCAAAATCTAACCCTTTCCGATAGAGTTCCAATGCGAGAGAAACCTCGCCCGGCGATTCGATTCGCACATTAGGTAAACCGAGGATATGACGCATAGCCCTCAATACTGCCTCGAGCGATAGCTCATAAACAGCTTCCAAAACCCATCCTAGCTCTAGCAGTACCGTTTTAGTCACCAAAATCTCATTGGAACCAAGCAGCTCCATTGCCTGCCGTGCCTGGATCTCATCGTCATTGGTCACGTAGCGTACCAGCACGTTGGTATCTACAGCGATCATCTTTTTTCCTTTTTGGACCAACGCCGGCGTAGGCTTTCGGCAATGCCTTTATCCATTTCCTCTAGGGATTTCGCTTTGCCTTGATAATCCGTACAACCTAGTCCTTCTTCCAAACGGCTGGGAGGAAAAGGTTTTAGAGGTCTCAAAATAATGCTATCGCCTTGCTCCTCAACAATAAATTCCGTTCCGGCATCCCAATGATGTGCCGCCCGAATAGACTTGGGGATAATCACTTGCCCTTTACTGGAGAGGCGGGTCGTCTCCATGATGCTTCCTTTTGGATAAGACTATGTAAGATAAAATCTTACCGGCCTTCTTTGAGAAAAGCAAAATCCACCTAACCAGCATAAAAAGAAAGGGGGATAAGTTTATCGGCGCTTATTCGAAACCTAATTGCTGAACCCCCAAACGGGACACTTGGTGAAAAACCAGATCCACTGGAAAAACTTACCGGCACCCTAGCGCTGCGGTGATAAAAAAACCAGGCTGCCAACTTACTCCAACTCCAACTTTTTTAAACGGTAACGCAAAGCCCGAAAGGTAATGCCAAGAAGCTTGGCGGCAGCGGTCTTGTTATAATGGGTTTGTTCCAAAGCCTGGAGAATGGCCTGCCTTTCCACGCCTTCTAAACACTCTTCCAACGAACCTACCGGCAGGGAGGTTGGGGCACTGGGGGGTTCCGCCTTAGGTAGGTGCAAATCTTTGGCCGCAATGATCTCGGATTCACACAAGGTCATGGCGCGCTCGAGGATATTTTCCAACTCTCGGACATTGCCCGGGAAAGGGTAAACTTGTAGCGCTTCTAGGGCATCAGGAGTCAACTTAGGACAAGTGATTTGATTAATCCCGGCAAGCTTACTCAAAATATGCTCGGCCAACTGGGGAATATCGCTGGCCCGCTGTCTTAAGGGCGGAACAGGCAATTCAATGACATTAAGCCGGTAGAAGAGATCCTGACGGAAGCTACCTTCCTTGACTAAGGCGGCTAAGTCCTTGTGGGTAGCACAGAGAATACGCACATCCACGAAGATTTCTTTTTCGCTGCCAATAGGCCGCACATTCTTTTCCTGGATAGCCCGCAGAAGTTTAACCTGCATAGGTAAAGGTAAGTCGGCCACCTCATCCAAAAACAGGGTGCCTCCATTGGCGGCTTGAAATAACCCCCGCTTGTCATGGGTAGCGCCGGTAAAGCTGCCCTTTTTATGGCCGAAAAACTCGCTTTCCATCAGCTCATTGGGGATAGCGCCACAGTTTACCGGCACAAAGGGCGCTTCCAAGCGAGGCCCTTGCTCATGGATAAGCCTGGCGACCAGTTCCTTGCCGGTGCCCGATTCACCGCTAATGTAGACCGGCGCTTGGCTCCGTGCCAGCTTGGCGATTTTGGAGCGTACCGCCCGCATGGCAGCCGACTCGCCTAGTAACCGGTAGCGGGTCCGCCGCTCTTTTTGGGGATAACGAAGCGGGAGTCTAAGGGCTGCATGGGTCAGATTACGAAGCGCCTGCAAGTCCACCGGTTTAGAGATAAAATCAAAAGCACCCGACTTCAAAGCGTCAACTGCGGTCTCCACACTGCCATGAGCCGTAATCACCGCGACCGGAGTCTCCGGGTAATGCTGGCCAATGAGCCTAACCAGCTCGATACCATCCCCATCTGGAAGGCGCATATCCGTCAGGCAGAGATCAAAGGAATGTTGCTGCAAATATTGGCGGGCTTCGGCAAGATTAACCGCCTTTTGACAGGCCACACCCATGGGCGCCAGGGTGAGTTCAAGTAACTCTAAAATATCCGGCTCATCGTCCACAAGAAGGGCCAAGGGACATTCTTTCATGCGGCATTCGCCCCCACACCCAGGGGGGCAAAGCAGAGTCGGAAGCAGCTTCCCCCTCCGGGAACGGGACGGTACTCCAAGCTGGCGTCATTACACTCGGAAAGTTCTCGAGCCAAATAAAGCCCCAGCCCGGTACCTGCGCCTTGGGTGGTGAAAAAGGGTTCGAATATTTTGTCTACCGCCTCCTCAGGGATACCCGGCCCCCTATCAATCACATCCAAAAAAACCTGGCCGCTATTGGCTTTGATCCCCACTGAAATTTGCAGACAGGGAGAGCCGTCTGAGTCTTGGGAATACCGCCGGGCATTGTCACAAAGATTCCACAGTATCTGGTGAAGTTGGGAAAGATCCGCATGAACCTGGATCTTTCCCGGGTCTACCCGGAGCACCACCGCTGATCGGTCAATCCTATGGGTACGGCAGAACTCCGCTAGAAAATGCAGCAACCAGGGTTTGAGAAGCAATGCTTCCCGGCGGCTAGGCTTCCGGCGGCTAAGCTGTAAAACATTTTTGATAATGCCATTTACCCGCCCACAGTGATTCAGAATAATCTCCAATAACCGCCGCTCACGTGGGTTTAAGGTGGAAGATTCCCTGAGGAGCTGACTGGCATGGCTAATCGCACCCAAGGGATTGCGAATCTCATGGGCAATGCTCGCCGTGAGACGTCCTAGGGAAGCCAGCTTCAATTGCTGGGCCTGGCGCGCCAGAACTGAAGTGTCTTCTAAAAAAATCAGGGTCCCATAGGGAGCCCCCAGACTGATGAATTTAGGTAATATCTCGGCCTGTTCTAAGGCCGACTGAAAAGCTTTAGGTTGATAAGAGTGTTGTCCTTTCCTCCAGCGGGCAAGCTGCTCAGCCAGGGGGGGCACCACCATGGCCAGGGGATCGCCTTCCCGCCCCGGTTTCAGTCCTAATAGCTCCTGCCCGGCCTGATTGATAAGCCGGATGGTCTCCTCCCTATCCACCACCAGGACTCCAGATTGCAAGCGCTGAATAATATAGCCATTGAGCTGGCTGATATTCGCAAGGTCCAGGCTTCGTTGAGCCGCCAGGGCTTCGCTTTCTCGAATCCGCGCCGCCAAAACCTGCGCCAATAGGGCCGTCGCAAAAAGGGTGGCCCCTAACAAACCTGCCTGAGTATAGTGAACAGCGTCAAAATCACGGGACACCAGGGAGTAAGACTGCTCAAACAATACCGCCAATGTCGCGAGGGCAGCGAGGGCACTGGCGGTACGCCCCACGGTTAAAATACCCCCGGCGGCAATGACCACCACCAACAACATCCCTAGGCCACTGGGCGCGCCACCGCTAGTATGCATCAACAGGGTGATGGCACCGATGTCCAAGGACAACTGCAACAAAACTTGGAAATAAAACCCGCCAATCCGGGCGATAGTCGCCACACTGAGGGCAATGGCGGCAGCCCCATAAACAAGGCAAGTGATGACAAATAGATCGGGTTGAGACTGGCCAAGAAAACTTGGGCCGATATCGGTAATGACTACCCCTAGAAGCAAAAAAACAATCAGCAAACGATAGACGCAAAAAACAGCTAGCGGCCGCCAGGCGGGGATTAGATTTTGGTCCTTGAGCGCAGTGGTTATCTTAGTTTTTATCCCTCTTCGCCAATTCACGGTGTTCACGGCAACAAAAATTGTTCCTGTCCTCTGTCAGAGCTTCGCCCTCTGGAAGGAAAACCCCACAGTAGGCGCAGCGAACCATATGTCGGGGATCTGTTTCTTGAGTCTTTCGGCCAGATTGATAATCCTTTAGCAACTTTCTTAGAAATAAATAGGCGAATAACACGATCAAGACAAAAAGTAATAATCGCATTCGCTATTCCCCCACGGCTATCTTGCTTCGCGCTGCTCGCTTTCTCTCATGTTCCAGCAGTAATTTTTTGCGCAAACGAATATGCTTAGGCGTCACCTCCACCAATTCGTCCTCATCAATAAACTCTAATGCTTGTTCCAAGCTAAGCTGCAAGGGAGGAGTTAGGAGGATGTTCTCATCGCTTCCTGCCGCCCGGATATTGGTAAGTTGCTTGGCTTTCATGGGATTGACCACCAAATCGTTTTCCCGTGAATGAATGCCTACAATCATCCCTTCGTAAACTTCGGTACCTGGTCCGATAAAAAGCCGGCCCCGCTCTTGGAGGTTAAAGAGGGCATACCCCAAAGCTTTACCCACACCGTTGGCCACTAGAACCCCATTCTTGCGGTGAACCACCGCGCCCTTTTTAATGGCGCCGTAATGGTCGAAAACATGGTATATCAACCCGGTGCCGGAAGTCGCAGTCAGAAATTCGGTCTGAAAGCCGATGAGTCCCCGAGATGGAATGGAATACTCCAAGCGCACCCGGCCCTTGCCATCGGGAACCATGTCCGCGAGTTCCCCTTTGCGCTCACCGAGTTTTTCCATGACTGCGCCCTGGTGTTGCTCCTCCACATCCACCACCAGCTGTTCATAGGGCTCACACAGTTCACCCTCAATTTCCTTGACAATCACCTCGGGCCGAGATACGCCCAGTTCATACCCTTCCCGTCGCATATTCTCGATCAAGATGGAAAGGTGGAGTTCGCCACGCCCAGAAACCTTGAATTTATCCGGGTCATCGCTCTCCTCAACCCGCAGGGCGACGTTATGGATCAACTCCCGGAGCAAGCGCTCCCGCAACTGACGGCTGGTCACATACTTTCCGTCCCGACCGGCAAAAGGGGAATTATTGACTTGAAAGGTCATGCTCACCGTAGGTTCATCCACCGTTAGAGGCGGCAAGCCCTCAACCTGGGCAGGATCACAGAGAGTATCGGAGATCCGCAGATTCTCGATCCCCGAAATCGCGATAATATCCCCCGCTCTAGCTTCAGGAATTTCAACCCGCTCAAGCCCTCTAAAGCCCATGACTTGAAGCACCCGTCCCTTACGTCGACGCCCTTCCCGGTCTAAGATTTCCATTGGGGTGTTGGTTTTTACCGTACCCCGTTGAATACGACCAATCCCGATAACCCCCACATAGGGACTATAATCCAAACTGCTAATTTGCATTTGGAAAGGACCCGCCAAGTCCACCTGAGGAGGAGGAACCTGTTGGACAATGGTCTGAAAGAGAGGAGTCAGATCTCCCGTGTCTACCTCCGGCGTCAATCCCCCATAGCCCTGAAGCGCCGACGCATAAACCACCGGGAAATCTAGCTGTTCGTCCGTGGCACCAAGCCGATCAAATAAATCAAAAGTTTGATCCAATACCCAATTTGGACGGCTGCCCGGCCGATCGATTTTATTAATCACGACAATAGGACGAAGGCCCAGGGCAAAAGCCTTCTGGGTGACAAAACGGGTCTGGGGCATGGGACCATCCACTGCATCAACCAGCAATAGCACGGAGTCCACCATAGATAGGACCCGTTCCACCTCGCCCCCAAAATCCGCATGGCCAGGGGTATCCACAATATTAATCCGGTAGCCGTTCCACTCAATGGCGGTATTTTTAGCCAGGATGGTGATTCCCCGCTCCCGTTCGAGATCATTGGAGTCGAGTACCCGTTCAGCGACGGTCTCCCACTCACCAAAAGTACCCGATTGCTTCAGTAGCTGATCAACCAGGGTGGTTTTGCCATGATCCACATGGGCGATGATAGCGATATTACGAAGTTTATCGACCATAGGTAACAACCGATTTATGAATTTACCTTGATAAAAAGATGAAATCTGTGAAATAGAGAGCAATGTAGGGGCATTGCTCCAGGCATGATAACCCTCTTCTGTTAATACCCGGGTTAACCTGGATAATTCATGAGATCACTACAAGGGCACTAAGAGCACAAAGCAATCAAAAGGAGAAATAACTTGGCGTTAATGGCTAGACGGTTGAACGGATAAGAATCACCGCGCAAGCCCCTCCACCAGCAAAGGTTGAATAGTTTGAAGGATAGCCTTATGAACTGAAAGATTTCCAGCCACCACATTGCCGGTGGTTAAGAAATCGTGGCCTCCAGAAAAATCAGTGATAATACCCCCTGCTTCCTGAATAAGCAGCGCCCCGGCAGCCATGTCCCACTCGGCAAGGCTGAGCTCCCAAAACCCATCCAAGCGTCCAGCCGCCACATAGGCCAAATCTAAAGATGCCGCACCTGGCCGGCGGATACCGGCGGTATCACGAAACAAAGCCTTAAAAGTGGCTAAATAGCAATCCAAATAGTGGTGCTTTTTAAAAGGAAAACCTGTCCCCAATAAGGCGCCTTCTAGCCCTTTTTGTGGGCTTACCCGTATGCGCCGCTCATTAAGTTGAGCCCCACTACCTCGGGATGCTGTAAAGAGCTCCTGTCGTAGGGGATCATAAATGACGGCATGCTGCAAACGACCTTTATGTTTTACCGCAATAGAGATGGCAAACTGGGGAAACCCATGCAAAAAGTTAGTTGTCCCATCCAAGGGATCGATCACCCAAACGGTATCATCCCCCGCCTGTACTCCCCCTTCCTCGGCTAGAATCCCATGGCTAGGATAGGCTTTACGGATGGTGCCGACAATTTCCCGCTCAGCCAGCCGATCGACGTCACTGACAAAGTCGTTGCGATCCTTTATCGTCACCTCAAGGTGATCGACTCGGTCTAGAGAGCGTACAATCAGGTTACCGGCACTGCGCGCCGCGCGCACTGCAATATTAAGGAGGGGATGCATGAATAGAGCCTTTTTGAAGACGCGGGTTAAAAATCAAACGGTCCGGCATTCCTAATTGATAAGGGCCAGCCCTGGTTTAGTATAGCGCAATTCCTCCCCTAGCTAAAGTCAGGGAAGACATTGCGGAGGGTCTATAAACCCAGCTTGAACTCGCCTGTTCAAGGAAAAACAAGCCCTTGACAGAGGGAAATGGAGATATTCTCGTATAGCAATAAGTTGTTGCTGTAACTACAAGACTCTTATTGGACTTTTTCCATGTTTCCTGCTAATTTTCATAGGGGCTCCTTTAAGAGAACAATTAATGCTTTCAACCCTACCCTCTCCACAACAATTTCTCCCAAAAATAATTAAGGAGGTTCTGCAATGAAAAAAGGCTTTAGTAACGTCTTGAAATTAAGTACTGCTATAACCCTTTTGGTGCTGCTTGGCGCCTGTGCCGGTACAGCCCGGGTGGAACAGCTAGAATCCCTAGTCCAAGAAGCGCAAAGCGCGGCTGATGAAGCTCAAACCGCTGCCCGCAATGCCCAAAGGGCTGCCGATTCTGCCACACAAAGGGCTGAAGATGCCTCCGCCAGAGCTGATGACGCCCAGCGGACAGCTGATGAGGCCTTCCAGGCAGTTACTGAATGTTGCGCTAAAGTCGATCGCATGTTTGAAAAAGCCATGAGCAAATAAGCATGCTTGCTTGTCTAACCTGGATGTTGCGCTGGTTGAGGCCAACATCCGGGTTAGATGGTATTTCAACCACTCTACTAGAGGGCCTCCTCAGCCCCAACCTCACCTACCTGAGTAGCGATTCCCGTACGCTCATCAGCGACACGCTTAGCCGCCTCCCAATGCATTTCAGGAATGGGTTTTTCAGTGGCAGCAACGATGGTTGCCACCATGTTAGTCAATCCACCCCCTTCCGGGTTCTCCAGTTCTGGAAGGGGAACATGGGCCTCAAGATAAAGTATGGTGTCCTTGATCCCGGCTTTAAAGGGCTGATAAACAATATTGACCGAAACCCCCACCTTAACCTGAGCAAAGAGGCTGGCAATATCTTCCGGGTAGAGCCGTATACAGCCATGGCTTACGCGCATTCCTACTCCCCAAGGACGGTTGGTGCCATGAATCAAATATCCTGGCATACCCAAGCGTAAGGCGAACTTTCCAAGAGGATTATCAGGCCCTGGGGGGACCACTTTCGGTAAGGGATCCCCGTTAGCTTTATGCTCTGCCCGTATCGACTCGGGTGGAATCCAAGTGGGGTTCTTCTTCTTGCTAATGACCGAAGTCTTCCCTAAGGGGGTCGACCAACCTTCTCGTCCAATGCCGATAGGATGGGTCACCACGACTCCTGGCTGTCCCAGTTGAGATTCCGGAAAATAATATAACCGCATCTCAGCAAGGTTGATAACAATCCCTCTGCGGGGAGCCTGGGGCAACACATACTGTGTGGGGACTACGACCGGACTGCCTTCCTTAGGTAGCCAGGGATCGATATTGGGATTGGCGGCTTTAATTTCACGGTAACCCACATCATAGCGGCGAGCGATATCCAACAAAGTCTCGGAGGCTTTTGCAGGCACGATAAAGTTGCGTCCCACCACAGACTCCCCTGATGAGGGCAATACAAAAGTGGCCGCCGAAACAGCACTCGTCCATAAGATGCTGACAGCTATCATAGTCACATAAAAATTGACAATAGCAGTAATAAGAGGAGTTATTTTTAATTTGAACATAAAAAGCTTACTTTTCTTAGTAAAGAGCCTCAACTCTCCCTGACCTTACTCACTATGAGCTTTGCTCCTGCGCCTAGTTGGGGTAATCTAACGGTATGCGAATTTTTTACTTTCTTTCTCTATGTCTCGTCCTCTGGCTCGGAGGTTGTTCCTGGCTTAGCAAACCCCAAGAACAGCCAGAAAGTGACTGGAATGTTGAACAATACTATTCCGAAGCCAAAGCTGCACTTAATGCCGGCGATTACCAACAGGCAATTACTCTTTATGAGCAATTAGAGGCCCGTTACCCCTTTGGCGTTTATGCCCAACAAGCATTGCTAGAATCCGCTTATGCCTATTACAAATTCGATGAGCCGGAATCGGCAATTGCGGCATTAGACCGTTTTATTCGTCTTTATCCTCTCAATCCCCATATGGATTACGCCCATTATCTTAAAGGATTGGTAAATTTCCATCGCGGGATTGGGCTTATCGAAAAATATATTCCTCGGGATGAATCCCAGCGGGACCCCGAATCGGCCCGGGATGCCTTAAAGGATTTCAGAACCTTAGTAAAGCGCTTCCCCGACAGCCAGTATGCCAAAGATGGCGCTCAGCGCATTGTCTACTTGCGCAATCGGCTAGCCCAGCATGAAATTAACGTCGCTCAGTATTATATGCGACGAGGCGCCTATATTGGTGCCATTAACCGGGCCAAATATGTTGTGGAGAATTATCAACGCACTCCCATCGTACCTGAGGCCCTAACTATTATGGCCCGAGGCTACAAGGTCCTGGGCTTAGATGAGTTGGCGGGAGATACCCTGCGGGTATTAGAAACCAACTTCCCAGGCCATCCTGGCATTGCCCAGGCCAGGCAAATCAAAATAATAGAGCAATAGAACCCCGCTGGTTTGACCAGCGGGGTTCGTGCAACTTGCCCACCTATCTTCTTGCCTGTTGGCTTAATCCGTAACCTCCCTGCCCTATTGGGAGAGGCTTCCAGCTTCGCAGGCCGTTGCTGAGGTTTACCAGTCGATGCAAGCCGCCACTGACCAAGCCGGACCGCCCCTCCACCTTATTATTATGGATCAAGGGCTTACTCTGGGTTTTGCTAAATCGCGTCTTCCCCTTCTTCACCAGTACGGATACGAACAGCACGTTCTACATTAGTGACAAAAATCTTGCCATCACCAATACGACCGGACTGGGCCGCCTTAGTAATCGCCTCAATACAGGCATCCACTTGCTCGTCACCGACAATAATTTCCAGCATTATTTTCGGCAGAAAATCTACGACATACTCAGCGCCACGATAGAGTTCCGTATGGCCTTTCTGGCGGCCGAATCCCTTCACCTCAATGGCCGTCATCCCTGAAACTCCGATTTCTGATAGGGCTTCGCGCACATCATCAAGCTTGAACGGTTTGATAATCGCCTCAATCTTCTTCATTAATTACAACTACTCCCTAAAAAGTGGCTCTCGACACGTCAGTTATCGCTGCTGCTTCACCAACGCACAAAAATCCGGCCATTTTTAGCAGCCAACGGCCCAGCAATCAAGGATTCACTCACCGTGGGTTATCTTCCATGCCCAGCGAGGGCCTGCTCCATACACTCTCCCATCTCTGCCGGTGATTGGGCTATCACCACTCCCGCAGCTGAGAGGGCTTCCACCTTGCCCTCGGCGGTTCCCTTGCCACCACTAATAATGGCTCCCGCATGGCCCATGCGCTTACCCTTGGGGGCCGTAATCCCCGCAATATAGGCAACGACCGGCTTGCTGACATGATGCTGGATATATTCGGCTGCCTCTTCTTCAGCACTGCCGCCTATTTCACCTACCAGGATCACCCCCTCAGTCTGGGAATCTTGCTCAAAAAGAGCGAGGCAATCAACAAAGCTCATCCCCTGAATAGGATCACCACCAATTCCCACACAGGTACTTTGACCTAACCCTTTTTGACTCGTTTGGTAGACCGCCTCATAGGTGAGAGTGCCCGAACGGGAGACAATCCCAATTCGGCCTGGCTGGTGAATATTCCCCGGCATAATACCAACTTTACAAGCGTCAGGCGTAATGACACCGGGGCAATTAGGGCCCACCAGACGGGATGGGGTGTCTGCTAAGACCGCTTTGACCTTAAGCATATCCAGCACTGGAATTCCTTCGGTAATGCACACAATCAGGCTGATCCCCCCCGCCGCTGCTTCTAAAATCGCATCGGCGGCAAGCGCTGCGGGGACATAAATCATCGTGGCATCAGCACCCGTCGCCTCCACGGCTTCTGTCACCGTGTCAAAGACGGGACGTTCCAGGTGAGTCTGTCCACCTTTACCCGGCGTCACCCCCCCCACCAGTTGAGTACCATACTCTAAGGCTTGCTGAGAATGGAAGGTACCCTGTTTGCCGGTAAAGCCTTGGCAAATTACCCGCGTCTGCTTGTCAACCAAAATACTCATTTTTCCTCCCTTGCCGCAGCTACGGCTTTGCGGGCAGCATCCGTCAGATCATCCGCCGTGATCAGATTCATTCCGCTATCCTGCAACAGGGTACGGCCCTGCCTGGCATTGGTGCCTTCCAAACGCACCACCACAGGCAGCTGGATAGCCACTTCTTGTACTGCTTGAATAATTCCTTCCGCAATCAGGTCACAGCGTACGATACCGCCGAAAATATTGACCAGAATGGACTTCACTTTGCTATCGGCAAGGATCAACTTAAAGGCTTCGGCCACCCGGTCAGCCGTCGCCGTCCCCCCCACATCAAGGAAATTAGCCGGCTCTCCGCCCTGGAGCTTAATCAAATCCATAGTGGCCATAGCAAGACCTGCGCCATTGACCATACAGGCAATATCCCCTTCCAGGGCAATGTAGCTCAAGCCATGGGCCCGGGCTTGAACTTCTTTTTGATCCTCCTGAGTAGGGTCACGTAATGCTTTCCAAGCGGGATGGCGAAAGAAGGCGTTATCATCCAATATCACCTTGGCATCCAAGGCTAACAGATTCCCCTGTTCAGTGACCACCAAGGGGTTCATCTCTACTAAATTCCCATCTTGTTCCAGAAACAACTGGTACATTTTTTCCATAATTTGCCCCAGCTGCCGGCGCTGCTCCCCTGTTAATCTGAGAGCGAACCCCACCTCCCGGCACTGATAAGGTTGCAACCCCATGAGGGGATTGATCACCAATTGGAGAATTTCACTCGGGTGCTCCGCCGCCACCTGCTCAATATCCATCCCACCACGGCTTGAAACCATGATCACTACTCGCTTTAATTGGCGATCCACCGTCGCGGCAAGATAAAGTTCTCGGGCCACTGCCGCTGGCTGTTCCACCAAAAGAGTTTGGACAGGCAGCCCCGCGGCATCGGTTTGCGCCGTCACCAAACGGGTTCCCAGCAGTTGCGCGCTAAAATCCGACAGTTCCTCCACACTGGAAACTACCCGCACCCCGCCGGCCTTGCCTCGCCCACCGGCATGGATTTGGGCTTTGACGACCCAGCGCTCACCGCCCAATTCCTGTGCCCGCGCACCCGCTTCCTCGACAGACCCCGCAGGGCCTCCAGGGGGAACGGGAATCCCATAATCCGCAAATAAGCGTTTGGCCTGAAATTCATGCAAAATCATATTCTGAACCTGTTTGGGTACAATGGTGTTCTTAAGTATAAATTTTAGGCAAAATAATTGAATGCTGACTCTCTATCCTGATATTAAGCCTTACGTCCGCCACACCCTGGCGGTGGAGCCACCCCATCAACTCTACGTTGAAGAATGTGGTCATCCGGGAGGGCTGCCCGTACTCGTTCTCCATGGAGGACCTGGCAATGGCTGCCAACCCCATCAGCGCTGTTTCTTTGATCCCGATCTCTATCGGGTGATTTTATTCGATCAGCGCGGCTGCGGTAGATCTCAACCCCACGGCGAACTGGAAAAAAACACCACTACAGCGCTCCTGGCCGACATGGAACACATCCGCAAACATCTCGGAATCGAGCGCTGGCTTATTTTCGGAGGGTCGTGGGGGGCCACCCTAGGGCTGCTCTACGGAGAAGCCTATCCAAACCGAGTCCTGGGGCTACTATTGCGCGGTATTTTCCTGGGCCGGGATCAAGATATCCGCTGGTTCCTTCAGGAGGGCACTCCCCAAATTTTTCCCGATGCCTGGGCTTCCTTGGTGGAGGATATTCCTCCTGGGGAACGAAATAATCTAATGGAGGCCTTCCACCGCCTTCTTAATAGCCCTGATGAGCTGGCCCAAATGGCAGCGGCTAAAGCGCTCAATGCCTGGGAGTCCAGTTGTAGTCGTCTTGTCAGCGGTAAGCGCTCCCCCCCTCAGGCTCACCCCGCACTTCTAGCCCAGGCCCGGCTGCGAATCCACTATGCCAGGAATCATTACTTTATCAAGCCCAATCAGATATTAAGTCATGCCCACCCACTAGCGAATATCCCTGGCGTTATCATCCATGGTCGCTATGATGTGGTCTGCCCAGTGGGCAATGCTTGGGAATTGCACCAAGCTTGGCCCCTATCCGAATTGCAGATCGTGCCCGTAGCCGGTCATGCGGCCACTGAGCCGACAATTGTGGATGCCCTGGTCCGGGCCACAAACCTCATGGCTCGGCGGGTGGGCTAAAGATCGCCCATGATTGCATTATTGCAGCGGGTCACTAATGCCCAAGTCACTGTCGATGGAGAAACCATTGCTAATATCGGCCCCGGGTTAGTAGTGCTGGTGGGAATTGAGCGGGGTGACGGCGCCCCCCAAGCCGAGCGGCTACTAGAGCGCCTGCTAAGCTACCGTGTATTTGCCGATTCCAAAGGGCACATGAACCGGAGTTTGACCGACATGGAGGGTGGTCTCTTATTGGTACCCCAATTCACCTTAGCGGCTGACACCCGCAAGGGAACACGCCCCAGCTTTACCCCAGCCGCACCGCCCGCACTGGGCCAACAAGTATTTGAATACTTGCTTGCTCAAGCTAAAGCCCGCTATCCCAGACTTGCCGCAGGCCGCTTTGGCGCCCACATGCAGGTCTCTCTGACCAATGATGGTCCAGTCACCTTTACTTTGCGGGTTCCACCAGAAGTTCAAACAACAACGATATAAGCAAAAATATGGGATTTCCAGAACAAAAACTTCAGCAATTCGCGACCACCATCGATAAATTAAACAGTTGGACAGGCCGCTTAGTGGCCTGGCTGGTGCTGCTTTTGGTGTTGTTGGTATGCTATGACGTCAGTATGCGCTATCTTTTCCAAAGTGGCTCCGTAGCCTTGCAGGAGTTGGAGTGGCACCTTTTTGCACTGATCTTTTTGCTAGGTGCTGCGCCTACCCTAAAAAATGATGGCCATGTACGGGTCGATGTCTTCTACCAAAGTCATTGGTTTAGCCCTCGAACTCGAATCTGGATTAATCTCCTCGGAACCCTCGCCTTCCTGCTCCCTTTCTGCCTTGTGGTGATTACTGCCTCCTGGCCCTTTGTCCGCAATGCTTTCTTACAAAATGAAGGTTCGCCTGATCCAGGTGGCCTCCCCTACCGCTACCTTCTGAAAGCGGTTATTCCCCTCGCTTTTAGTTTGCTCGCCCTCCAAGGTATTGCCGATCTTATTCGCAACTTATTGAAATTAAGACAGCATTCGGAGGCGACTGAATAATGGAAGTGTGGGCTCTCGTGATGTTTGCCGTGCTATTTGCACTGCTGCTTTTAGGCTATCCGGTTGCCTTCACCCTTGGCGGCGTTGCCCTAGCCTTCGGGACGATATTCCTGGATATAGATTTTTTTCGACTCTTGCCCTTGCGGATTTGGGGCATCATCACCAATTTCACCCTCTTAGCGGTGCCCCTGTTTGTCTTTATGGGAGTCATCCTGGAGAAATCCGGTCTAGCCGAAGAACTGCTTGAAACCATGGGCCTATTATTTGGCCGACTACGGGGAGGACTGGGAATCTCCATCGTGATGGTCGGTGCGCTCCTCGCCGCAACCACCGGGGTAGTCGGGGCTACTGTGGTCACCATGGGGATTATCGCTTTGCCCTCCATGCTTAAGCATGGCTACGCCAAGGAGTTGGCAACCGGGACTATTGCCTCTGCAGGAACCTTAGGACAAATCATTCCCCCCAGCATTGTATTAATCCTATTAGGAGATGTCATGGGGGTGCCAGTAGGTCAGCTCTTCATAGCCGCCGTTGTTCCTGGGATCTTGCTTATTCTGCTCTATATCGCCTATATTGTGGTTACTGCCTGGCGACGGCCAGAGGTCGCTCCAGCCCTTAATAGAACAGCTACCCTGGGCCATCCCAGCTTAGGGCTGCAGATCGTCAAAAGCCTCATTCCTCCCCTGGCCTTAGTGATTGCGGTACTAGGCTCGATCTTTTTTGGAATTGCTTCCCCCACCGAGTCAGCCGCAGTGGGCGCCCTTGGTGCCATACTCCTGGCGCTTTCCCACCGGCGACTGACCCTGGATAATCTGCGCGATGCCAGTGCTCAGACCATGCGTCTGACGAGCATGGTTTTTATTATCTTAATTGGTGCCACTGCCTTTGGTTTAGTCTTTCGCGGGATGGGGGGCGATGCCTTGGTCTTGGAATTAATGTCTGGGTTACCTGGGGGAACCTGGACCTTTCTAGCCATCAGCATGTTACTCATTTTCCTGTTAGGTTTTTTTCTTGATTTTCTTGAAATTTGTTTTATCGTGGTGCCTATCCTTACGCCGGTGGCCATCCACCTGGGACTCAATCCGCTCTGGTTTGCGGTACTGATTGCTGTGAATTTGCAAACTTCCTTTCTCACTCCACCTTTTGGCTTTTCTCTATTTTATCTGAAGGCGGTCACTCCCCCTGAGGTTCAAATCAGCCATATCTACCGCGGCATACTGCCCTTTGTCGCTATCCAGCTCATCGCCCTGGTACTCCTTTTGAGCTTTCCTGAACTAGGACTTTGGCTACCTGCCACCATGGACCGTTGGCAAGGGCTCGGAGGTTAATATCTATAGCGGCTGCCATTTAGAGGGAGGGTTGTGTTTTAAATGGGGAGAACTGAGATTTCCTCACCTTCGTGTCCTTTGTGTCTTGGTGGTGAAAAATTCAGGTTAGATCCGATCAACAGGGAAAGCCAAAACTTCCTCGATGCGCGAGCTTCCTAGCAGGACCATAAGTAACCTATCCACCCCTAGCGCCACCCCGGCGCAATCTGGCAATCCCTGGGCTAAGGCTGCTAGCAGAAGCTCATCCAGGGGCACTTCCTCAAGCCCCCACGCCTTTCGGTAGGCGATATCTGTCTGGAAACGTTGGCGCTGTTCTGCAACATCACTCAACTCATGATAGCCATTGGCCAATTCCATACCATTAAGATACACCTCAAAACGCTCCGCCAGAGGAACCAAGCAAATCTTTGAGGCAGGACGAATACGGGCTAATTGAGCTTCAGAGGCCGGATAGTCGTAAATAAAACAGGGCCGGCCCTGTCCAAGTTGGGGCTCTATAACCGCTGCCATCAAAAAATCTAGAGAGATTTGCCTTGATTCTTCACCATTTACCGTTCCTCCCTGGAAGCCATGGGCTCTAGCAAGCCCTGCCAATACCTTGTTGCTGGCGGCAAAGACATCGACTTCTAGGTAGTGCTGAAAAACCTCTTTATAGCTAAGGCGTTCCCCTTTGGGTGTTCCCAAAAGCCGTGACAAAAAGATATCGACTTCTTCCATGAGGGTCCAGTGGTCAACACCAGGCCGGTACCACTCTAGCAGGGTAAATTCGGGATTGTGCCGCCGTCCACTTTCCCCATTGCGAAATACCCGTGCGAGCTGATAAATGGGACCACTCCCGGCGGCCAACAGGCGTTTCATGGCATGTTCAGGGGAAGTCTGCAAAAAAAGCCGCAGACCTTCCGAGGTCTGAAGCCCTTGATAGTGAGTCGCTAGACTATGGAGGTGAGGCGCAGTTGCTGCTGCCGTTGAAAGTATAGGCGTTTCTACCTCTAAGACTCCACGCTCCGCAAAGAAACGGCGAATGTCCGCCAGAAGCCGTGCCCTAGCCTCTAAGGCCCTCCTATTGGCTGAAGGATGCCACCGAGTCTCTGTCTCAGCCATCAGACCAATACGAAGGGTAATGATGAGAAAGAGGGGCGCCTCGGTTATTCCTTGGCCCGTTCCACATACTCGCCCGTGCGGGTATCGATTTTAAGCACTTCCCCCACATCAATGAACAAAGGAACCCGTACCACTGCACCTGTCTCTAATGTGGCGGGTTTGTTGCCACCACTAGAGGTGTCTCCACGGAGGCCTGGATCGGTTTCGGTCACCTGAAGGGTGACAAAATTGGGAGGTGCCACCGAGAGAGGTACCCCATTCCACAGGGTAACAGTACAAATATCTTGTTCCTTGAGCCACTTGACCGCATCGCCCACAGCAGCCCCATCGGCTGAATACTGCTCAAAGGTCTCTGGCGACATAAAATGCCAGAGCTCTCCATCTGAATAAAGGTACTGCAATTGGGTCTCGAGGACATCCGCTGCCTCCAGGGTTTCCCCAGATTTAAAGGTCCGATCAATCACCCGACCCGTTTTCAAGTTGCGCAGCTTAACCCGATTGAAGGCTTGCCCCTTACCTGGCTTGACAAACTCATTCTCCACAATAGTACAGGGATCCCCATCCATCATGACTTTGAGGCCAGATTTGAATTCATTGGTACTATAAGCTGCCATACTACCCTCTGCAAAAATTATTTAAGATTAATTAGGCTTTCTAGTTACAAAAAGGCACTATGATAACTCAATCACCTCGCCCTCTGCAGAGGCCAGCTTGGCAAACAGAACTTGCCCGGGCTGTCCGCGATCCGCAAGAATTGCTCGCCCTTATAGGCTTAAATAACCATCCGCAACTTGCCAGTGAGGCTACCCGTCGGCAATTTCCCCTCCGAGTGCCCCGCGGTTACATCGCCCGCATGAAAAAGGGTGATCCTGACGATCCGCTCTTCCGACAAGTTTTTCCCTTGATTGCCGAAGATCAAATTTCACCCGGTTTTAGCGCCGATCCCGTCGGCGATTTAGCCGCCATGCCCGCCCCTGGAGTCCTACAAAAATACGCCGGGAGAGTGCTCCTAGTCACCACGGGGGCCTGTGCCATCCACTGCCGCTATTGCTTTCGCCGCCACTTTCCTTATGCCGACCATAACCCGGCCCCAAGTCAGTGGGAGCAAGCGCTGCAATATATTGCCCAGAACCCAAGCACGCGGGAGGTGATTTTGAGCGGCGGCGATCCCTTAACCCTCACCGATCACCGCTTAGCCGAACTGGCCCAGGCCCTGGCCGCCATTTCCCATGTCAAGCGGCTGCGCATCCACACCCGCTTGCCAGTGGTATTGCCAGAGCGAGTCGATAGTCGCTTGCTCCAGTGGCTTGAGCATACTCCCCTGCAAAAAGTGGTGGTTATCCATGCCAATCACGCTAACGAGCTTGATGATAGGGTAGGCGAGGCGCTTGAGGGGCTTTCCCGCGCCGGATGCCGGCTCTTCAATCAGACGGTGCTGTTACGGGGAATTAACGATAAGATAAATACTCTATGTGATTTGAGCGAAAGCTTGTTCGATGCCGGCGTCATCCCCTATTACCTCCATCTCTTGGACAGAGTCCAGGGGGCCGCCCATTTTGAAGTGGATACTCTCACCGCCCAATGCCTATACCAAACACTGCGCGCCCGCTTACCAGGCTATTTAGTGCCCTTGCTGGTGCAAGAGCTGGCAGGCGCACCTAGTAAATTGCCCCTGTAAGCATAATCCTAACCTCGTTCGTTCAACGGAACATAATGCCGCAGGGGACTGCCCACATAGACTTGAGTCGGCCGGAAAATGCGGTTATCGGAGAGTTGCTCACGCCAGTGGGCCAACCATCCCCCTGAGCGAGAGACGGCAAATAAGGGCGTAAATTGGTCGGTAGGTATCCCCAATTCCCGATAAAGAATGCCCGAGTAAAAATCTACATTGGCATAAATGCCTTTATGACCCAACCGTTCCGTGGCCGCTTCTTCTAAGGCAAGAGCTGTTTCAAATAACGGACTAAGCTTACCGCCCCGTTCGGTTGGCAATCGCTCCATCAACTTTTGCAGGATTTTAGCCCGGGGATCCTTGGTTTTATAAACCCGATGCCCAAAACCCCAAATTTTTTGCTTATGGGCAAGTCTCTCATCGAGCCATGATTTTACCTTCTCGGGGCGGCCAATTTCCCGCAGCATCTCTATCACCCGTTCATTGGCTCCCCCATGTAAGGGGCCCGACAGGGTCCCAATGGCGCCGGAAATCACAGCATAGGGGCTGGCTAAAGTGGAACCGGCCACTAAAGTGGCGAAAGTCGAGGCATTGATCGTGTGCTCGGCGTGAAGTATTAAGCAGGTGTCCATAATTTTTGCCATCAACGGATCCGGCTCTTCACCATGGAACATATACAATAAGTTCTGGGCAATGGGCAAATCGGGGCGAGGAGGAACCGGGTCATAGCCGTTGCGGATATGCTCCCACATCGCCACTAAAGCAGGCATACGGGCAATGATCTTGACCGTCATGTTATCGACGTAATTGCGATCGGCACAAGAAGCAGAGCCTGTTAAACACTCATTGCCCGGATAGAACATGCCCAGTGCAGAAACACCCGCCTGTAGCATCTCCATCGGAGACCCAGTACTCGGCAATGCTGTCATCAGAGTCCGGATATTGTACTTTACCCGATAATTCTGCCGTAATTCCCGAGTAAATTCTTCAAGACGTTGAGCTGTTGGCAATTCCCCATCCAACAACAGTAAAACTGTCTCTTCAAAGGTACTATGCTCAGCTAAATCTTCAATAGGATAACCCCGATAGGTCAGTATGCCGCGCTCACCATCTACCTCTGAGATATTGGACCGGGTCGCCGGAACCCCTTCGAGACCGGGCAGATATTCACTCATGTAGGCCTCCTCGCTTAGTATCTACATCCCCAATGTCGTAGCAGTGAATCCCTCTAGGATAACCCTTGACAACAGGGCAAACAAAAATAGGGCCGCCTCCCCTAGCAGGGCTGAGATACCTCAAATGTTAAAGTAATAATAGCAGAAAACAGACCGTTTTCTGAGGAGAAGCTTAGTGCTAAGTAATAGCTTCACCGGCAGCTTGACGATCAGCATGATAAGAAGAACGGACCATGGGACCACTGGCCACATGGGAAAACTCCATGGCGCGGGCTTTCTCCCCTAATGCATCAAACTCTTCTGGGGTAACGAAACGATGCACCGGCAAATGATGGAGGCTGGGTTGCAGGTACTGGCCTAGGGTGAGCATATCGCAACCATGATCACGCAGATCCCTCATCACTTGCTCTACTTCCGCTAATTCTTCTCCCAAGCCGAGCATCAAACCTGATTTGGTCGGCACAGTGGGATGTCTCTCCTTGAAACGTTCTAGCAAGCGCAAAGACCACTGGTAATCGGCGCCGGGACGGACGGCCTTGTAGAGGCGGGGGATCGTCTCCAGATTATGGTTAAAAATATCGGGGGGCACCACTGCTAATGCCTCCAAAGCCCGGTCCATGCGTCCTCGAAAATCCGGCACCAAGACTTCAATACGGGTCTGGGGTGCCTGGGTGCGAAGCGCCTGAATACAGCGTGCAAAATGGGCCCCACCACCATCACGCAAATCATCCCGATCCACTGATGTGACCACCACATGACGAAGCCCCATGGCACGAACGGCTTGAGCCAAATGCATGGGTTCCTCAGAATCGAGGGGATCTGGCCGCCCATGGGCCACATCGCAAAAGGGACAGCGGCGGGTACAAATATTCCCCATGATCAGGAAAGTCGCCGTGCCGTGGCCAAAGCACTCCCCAAGATTAGGGCAAGAAGCTTCTTCGCAAACCGTATGAAGTCCATGCTCGCGCAATAACCCTTTGAGCCGTAAGACTTCTGAACCTATAGGTGCCTTAGCCCGGATCCAGCGGGGTTTGCGTTGGCGTTCTGTCGTCGGTTCAACCTTCACCGGGATCCGGGCGACTTTAGAAGCGCCCTTCAAAGCCCGAATATCCCGCTTTAACTCACCGGTAGGTGGTGGCGTTTTTGGATTCATCTACTAATCCTAATTTCATTCCTCATACAGCGGGGCTGGATACTCCAACCGCCGCGCCAGATACTGAGATAACGTCCGTCGGAGGGTCGCCACAGGAACAATCACCCCTAAGCCCCTGAGATCAATCACTTTCATGCCGGGGTAACCGCAGGGATCAATATAATCGAAGGGTGATAAGTCCATCGCGGCATTCAAGCTAAGCCCATGATAAGAACAGCCTCCTCGCACCCGCAGCCCCAGGGATGCAATCTTTCTATTTTGGACATAAACCCCAGGGGCCTCTGTCCTGCGGCTTCCCTCAATACCATAGAATTGTAGCAAGTCAACCACGGATAGCTCCAACGCATCCACCAGTTGCCGTACCCCCAAAGCCCGGCGCCGCAAGTCAATCAGGGCATAGACCACCACTTGCCCGGGTCCATGGTAAGTGACCTGGCCACCCCGATCACAGTGCACCACGGGAATGTCACCCACTTCTCGCAAATGACATTCTCTGCCATTCAATCCTAAGGTAAAGACGGAGGGATGTTCCACCAACCATAATTCATCGACGGTGGCACTGTCACGGCTAGCGGTAAAATCCCGCATCGCCTGCCATACGGCACCGTAGTCTTGCAGGTGAAGATTCCGTATCCGCAGGGTATCCATGGACACCGCAGTCTCCTCATCTAGGGTTTCAATTTTCGTAGAGACCTGCTCGCACCCTCGCCTTATACTCTTGATACAGTATATCCATTTGCCGCCATAAAGGACCAGGCTTGCCACTACCGACTTCGATTCCATCGAGCCGAGTCACGGGGACAATTTCTCGGGTAGAGCTGGTTAGCCAAATCTCATCCGCTTGAGTCAAATCCCAGGCAGAAATCACCCTCTCCTGGCAAGGAATCCCACCTTCTCTTGCTAATTCCAGTATGAGATCCCGGGTAATCCCAGACAATAAAAGAGGACCTTTAGGGGGCGTCGCAAGTACTCCTCCGCGAACTATAAATACATTGCTCGCCGCTCCTTCAGTCAATTGCTCATCCCGCAGCAGGAGCGCCTCTTGAGCCCCTGCTTCAATTGCCTCTTGACGCAATAAAATGTTAGCTAGCAAGGCGACCGATTTAATGTGACAATATTTCCAACGAATATCTTCCCGGGTCACAGCAACCATCCCCTTCACCCGCCACTCCGTCGGTAAAGGTTTGAGAGGATTGCTCATAGCAAATACTGTGGGTTCAGCCGGTTTCGGGAAAGCATGATCCCGCGCCGCAGGCCCCCGGGTTACCTGTAGATAAACCGCTTGATCCAGACCTTCGTTACGGGCCACTAGGTACTGGAGAACTTCTTGCCACTGGCTAGGCGAAAGGGGGTTTTCTAAACGGATGGCTTGGAGGCTGTGTTCAAGACGCTGCAGGTGCAAGGATAAACGGAAAAAGTGCCCGCCATAGACTGGGATCACTTCATAGACCCCGTCACCAAACAGGAACCCCCGATCTAGCACAGAAACCTTTGCCTGCGCTAAGGGCAAAAACTCGCCGTTGAGATAAACGAGAGCCAAAGTATCTCTTAAGTAAAAAAGGACAGCAGCCAGTCAACAAACCGTTGCCACCAACTTCCTTCCGGGATAGCCGTTAGAGCTACCAGCGGCCTTTTAAGCAAGGCTTTCTCACCCAACTTCACAATCACCACACCTAATTTTTGCCCTTCGGTAATAGGGGCCGTAATAGGATTTTGCAACTCTATTGAGGAGGATAACTCCTGCCAACGTCCCCGCTGCAGGGTCACTGCAAGATCATCCATCACCCCTAATGACAACTCCTTATTTGTCCCCTGCCAAACTCGCGCGCTGGTCACGGGCTCTCTAGCAGCGTAAAGGCTGCGGGTATCATAAAAGCGAAAACCATAGTTCAACAAAGCCAAGGACTCCCGAGCGCGGGTTTTAGGGCTCTTCGTTCCCATGACTACCGCAATCAACCGCATCCCTTCCCGCATCGCTGAAGAAACGAGGCAATACCCTGCGGCTTCCGTATAACCCGTCTTACAACCATCGACGCTGGGATCGCGCCTCAACAAAATATTACGGTTATACTGAGTAATATCGTTATAAGTAAATTCTCGTTCAGAATACCACTTGTAATATTCGGGAAAATCTCGAATGAGCGCCCTTGCCAAAGTCGCGATATCCCGCGTCGTCATATAATGATTTTCATGGGGTAACCCTGTACTATTGACAAAGTGGGAACCTGTCATTCCCAGCGCTTGCGCTTGTTGGTTCATCAAGGCCGCGAAAATTTCTTCCGTTCCCCCCACATATTCCGCTAGGGCCACACTGGCATCATTGCCTGATTGGATGATCATTCCCTGCAGAAGGGTCTCTACAGAAACCCGGCTATCGACCTCGATAAAGGTTCGCGATCCCCCGGTACGCCAAGCTTTTTCGCTAATGAGGACTTTATCTTCAAGATGGATGTTGCCACGCTTGAGCTCGGCGAATACCACATAGGCCGTCATCAACTTGGTGATACTCGCAGGCTCAACCCGCTGATCGGCCTGGGTCTCAGCAAGCACTTGACCGGTTGCAAAGTCCTGAAGAATATAAGTCTTAGCACTGAGGGAGGGCGCCGCTGGAATAGGCAAGGGCTGTCCCCAGACAGTCCCCCCCATGAAAAGCAAGAGAAGCCAATACCAAAAGAAAAGAGAACCAAGTGATTTCATTGTCTTTGTCTTAGATTGCATGGGCTATAAGAAATATCCAAAGCGAGCTAGGGTAAATTCAATCGGGCTACAGCATAGCGGCAATCCATTTAGTGAACAATGATATGATCGGGGTAACCTAACTCAGCCAGGCGCTTAGCCAAATTATCAAGCTTTTCAACATTTGCCAGAGGGCCAATACGCACCCGATAGAAAGGGACTTGCTGCGCGGGTGTTGGACTGACGTTCACCCCCGTATCAAGGACTGCCTGTAGCCGCTTTTGTAATCGCTCCGCATGGCGGCGGCTCTGGAAAGCACCAATTTGGAGATAGATCTCTCTCTCAGCAATCCCCCCCTTTCGGCCCGGAAGGGATCTTGGCTCAATGGAGCGTACCTCCACCAAACCCGTACCTTGCCTCGCCAAACCGAGCTTTACCGCAGCAGCATAGGAAAGATCAATGATCCGATCGGAGTGAAACGGTCCTCGATCATTGACCCGCAAAACCACCTGGCGCTGGTTACTTAGATTGGTAACGACCACATAAGAGGGCAAGGGCAAACTACGATGGGCTGCGGTCATCCCATACATGTTGTAAATTTCGCCACTGGAAGTACGACGGCCATGGAATTTAGATCCATACCAGGAGGCAATGCCCTTTTTCCGATAACCTCGACTACTACGAAGGGTATAGTAGCGCTGACCATTGACCTCGTAAAAAGGAGGATTACCGTACTTGCTGAGGGGCTCAAACCGGGAAAGGGGATCTAAACTATCGCCTAGTTTATCATTGGCAGGCAACTTGCTCCCGCGAGTTTCAGAAACACTGCTACAGGAAACATTGAATAACACCACCAGAGGAAGAATGAGAGAGGGAACTACCGGCCTCATGAGCTACGCCCTTCCCGCTGGGCCTTGATTGCCTCGGCCAGTTGGTAAACTGCCATAGCATAGAGAGGGCTGGGATTGTAGCGGATAATGGCATAAAAATTACGAAATCCTACCCAAAGCTCGGGACCCTCCTCCTGTTCCAGTAGGAACAGGGAAGCCAGTTTATCTTGAGGGATCGGATCTGCCACCTCAACCCCCTCCTGGAGCAATTGCCGCAAAGGTATGGATGGTTTAAGCCCCTGCTTCAGCCAATGGCGATAGTCAACCCCATTGGCTGAAGCAGCACTGGCCACGGGTGCCTCTGCTTGCCAACCCCCTTTCCGCTTCAGGAAATTAGCAATACTGCCCACTGCATCTTCTGGATTTTCCCAGATGTCACGCCAACCATCCTGATCAAAGTCCACGGCATAATCGCGAAAGCTGTCTGGCATAAACTGGGCAAGTCCCATAGCCCCCGCATAGGATCCAGTAAATTGGCGCGGATCCCGGTTTTCTTCCCGCGTAAGTAATAAGAATTCCATCAATTGTTGGCGAAAAAAGCGGCTGCGCGGTGGATAACGAAAAGCCAGCGTGGCAAGGGAATCAATAACCCGGTAGCGCCCCGTAAAACGGCCATAGCGGGTCTCTACCCCCAAGATGGCCACAATGACTTCTGGGGTTACCCCAAAGACTTCTTGCGCACGGGCAAGGCTATGTTGATTCAGCTCCCAAAATGAGACTCCCCCCTGAATGCGCTCGGGAGTAAGAAAGATACGGCGATACTCATACCAAGGCTTGCTCTTCTCCGCAGGCCGGGAAATTGCCTGAAGGATGTTCGGTTGGACTTCAACTTCAGCAAATAGTTGATTGAGCTTGGCTTTATCAAAGCCGTGTTGGATAGCCATGTCGTCGATAAAGTCATCGATACCAGGCAAATCATTATCGGCGGCAGCAACCATTAGCGGTAAAAAGGCATATACGATGACTATAAGAAAAGTGATTGTCTTTCTCATTGTTTATTCCGCAGCAACATCTACCTGGGGATCAACCGACGGTGAGTGTGGATCGACATCAAAATGCCGAAAGCTGAAAACAAGGTCACCATTGAGGTTCCACCATAAGAAATCAGGGGTAACGGTACCCCGACTACGGGGAGCAGACCAGTGACCATCCCCACATTTACAAAAACATAAACAAAAAATGTCAGCGAAAGGCTACCAGCAAATAGTCGGCTAAAGCTATCCTGGGCTTGGAAAGCTATGTATAAGCCACGCGCAGCTAGCAACCAATAAAGCAGCACTAAGAGGAAGGCCCCTACCAAGCCGAATTCCTCCCCGATAACCGCAAAGATAAAGTCTGTAGATTGTTCAGGCAGAAAATCCAAATGGGCCTGACTCCCATTTAGCCACCCTTTACCATAGAGTCCGCCCGAACCGATGGCAATCTTTGATTGAATCATATGGTAGCCTGCGCCCAGTGGGTCGCTTTCAGGATTAAGAAAAGTCAGTACCCGCTGTTGCTGATAGTCGTGCATCTGATACCACAGCACCGGTACCAAGGCTAAAACAACTCCACCAAACCCCATAATAAGACGCCAGGCGACTCCCGCCAGGAATAACACCCATAATCCAGCACAAACGATCAACAACGCCGTCCCCAGATCCGGTTGCTTAGCGATAAGTCCCGCCGGCAGGACTATCAAGAGCAATGCCAATAGCAGTTGCCACCAGCGCGGGGGTAGAGTTGTCTGAGCCAGAAAGTACGCTATCATCATCGGCACAGCGATCTTCATGATTTCAGAGGGCTGGAAGCGAAATATGCCAACACCAAGCCAACGCTGAGCCCCCTTGCCCACATGACCATAAATCAACACGAAAATTAACAGCCCTAAACCTAGACCATACAGCCATGGCGCCCACCGTTCAAATTGACATGGAGGAACTTGGGCTAATCCAATGAGGGCCCCTAAAGCCACCCCTAAGCGCAACAGCTGGCGTTGGAGCAAATCAATATCTTGCCCACCCGCGCTAAAAAGGACAACTAGCCCAAAGCTCGAGAGCAATATCAGTCCCAGCAGCAAGGAGGCATCCAAGTGGAGGCTGTAGAGTAAGCCGCTGTTTGGCCGCCGCCGCCGCTCCAACCATCCGGAAGAATCTATCCGCACCTGAGTCATCTCACTGGCCTAGGAATCTAAGTAAACATCAATCAAGCGACGTCCAATAGGTGCAGCCACGCTGCCGCCATGGCCACCATTCTCTACGACCACTGCAACCGCAATGACAGGATCAGCAACAGGGGCATAGGCGATAAATAGGGCATGGTCCCGTAACTTCATGGGGACCTCAGCTTCTGTGTAGCGTTCGTTCTCCTTCACACTAAAAACCTGGGCCGTCCCCGTTTTACCAGCTATTTGAAAGGATAAGTCTTTGCTTATCCGACGGGCGGTCCCACGCTCACCGTGGACCGCTTCCACCATGGCCGCTTCGACCTGCTCCCAATATTTGGCTTTATTAATGCTGACGAGCTCTGCTGCCCGGGTAGGACGAAGGGTTATCTTTTCCGCCCCAGGTGCACGGCTGGCATAAACAACACCAGGGGCCCGCTTTACACCTTGTTCCGCCAATACAGCCACAATGGTGGCTAATTGCAAGGGGGTCGCCTGGATAAAGCCTTGCCCAATCCCCGTAATCACGGTTTCCCCTGGAAACCAGGGGAGTTGATGAACCTGCCGCTTCCAGTCCCTAGAAGGCAGAAGACCGGCACGTTCCCCTGGGATATCAATCTGCACCTTGCGCCCAAACCCAAAACGACCCAAATATGCATAAATACGATCGATTCCTAAAGCCACCGCCAGGTCATAAAAGTAGACATCACAGGATTCCGCCACCGCCTTGGCCAAATCGACGGAGCCATGCCCCCTACGACGCCAACACCGATAACGGCGGCTGTGCCCAGGAAGTTTATACCAACCCGGGCAATAGGTAACCTTATCGGTCCTAGCTAATCCCCACTCCAGGCCAGCTAGCGCCATGAAGGGTTTCAAGGTCGACCCGGGTGGATACAAGCCCCGGAGGGCCCGGTCGTAGAGGGGGCGGTCCGGCGAGTCCCTAAGCGCAGCAAAGGACTTGTCACTTAGGCCGGTCACAAAAACATTAGGATCAAAACCAGGACGGCTCACCATGGCCAAAACATCGCCGGTCTTCGGGTCCAGCGCCACTACCGCTCCGTTATATTCACCCAAGGCATCAATGGCAACCGCCTGTAATCGGCTATCAAGACTTAAATAGAGATCATGACCAGGAACTGGCGGCATCCGCCTGAGGATCTGGATTACCCGTCCCTGGGCGTTAACCTCCACCTGTTCAAACCCCACAGAACCATGCAAAATGGCCTCATAAGCCTTCTCTACCCCCGTCTTGCCAAGATAGCGACTACCGCGATAGTTCACAGGGTCCAGTCGTTGCAGCTCAGCCTCATTAATCCGGCCAACATACCCTACTACATGGGCAAATAATTCTTTTTGGGGATAGTACCGAATCAGTCGCGCTTCAACGGAGACCCCTGGGAAGCGGTGCCGATTGACGGCAAAGCGGGCCACCGCTTCTTCACTTAAATGGAGAGCTAAGGGCACTTTCTCAAAAGTCCCTTTTTTTTTCAGGCGCCGGCGAAAATCAGCCATCGCCTCATCTCTTAGGGGAATAAGCTCCTGCAAGGCAGCGAGGGTGCTATCCAAATTCCCCACTCGCTCTGGCACCACTTCTAGGCTAAAGGAGGGAATATTTTCGGCAAGCAATACTCCGTTACGGTCGTAAATGAGGCCCCGCCTAGGAAGCAATGGTCTTATGTCGACGCGGTTGCCATGGGAGAGCATGGTAAAATGCTCATGGGCGTAAACTTGCAGATAGATCAATCGGGCCAATACGCCCAAAACCAAGAAAGCACTAAGCACCAGGGCAACAATGATGCGCTCTTGGAATAGCCTGTTTTCCTGGAAATGGTCTTTGATCTCAAACCAAGCCCCCATGACAGTCCCTAATTAATGAACCGCAAAACGCTGCTGAATATTGCTAAGAACGGCATATAACCAAGGCCACAGCAGCATACTTGTCACTGCGGGCATCCAGAAGCGCCAACCTCCCATAAATTGGCTATCGAGTCCACGCACCCAGGCCTCCAAAAACTGCATCAAAGCCACTAGAAACAACACATTAACCGTCTGTTGCCAAAGTGTTTGCTGACGGAGGCGACGATGCCAGCGCAGCGTAATATAAGCGATTAAAGCTAAAGCCAGGGCATACTGGCCTAGTACCGCCCCTGTCAAGGCATCCATCAGCAGCCCAACTAACCAGGCTCTCACCACACCGATCCGTTGAGGTAAAAACAGACACCAATAAATCAATATCAATCCCACCCATTCGGGACGGAAAAAGACCGCCCAGCTAGGGAGGGGAACCAGGGTCAATATATAGGCAGCCACGAAACTAAGAATAATGACTTCACCACCGGAATGTCGTCGAGTCATTGGATGGCATCTGGAGCTGTGCTGTTCAGAGTAGTCGGTAATGGGGAGGTATCCGCTGCTTCCATAGTACTCTTTACCCGGGAAAGATCCCGGGTTATTTTTTCTCTGGCCTGGTGACGGGGCGCAGCAGATAAGACTAATAACGCTTCCCGGCCTTTTTCCAACTCGGCGGCAGAACTTGCGAAAACTTGCGCAAATGCTGCACTGGCCCCATGGACTACCCGGGTCACCGTTCCCACAGGATAACCGGATGGGAAACGTCCACCCAACCCTGAAGAAACCAGCAAGTCTCCCTTACGAATATCCGCATTATGGGCGATATGCAAAAGTTGCAACCCCCCCGTGGTCCCCGTTCCAACCGCAATGGCCCGAAGACCATTGCGGTTAACTTCTACAGGTAGCGCATGGCTAGGATCAGTAATCAAAAGCGCAATACTAGACAACGGCCCTACCTGGACGACCTGTCCCATAATCCCTTTGGCATCCAACAGTGGCTGCCCTTCGAATACCCCCTGCAAATTCCCCTTATTGAGCACCACACGATGGGAAAGAACCTCTAAGTCAACCGCCAGCAATTCCGTCACTAAAACCCGATCGGGCAATCGGAAGGAGGCATCAAGCAACTCCCGAAGTCGCCGGTTTTCCCGCTCCAAAGCAGCCATTTTTTGTAATCTTGCCTCAAGTAACAGATTACGGGAACGCAGGGTCATATTCTCTTCCTGCAGCTCGGTGCGGGAAGCAAACATTTTACTCAACCACTCGCCCATGCTTGCCGGCGCATCAATAACCACCTGTAAAGGATAGGTGATCGCCAAAAGTGTAGACCGCAGGGAGGCGAGGTAATGGAGTCGCTGGTCCAACACAATGAGTGCAAGAGAGAGTATGGCGCAGATGATAAGGCGCGCGGTTAATGAAGGTCCCACAATAAATAGCGACTTATATCACTTATAATTTAAAAGACCCGCCCAGGAGCAAAAGATGATAACGACAACGGCTTGCTCCGTATAGTGTTTTATTCGGTAGCAAAGAGGCTGAGGCCGCGTTCATCAATAAGCTCTAACGCCCGTCCTCCCCCCCGAACCACACAAGTCAGGGGATCTTCGGCAATAATGACTGGCAATCCGGTTTCCTCCCTCAAAAGTCGATCAATATCCCGCAGCAGGGCCCCTCCCCCAGTCACCACGATACCCCGCTCGGCTACATCCGCCCCCAACTCAGGCGGAGTTTGCTCTAAAGCCGTTCTCACTGCACTCACAATACCGGAGATGGGTTCCTGTAGGGCCTCCAGAATCTCATTACTATTGAGAGTAAAGCTCCGCGGAACGCCTTCGGCCATGTTGCGACCCCGCACCTCAATTTCCTTGACTTCCGCGCCCGGATAGGCAGAACCGATTTCGTGCTTGATTCGCTCCGCAGTCGTTTCGCCAATGAGGATACCGTAATTACGCCGTACGTAATTGGCAATAGCCTCATCAAAACGATCGCCGCCAATACGCACCGAAGAGGAATAAACGATCCCATTCAACGAAACTACCGCAACTTCTGTAGTCCCCCCGCCAATATCCAAAACCATGGAACCGCTAGCTTCATCAACCGGCAAACCGGCCCCCATTGCGGCAGCCATAGGTTCCTCAATCAAATAGGCCTCCCGTGCCCCAGCGCCAGCTGCAGACTCGCGGATCGCGCGCCGCTCTACCTGGGTCGAACCAGAGGGTACGGAAACTAATACCCGAGGGCTAGGACGAAAAAAACGGGAATCATGGACTTTTCGAATAAAATGCTGGAGCATTTTTTCGGTGACAGTAAAATCAGCAATAACGCCATCCTTAAGAGGGCGGATGGCAGTGATGTTGAGAGGTGTCCGACCAAGCATACGCTTGGCCTCTATCCCTACTGCGGCAATAGAGCGAGGACCTCCAGGCCCTCTTTCTTGCCTTATGGCAACTACCGAGGGCTCGTTGAGAACGATCCCTTGCCCCCGGGCATAGATCAAGGTATTGGCGGTGCCTAAATCGATGGAAAGATCGTTCGAGAAAAGCCCCCGAAGATGATCAAAGAACATGGCGGTATCCGAGCCCTAATACTGAAAGCGCCGTACTTTAGCAATGGCAAAGCCTTTTGAGCAAGCAAGGAACTGTGTCAAAATTCTGGGTACCATTTGCAGGGAAAAAAATCATGGCATTAAAAACAGCTGATGTTGAATATATTGCCCATCTCGCTCGCCTCGCTATCGACGCGGAGGCTATTCCTAATTACGTGCGCGACCTAAGTCGCATCCTTGAGTTTGTGGAGCAAATGAATAAAGTCGACACTACCGGCATCGAGCCCATGGCTCACCCCCTGGAGGCTATCCAACGACTGCGACCTGATGAAGTGATTGAAATCGATCAGCGGGAGATTTTCCAAGCGACGGCTCCCCAGGTCGAGGCAGGCGTCTACTTAGTCCCCAAAGTCATTGATTAGACTACCGCAGTTCTCTGGAAAATAACCTATGCACCATAAGTCTTTAGCTGAATTGGCCAGCGCTCTAAAAGCTCGTGAAATTTCAAGTGAAGAACTCACCCAACATTATCTCAAACGTATTGAGCAATGGGATGAGAACTTAAATAGCTTTATTACGGTGTCGGCGGAAGAGGCCCTGCAGCAAGCCAAGGCTGCTGATGCCCTCTTGCAATCCGGGGAAGGCACCCCCATGACGGGCATTCCCTTAGCCCATAAAGACATTTTCTGCACGGCAGGAATAAAAACGAGCTGCGGCTCGAAGATGCTAGACAATTTTATCGCGCCCTATGATGCTACAGTGGTTTCCCGCCTCAAAGCGACCGGTGCCGTCATGCTTGGCAAAACCAACATGGACGAATTTGCCATGGGCTCCAGTAATGAAACCAGTTTCTATGGTCCAGTCAAGAATCCCTGGGCTCACGAGCGGGTCCCGGGCGGGTCCTCAGGAGGCTCGGCAGCAGCGGTAGCGGCAAGGCTAACCCCCGCCGCCACGGGGACGGATACGGGCGGATCTATCCGCCAACCAGCGGCTTTATGTGGCATTACCGGACTAAAACCCACTTATGGCCGGGTTTCCCGTTACGGAATGATTGCCTTTGCCTCTAGCCTTGACCAGGGAGGACCGATGGCCTGCAGTGCTCAGGATGTGGCTCTTCTGTTTAACGCCATGGCCGGTTTTGACCCATCGGACTCCACCTCGGTAGCCCAAGAAGTTCCTGATTACACCCTTTCCCTCGAGGAAAGTATTGAAGGCATTAAAATTGGTCTCCCTAAGGAGTATTTCGGCGAAGGTCTCGATTCCAGTATCGCCGCAACCATCGAAACGGCTATCAAAGAATTCGAAGGCCTCGGTGCTCAATTCCGGGAAATCAGCTTACCTAATACGGAGCTGGCCGTCCCCACCTATTACGTGGTTGCTCCGGCGGAATGTTCTTCTAACCTCTCTCGCTATGATGGCGTTCGCTTTGGTTATCGCTGCCATAACCCGAAAGATCTCCTCGATCTTTATTGTCGCTCCCGGGGTGAAGGCTTTGGCCCTGAAGTGAAGCGCCGGATTTTGATAGGCACGTATGTTCTCTCAGCGGGCTATTACGATGCCTATTACCTCAAAGCCCAAAAGTTGCGGCGTCTTATCAGCGATGATTTTAAACGAGCCTTTACCGAAGTGGATGTGATTATGGGCCCCACTTCACCCACGCCGGCTTTTCAACTGGGGGAGAAAACCGACGATCCGGTTGCGATGTACTTAGCCGATATTTACACTATCAGCGTTAACTTGGCCGGGTTGCCTGCACTCTCTATTCCAGCAGGCTTTACCCAAGGGCTGCCCGTGGGCTTGCAGATTATTGGTAATTATTTCAGCGAGGCGCATCTTCTTAACATCGCCCATCGCTACCAACAAAGAACGGACTGGCATCGCCATACCCCTATGGGTTATTAAGAATTTAACCACCCGTCCGATAGCCCGTGGGAGCGGAAGAAAGGAAGTGACCATACACGTTGCCGAACGGCTAACATAAGGGAGACGTATGCGGTGCTAACATTGGGAGAAGTACGGATCGGGGTTATTGGCCTAGGTTACGTCGGGCTACCCCTGGCAGTAGAGTTCGGCAAAAAACTGCCTACCCTAGGGTTTGACATCAATTCAACGCGCATTGCGGAGTTAAAAGAAGGCTATGACAATACCTTGGAAGTAGAACCGGAACTACTTGCAGCCGCTACCCACCTCCAGTACACTCACCAGCTCCAAGATTTAGCTGACTGTAATGTCTACATCATTACCGTTCCTACTCCCATTGACGACCATAAACGTCCTGATCTTCGCCCTCTCGAAAACGCCAGTGGTGCGGTAGGCAAAGTACTCAAACAGGGCAATATCGCCATTTTTGAATCCACCGTCTATCCAGGGGCTACAGAAGAAGTTTGCGTTCCCATTCTGGAGCGGGAATCAGGGCTTGTCTACAACCGAGATTTTTTTGCCGGTTATAGTCCCGAACGAATTAACCCGGGGGACAAGCAACATCGGGTGACCTCTATCCGCAAAATAACATCGGCTTCCACGGCTGAAGCAGCAGAGTTTGTTGATCAACTCTATGGCAGCATTATCACCGCGGGCACCCATAGAACCAGTAGTATCCGAGTTGCTGAAGCTGCTAAAGTGATTGAAAATACCCAACGGGATGTCAACATTGCTCTGATCAATGAATTGGCAATGTTGTTTAACCGCCTGGGTATCGATACCCAGGAAGTCTTGGAAGCAGCAGCCACCAAATGGAATTTCTTGCCCTTCCATCCCGGCCTGGTCGGGGGACATTGCATCGGCATTGATCCCTACTATCTTACCCACAAAGCACAGGCTATCGGTTTCCAGCCAGAGATGATCCTTGCTGGACGCCGAGTCAATGATGGCATGGGAAGCTACGTGGCCAGCCGAGTGGTTAAACTCATGACTCAACGCCGCATCCATGTGGTCGATAGCCGGATATTGATCCTAGGACTCACATTCAAGGAAAACTGCCCTGATTTGCGGAACACACGGGTCACAGATATCATCGCCGAACTCCAAGGATACCATGCCCAAGTCGATGTCTACGATCCCTGGGCGGACGCCAAAGAGGCCCTAAAAGAATATGGGATCATTCTTGTGAATACTTTAAACAAAGGTTATTACGATGCCATCATTGTGGCGGTTGCCCACCAACAATTTGCAGAACTCGGCATCGAGGGCATTCGTACATTAGGGAAGTCAGACAGCATTCTCTACGATGTCAAACATCTGCTCCCAAAGGAGACCGTGGACGGTCGCCTTTAGGCAATTCCAAATTTGCCCCCTTTTGAGACAAATCTCAGGAAATGTCTAAATGAAAATTATGGTGACTGGAAGTGCTGGCTTTATTGGCGCCGCGTTGACCGAAAAATTATTAGAACGCGGTGATGAGATTATTGGTGTTGATAACCTTAATGACTATTATGACGTTAATCTCAAACTTGCTCGCCTTGCCCGTTTTCAAGACCACCCTGCTTTTACCGAAGCCCGTATGGGTCTGGAGGATCGTGAAGCCTTAAACGCTGTCTTTGCCAAACATCGCCCCCAACGGGTAGTTAACTTGGCAGCCCAGGCCGGCGTCCGTTATTCTTTAGAAAATCCTTATGCTTACGTAGATAGCAACCTGCAGGGTTTCCTCAATATCCTAGAAAACTGCCGCCATTATCAGGTAGAACACCTGGTCTTTGCTTCGACTAGTTCCGTTTATGGGGCCAACACCAAAATGCCCTATTCTGTCCATGATAATGTGGATCATCCCTTAAGCCTTTACGCGGCCTCTAAAAAGGCCAATGAATTAATGGCCCATACCTATAGCCATCTTTATCAACTTCCAACCACCGGATTGCGTTTTTTTACCGTCTACGGCCCTTGGGGACGACCGGATATGGCCCTATTTAAGTTCACTCGCAATATCCTGGCAGGCAAACCTATTGACGTCTATAATTATGGCCATCATCAACGAGATTTTACCTATATCGATGATATTGTAGAAGGAGTAACTCGTACGCTCGATCGGCTTCCTACTCCTAATTCTCGCTGGAATGGGGCAACCCCTGATCCTAGCACGAGTACCGCCCCCTATCGGATCTACAACATAGGCAATCACCAGCCTGTAGAACTCTCTGATTTTATTAAAATATTAGAAGAGTGTCTGGGTTGTGAAGCAAAAAAGAATTTACTGCCGATGCAGCCTGGTGATGTCCCTGCGACCTATGCCGATGTGGATGATTTAATACGGGATGTGGGGTTCCATCCTGCCACACCTATTGAACAGGGAATTGCTCGCTTTGTCACCTGGTATAAGGATTACTATGTCGTGGAAAGTTTTAAGGGAAAAAGGAATTAAGTGTCTGTAAGGGTCTTTGCTCACCATGAGCATTTTTGGATACCCCCCACAGTCCGGAACCAAGTAGGGGCACGACGCCGCCGTGCCCCTACCTTCAGCGTTGAAATACCTCACCACATGGCGTTGACCCCACTGCTAGCGTACCGATTGAGTCGGGTGGCGATTCTTCACTGCGCGATATCGCTAGGGAACATTATGCGCCCTGCGCACTTTCAAAGTAAAATAAGAATATTTTCTTGAGGAAAGGTAGGATGCCCACTTTAGCCCTTCATTCGTCGCTGGTCTCTACTGATAAAAGACACCGCTTACGCTTGTTAAGCTATAATATCCAAGCTGGCGTCACCACTAGCCGCTACCATCATTACCTCACCCGTAGCTGGAAACATGTACTCCCCGATGTACACCGTCATAAGACCATGGCTAGCATTGCCGGGGTAATATCTGATTTTGATATTGTGGGTTTACAAGAGGCGGATATTGGCAGTTTGCGCACTGGCTTCGTCAACCAAGCAGAGCTACTCGCTGAACTCTGCCATTTCCCCCATTGGCACCAACAAGCCACTCGCCGCTTTGCTAACATCGCTCAACAAAGCAATGCCCTTCTTAGTCGAATCCAACCCAACGAAGTTCGCTCCTATCGACTACCGGGCCTCGTGCCCGGCCGGGGCGCTATCCTGGCCCATTTTGGCAACCCTAAAAATCCCTTAATCGTGCTCATCATCCACCTCGCCCTAGGCCGTCGCTCACGAATTCAGCAACTTAGCCTAATCAGCAACTTAGTCCACAAGCATCCGTATGTCGTAGTTATGGGGGATTTAAATTGCCAACCTCACAGCCCAGAGTTAAGCGCCTTATTGCGAAAAACAGGGTTAAAAGCGCCGGCAACCAAAATTGCAACCTACCCCAGCTGGCGGCCAAAACGGCATATTGATCATATCTTGGTGAGTCCCTCGCTAGAGGTAACTCAGGTTTGTGCTTTAGAGCATACCGTTTCTGATCACCTTCCATTGGCGACAGAAATCCTGGTTCCTGCGGAGATAGGACTATGGGGTGAAAACGCACCCGGTTTACCCGCAAAAAGCAACCCTGAGGTTAGCCAAAAAGTTGCTTAGGCTTTAACCTGCTACAAAATTTGTCTCAGATTTGATATAAAAGACCTTTTTGGAGCTGTTTGGCATAAAATGCCAAGAAAGCCCTCCAGAACCATATCAAGGAGTAATTACTCATGTCCAGAGTATGTCAGGTAACGGGCAAGCGTCCCGTAAGCGGTAATAATGTTTCCCATGCCCATAATAAAACCAAGCGCCGGTTTTTACCTAATCTCCATACCCACCGGTTCTGGGTAGAGAGCGAAAAGCGCTGGGTAAAACTCAAAGTAAGCAGCAAAGGGCTCCGTATAATTGATAAACAGGGTATCGATCAAGTTTTAGCGGATATGCGAGCTCGGGGTGAGAGAGTATAGAGTATAAGGAGAAAACATCATGCGCGATAAAATCAAGCTGGTATCTAGTGCCGGTACAGGCCATTTTTACACGACAACCAAAAACAAACGCACCACGCCGGAAAAGCTAGAAAAGAAAAAATATGATCCTGTGGTGCGTAAGCATGTCATTTATAAAGAAGCTAAAATAAAATAACTCTCCTTGCTTAGATCCCCCCACTAAAACCCTGCCAGAATGAGGTGTTTTAGGAATGAGCCGGTGATGTTCCGTGATGCGCGCCCTCCCTGAGAGCATCCTCCGGATGTCCCGATTCGCTCCCAGCGAATCGGTGTGGGGACTTCCCTGTCCCCTGGCTCCACGCCACCGGCTCGTTTCAGGAATACTTCAAAACTTTCACTGAGATACTTACAATAGCCCCGGATTTAAGCCTGCTGGAGGGAATATCCCCGCAATGTAAAGGCGAAATCCTGCAAGGCCTTGATGCCGGACTCTTCGGCCCGCTTACACCAATCCTGCAGGGCTTGTAATAACGCCTCCTGGCTAGCCCAAGCCTTAGACCAAATTTCTTGCAACTGCTGGCGAAATTGATACACCGTCTCCAATCGATGGTTTTCTTCCAAGAGAGCGTTCAATTCCTGCCGGGCTTTAGCATCCACTAAAGCCTCATGGCGGATCAACCAATTCTGGGCCCGTTGATACAGCTCGTTGCCTGAAAAATGGGCCGCTTCCTCTTTCAGCACCGGCAGCATCACCTTCCGGCCATAGGAAGCCATCAGATGGAAGCGGTGAGCCACCACCGCCCGGGCGGTGTCCAAATCCACCCACTGCTTCTCGGGCTTGATGAGCAGCTTGGGGGCGACCTTTTTCACCCGGGCCAATTTCAATGCCTGAAATACCCGAATGTACATCCACCCTATATCAAACTCATACCACTTGGAGGAGAGCTTGGCCGAACTGCCGTAAGCGTGATGGTTGTTATGCAGCTCCTCACCGCCAATGAGAATGCCCCAGGGGAAAAGATTGGTGGAGGCATCGGCCACTTCATAATTGCGATAGCCCCAGTAATGGCCAAGCCCGTTAATCACCCCCGCTGCAAAGAAGGGAATCCAATGCATCTGAACAGCCCATACCAACAACCCAGGGACTCCAAACAACGCCAGGTCAATCAATAACATCAAGCCAATCCCTGAGTAGCTATGCTTAGTATAAAGGTGGCGTTCTATCCAATCATCAGGGGTTCCATGACCATATTTTTCCGTCACCTCCGGGTTTCTCGCTGCAACCCGGTAAAGGGAAGCGCCCTGCCATAACACCTTATGAATGCCCATCATTTGCGGGCTATGGGGATCTTCCCCCGTCTCACATTTGGCGTGGTGTTTGCGGTGCACCGCAGCCCACTCCTTGGTGACTATCCCGGTGGTCAACCAGAGCCAAAAACGGAAGAAGTGACTGAGTGCCGGATGAAGATCCAATGCCCGGTGGGCTTGATGGCGATGAAGATAAATGGTAACACTGATAATCGTGATATGGGTAAGCAGCAGAATGGCGGCAATATAGCCCCAAAAAGATAACTCCAAAAGACCCAAAAACATGGAATTCAATTCTCCAATTTTAATAATTTTTATATTAATACTTATACTTATTCTCCCAACGGAAGCTGAATACTAGCCCATGTGGCAATCAGCGTCTATAAAAGACGCAATACTCTTGCACCTTATTCCTAACCACCCGTCATTCAGGACGAAATCATGCCCAAACCTATGACTCCTCTTTTGACAGTCGACATTATCATTACTCTAAAAGATCAGCCTAATCAGCCTATTGTTCTTATCAAGCGCCGCAACCCTCCCTTAGGATGGGCCCTGCCAGGTGGCTTTGTCGATGTGGGCGAAATGCTGGAGCAGGCAGCAACTCGGGAAGCGAGAGAGGAAACCGGGCTTAGTGTTAAACTTGAAACACTCTTGGGCTGTTACTCTGATCCAACGCGGGATCCTCGTGGTCATACGGTCAGCGCAGTTTACATAGCCAACGCTTCTGGAACGCCTAAAGCGGCCGATGATGCGGCCGAAGCAGCCTTATTTTCACTGGACAAACTGCCAAGAAATTTAGCTTTCGACCACCGTCAAATCTTAACCGATTATGCCCGTTATCGCTCTATTGGAGAACTTGCGCCCATTCATCATCCAGGTTCAAGCTAACAATAGCGTGGCAAAAAGGTAGTGGCAAAATAGCAAACAACGAATATAATAGCGGCCCATGAAACAAGATGTACTCATACGCGCAGAGCAGCTTTATCGGTATTACGGCGAACACTGCGCGGTTAAAGGCGTGAGTTTTGACGTTCGGCGAGGTGAAGTCCTCGGTTTCCTGGGTCCTAACGGTGCTGGGAAATCAACCACCATGCAAATCTTGACGGGCAACTTAGCCCCCAGTTCTGGGCAAGTATGGATCAATGGCTTAGACTTGTTAGATAGGCCAAAACAAGCCAAGCGAGGTCTAGGCTATCTCCCTGAAACCCCTCCACTTTATCGGGAACTTACGGTAAAGGAGTATCTTGACTTCTGCGCCCGCCTCAACGGCATACCACGAAACCAGCAGGGCAAAGCCATCGCATCAGCGGTAGAGCGCTGCGGCTTAAAAGACATGGCTAAGCGACTAATCGGTAACCTTTCTAAAGGCTACCAACAGCGGGTAGGGATCGCCCAAGCTATTATCCACTCCCCTTCCGTGATCATCCTAGATGAACCAACCGTGGGCTTAGATCCCATCCAAATCCGAGAGATCCGCCAACTTATCCGGGAGCTAGCCCAGGAGCATAGCGTTATCCTCTCCACCCACATCCTGCCAGAAGTTCAAACCATCTGCGATCGGGTACAGATCATCAATCAAGGAGAGTTAGTCCTTACTGACACCATCGCAGGGCTAAGTCAGCGGATGGAATCCACCAGCATCTTAGTCAGATTTGACACCCCCCCGGCAACAGAGACCCTTATGTCTCTTAGTGGTATAGAAAGTATAGAAAGCCAAGAAGATGGGCGGATCCGGATTCGTTACCGACCCGAACAGGATCCGGTGGATGAATTGGTTCGCCGCGCCGTTAATGAGAATTGGCGCTTGCGGGAACTTACTCCAGAGCGGCGCACGCTAGAAGAAATCTTCGTTGCCATTACCCAGACCGAAGACCAACAAGAGGCTGCAGCATGATGGTCTTTACCTTGGCATTGCACGAATTGCGTCGTTTATTTCTGTCACCCTTGGCCTGGGCGACCCTCGCTGTCAGCCAAATCCTTCTTGGCTATATGTTCTTATCCCAGGTAGCCTACTTTCTGCAGGTCCAGTCCCGCCTAATGGGCCTTCCCGAGATGCCTGGCGTCACTGAGGTAGTGGCCATGCCCCTGTATCAAAATGCCGCCGTGGTTATGCTCTTGATAGTCCCCTTGATGACCATGCGCCTGGTGGCCGACGAAAGACGGGGCCATACCCTGGCTTTATTATTCTCAGCCCCCCTCTCCATGACCGAAATTGTGCTGGGTAAGTACCTGGGAACATTGGCTTTCTTTGTCATTATGATTCTCTTGCTTACTTTAATGCCACTTTCCTTGCTCGTAGGCGGCACCCTAGATTTGGGACTGTTGGCCGCAGGACTGCTTGGATTAGGACTCCTTCTCGCTAGTTTCACTGCCATTGGGTTATTTCTTTCCTGCTTAACCCAGCAGGCCACGGTAGCAGCCGTCGGCTCTTTTGGGGTATTGCTGTTGCTTTGGATTATCGATTGGGCAGGCAGTAGCGGCCTTTTAGCTAAAGGGAACGAAGTACTCAATTATCTCTCCCTACTGCAACACTACCAAGCTTTGCTGGAAGGTCAATTTAACAGCAGCGATATCATCTACTACCTATTGATTATTATCACCTTTCTCACGTTTAGTATCCGTCGGCTTGATGCTGATCGGCTACCCCATTGATTTTTTTTGATTGCATAGGTATTGAGGAGCAAACCGGGACAGCGTATGCGCGTCACTCGAAAAACCCACTGGCAAATCAGACTGCAAAATCTTTTTTTTACTCTCCTAATTCTCACTATTGTTGGCCTAATCGCAGCCCTTAGCATACGCTATAATTATCAGGCTGACTGGACCGCTAGCGGGCGCAATACCCTCTCTGAAGCAAGCCAAGCACTTCTGAGACAACTTGAGGGTCCAGTCACCATCATTAGTTTTGCCCAGGGGCCCAGTGCCAAGCAGCAAATTAGCCAACTCATTGAACGCTACCAGCGTTACAAACCGGATCTGGAATTAGCGTATATCAATCCGGAAACAGCCCCTGATCAAGTCCGAAAACTCGGGGTTGCCTCTGATACGGAAGTAGTGATTAAAAAAGATGGCCGGCAGGAAAAGCTGCAGGATTTGTCTGAGGAAGGCTTAACCAATGCCCTAAACCGGATTGCCCGTAGCGCTGAAACATCGATCGTTTTCCTCGAGGGTCATGGTGAACGCGACCCTCAGGGAAGAGCTAATTTTGATTTGGGAAATTTTAGCCAGCACCTGAAAACCAAGGGATTCCAGATCCAATCAGTAAATCTATCGGCACAGCCCCAGCTTCCCGATCATACCCAGATCCTGGTTATTGCCAGCCCTCAGGTTGACTTCCTACCTGGTGAAGTAGCGTTGATCCAAAGCCATGTTAACCATGGCGGCCATTTGCTTTGGCTCACCGAACCAGGCCCCTTGCCTAGTCTAGACCCCCTGGCGGAAGATCTCGGCATCAAGATCCTCCCTGGGACGATCATCGATCCCAGCGCCCAATTACTAATGGGTCGTGGCAGCACCGCTTTTGCCCTAGTCCCAGAATATGGGAATCATCCTGTCAGTGAACGCCTCACTTCAGCCACATTATTCCCCCGGGCAACCGCCCTGGAAGCCGCGCAAGAGAGTGAATGGCAACCGCAACCCATCCTTTCCACCTTATCCCGAACCTGGCTAGAAACTTCCAGCCTAGAAGGAGACATTGAATTTGATAAAGGAGAAGATGCCGTTGGCCCCTTTACCATCGGCCTGGCCTTAAACCGAGAACCTTCCTCCTCTAAACAGGGGGCGGCCAGCAAAGACCAAAACAAACCTGAGAACAGGACTCAGCGAATAGCCATCATCAGCGATGGAGATTTCCTCTCCAATGCCTACCTTGGCATTGGTGCCAATCTGGATCTGGGTCTGAGCCTTATTAACTGGCTTGCCCATGAAGATCGCTTTATTACCATTCCAGCACGAACGCGTCCAGATACCTCTCTCCAACTCTCTTCCATAACTTCGTGGGTAATAGGCCTTGGGTTCCTCTTGGTATTACCTGTAATCTTGCTAGGAACAGGGTTGCTTATCTGGTGGCGGCGGCGTCAACGCTAAAGCGAAATCCCGATGAATACGCGCACCTTACTTAATCTTGTCCTCGTGGCCATTGCCCTCCTCCTAGGATGGGTCGTCTTTTATAAGCCAGGCATCCCCCCTGAACCACCTTCCTCTCCATTGACCCCATTGGACCCCGAACACATTCAGGCTATTCACATAGCTCATAAGTTCCGCGAAGAGATTCAACTGGAGCGCAAGGAAGGAAAGTGGTTCATTACCGCCCCCATCCAAGCACCTGCTAAGGAATCCATGGTTGAAACCCTATTAGGCATTGCTCAAACCCCCAGCCTCAGCCGCTATCCAATGCAAGACTTAGACCTGGCTAACCTAGGTCTAGAGCCCCCTGAAGCCCGCTTGTCCCTGGATGACGTAGCTATCGCCTTTGGCACTATTGAGCCACTGAATCAACGCCGTTATGCTTTGCGAGAAGACACCATTCACCTCATTGGTAACGACGCCTTTCAAACTGTCGCTTCAAGCACTGCCAGTTTTGTCGATCCAGCACTGCTACCTGGCAATCATCCTATCACCCAAATTCGCCTCCCCCAGGTCACAGACTACGGGGGCAACCCCAAAGTTAGCCCTAAAGGCATCATCACATTGCGCCGAAATCAGGACGGTTGGATTGCCGAGGGCACCAATGGCGAGGTCACTAGCGAAGCAATTGCTAAATTGGTGGAGGCATGGCAGCAGCATACCGCCCAGCAAGTTAAACTAAAAAGAGACCGGGCAACCCTGACGACTATCGAAATACAGCGAGAAGGGGCTCCCCCGATCTACTTTGATCTCCAGGCCTCCCTGCCACGCCTCATCCTGGTGCGCTCAGATCTCGGAGTGCAATACCATCTACCTCCCCCAGCCTGGAATACCCTATTCCAATTGCCCCAGAAGTAGCTTAGAGGACCTATCAGCAGGCAAGCCACATGCCCGAATTGCCGGAGGTCGAGACCGTTCGTTGCGGCATTGAGCCCCACCTGGTAGGCCACTATGTGCGTACAGTCATTATCCGTGAACCGCGCTTGCGGTGGCCCGTGCCCCTATCCTTATCCCAAAAGCTTACGGGCCAATCTTTCTTAACTGTGCAACGTCGCGGTAAATACCTCCTTCTGAACTGTCCACAAGGCACAGTGCTTCTCCACCTTGGGATGTCGGGCAGCCTCCGCCTCGTACCAGACAATGTACCGCCCGGGAAACATGACCATCTCGATATCGTATTGAGCAATGACTGCTGCTTACGCTTCAATGATCCCCGCCGATTTGGATCAGTGCTCTGGATCCAGGAGAATCCCTTATCCCACCCCCTCTTAAAACCCTTAGGACCGGAACCACTCGATCCTTTGTTTGATGGCTCCTACCTTTTTAAACGATCTCGTCATAGACGAGCCCCCATCAAAGTTTTTATCATGAACCATCGGGTGGTTGTCGGTATTGGCAACATCTATGCTAGCGAAGCACTGTTTCAAGCGGGTATCCACCCCCGGCGTGCAGCAGGCCGTATCAGTTTAGGCCGCTACCAACGATTAGTCGAAGCTATTAAAACGGTGTTATATCAGGCCATCCAAGCAGGCGGAACAACGCTGCGGGATTTTGTCACCAGCGATGGCAAGCCCGGCTATTTTAGCCATCAGCTCCAAATCTATGGCCGTACGGCTCATCCTTGCCCTACTTGTGGAAATCCCATCCGCGTTGATCGTATTGGCCAACGGACCAGTTACTACTGCGCCCAATGCCAGCATTGATCCGGGCCGCCACACGATATTCACATATTTTTCCTTGGCCGCTCAGACATAAAGGTAGATTATACTGCCAGTTATGGTAAGATTTTCCCTCTATGTAGAAATCGTTGGCCTTATTGCGGGTGAAGATATACCTACAAAGCATCAACCCAGAACATTTGCAAGACGGACTGGAATTGCATGTTCGACTAAAGCCTACGTTACCTTGGAAGTAAAAGCTTATGAGTATACCTAAAATCCTTATTACTATCGCAATTATTATCGTCTTGATTAATATCATCGGCTGGCTCACCAAACCTGATAATTATAGGCCTCCTCAGAATTATCGCGGTTCCCTGTCGCCCATGCAGCCCTATGCTCAACAGAGCAGCGACCAAGAGATTTTGGCACTTGTTGCAAGCCAAATAAAATCTTAAGGTCAGGTATCTCAAACAGAAAAAAGCCAGGCTAAAGTTCCTGTTTCTTAGAGGTAAGCGCTAAGGGGTAGGAACACCACCGGGATTAGGTGGCCCAGGCATTTTTGGCATCTGCGGTGCCCTCGGTGCTCTCTGCACGCCCCCTGGCTGGCCATTGCTATCTTTGCGAAACAGAATGGATATACGTCGCATATGAAAGGTGATGGTCTCGGACTGGGCAATTGAAACCCCTGATGGAGCAAGTAATTTTGCCTGTAGCGTATGGGTACCCCGATCCACATTAGTCAGGGTATAGGTGAGGCTGGTACTTGTCTGGCCTACTGGCTGACCGTCAAGCAGAAATTGGAGTGTGTAGTTAGAATCGGCGTCAAGGGGGGGGCTTACCTGAAGGGCGACTTCAACCCTACCGGTATTTTCCCGCACAGTAGCATCATTTTCGGGAGTGACGATGCTAACCCGATAGGATGGCACAGCTTGGGCTTGAGTTTTAATCTCATCGGTCGTTTTAATTTTAGGCAATTGCGGCGGCGTATATGTCTGCAGCGGCGTGACTTCCACTTCTGCGGCTCCCTCCCGCGGTTGATCAGAGTACTCAACTCGCCCATCTGGAGTAACGTACTTGTAGATACCAGCCACTGCAATAGCCGGCATTAAACCAAACAACAGAAAAAGTATTCGCATATTCAAAAGCAAATAAATAGAAGCCTACAAATATATTCGGCAACAATTGAATTTAGTTTAAAAGAACGGTTTATTTTTGCCTGGCCTAGCCCATTATTGTAGGATTGAACACAAATCCAATAGCTCTAAAAAAACGCCCCCACAAAGGGGGCGTTTCAATATCTAATGCCTGTTAGTATTAAAGGCTATAATACATATCGAACTCAATGGGATGAGTAGTCATCCGCAAGCGGGTAACATCGTTCATCTTTAGCGCAATATAAGCATCAATAGCATCATCAGTGAATACCCCTCCTCCCTTAAGAAAATCCCGATCCCGATCCAAGGCCTCCAGCGCTTGTTCAAGAGAAAAACAAACCGTCGGAATTTCTTTCATCTCCTCGGGGGGTAAGTCATAAAGATTCTTATCCATGGCATCACCAGGATGAATCTGATTTTGAATACCATCAAGCCCGGCCATTAGCATTGCGGTAAAAGCAAAATAGGGGTTAGCCGTTGAATCTGGAAACCGGACCTCTATCCGCCGTGCTTTGGGGCTCGTCACATAAGGCACCCGGATCGATGCAGAGCGATTCCGGGCAGAATAAGCTAACAATACTGGCGCTTCGAAACCGGGGACTAAACGCTTATAGGAATTGGTCGAGGCATTGGTGAAGGCATTCAGTGCCCGGGCATGTTTAATAATACCCCCGATATAGTACAAGGCAATCTCGGATAAACCGCCATACTTATCGCCGGCGAAAAGATTTTTCCCCTCTTTAGCTAGGGACTGATGGGTATGCATGCCACTGCCATTATCCCCTACTAAGGGCTTAGGCATAAAGGTAGCGGTTTTACCAAAAGAATGGGCGACATTGAGCACCACATATTTAAGAATTTGGAGTTCATCGGCTCGTCGTACCAAGGTATTGAATTGGGTCCCGATTTCACACTGCCCTGCCGTAGCCACTTCGTGATGGTGCACCTCAACAGGCAACCCCATTTGCTCCATGATCAAGCACATGGTGGAGCGAAGATCCTGGAGGGAATCAACTGGAGGCACAGGGAAATACCCACCTTTAATGGTGGGTCGGTGTCCAATATTACCTCTCTCATAGACCCGCTCAGAATTCCAATGGGACTCTTCAGCATCAATCTTATAGAAAGCTCCTGAGATATCCGCTCCCCAGCGCACATCATCCAACACGAAAAATTCAGGCTCTGGACCAAAATAAGCCGTATCAGCAATACCCGTGGACTTCAAATAGGCTTCGGCACGCTTTGCAACAGACCGAGGATCTCGTTCATAGCCCTGCAGGGTCGTCGGCTCCACAATGTCACAACGGAGCACCAAGGTCTTCTCCTCCATGAAAGGATCAAGCACTGCCGTTTCTGGATCTGGCATCAGAATCATGTCTGATTCTTGAATCGCCTTCCAACCTGCAATGGAAGAACCATCAAACATCTTACCCTCCCTGAAGGCCTCCTCATCTAAGCGGTAGGCAGGCATGGAAAGATGTTGTTCTTTTCCTCGGCTATCCGTAAAGCGGAAATCAACAAATTTTACCTCCTCCTCCTTAATGGTTTTAAACACATCATCAACAGCCATCGAAGTCCCCTCCGGTCAAGATCTATTTAGGTTCGAAAATATCATAGTGCACCATGATAAGTGCTTTCATAATTTAATTTGCTGTTTTACCCACTTCCAAACGTACCACCACCTCCCGGTCACGTTCGGTAGCTTTAAGCACGCGATGGCCATTGACCCGGCACCATGCGGGAATATCGTTCAACGCCCCCGGATCGGTGCTTATTACCTCCAAAATATCCCCTGAGACCAGTCCCTTAACTTTTTGTTGGGTTCGGATCACAGGTAGTGGGCAGAGTAAATGGCGAACATCCAATGTTTGCACGTTCATCAAATTCTCCTCAGGATGGCTAATTCTAAAACCAACTACAGCTTAATGAGAGTAATCAGACATACCACCCTTTAGGTATGTCTTCATTAGAGAGAGGCGCAACCTCCAAGATCTGTGTCAATCCACCGGGACGGATGACTTTTACCTGTACTTGCTGCGCCTCTCGTCCTTGGCTAAAACGGGCCACCAATTGGCCAGCCAGAATCATATCTTCTTCTTCCAGTGCACCATCAACCAACGTCAGTGGCCCCTTGTGACTGACGGTTCGCAAGTGAATAAACTCTTTGGCATAGCCTTCCAAATAATTACTCTCCCCCCCATCGCGCGCCACAATGAGTTTAAAATGGGGACGTGGCCGCAGATGCCGTCCTACTTTGAGCAGCATAATATCGTCTAAATCGTAATCTCGGGCACGGCGGGCCTGCCATAAATCAGCCAGCTTAGCCGAATAGTTCGCATCAGTCAGGAAACAGCAACCGCCCGCAGGCTGAGCGTAATCTTCAATCCCAAAACGGGCGACTAAAGCCATTTGTGGCTTGCGCGAACGCCCACTAAAATCATAGAGCTTATCCCGATCCACCCAGCCTTCACGTTCCGGAAGAGTTGGCGGTAGATTCTTAGCGCAGAGAGGCCGCAATAATAAATCATAGGCCCCCGATTCTCGCGCTACAATTGGCATGGTGTCTGCCCGCTGAGATTTAGGCCGCTGACCCACGACTTCACCCGTGACGATAAAATCAAAGTCATTCTCTTTCATCCATGCCAACGCCTTAGTCACCATAAAGCACTTACAATCCAGGCAGGGGTTGAGATGAGCCCCATAACCATATTTTGGATTGAGCACAACGTCCTTGTATTCATCGATAACCTCTACCATGTGCAACTTGATTCCTAGTTGCTCAGCGACCCATAGGGCATTGTTGCGCTTGACTCGATTCTTATCCTTGTTTCGAATGGCGTGGGTATGCCCCTCTACACAGAACCCAGTAAAAAAATTGATTCCCTCTACGTGGATACCCTGCTCCTGCATGACCTTGGCAGCAAGCATGGAATCTAGCCCTCCTGAAATTAGGGCTACGGCTTTACGCTGTTTTTCCATAACCTCTCTGTTGCTGACTTTTATATCGAAGTCCCACCTATGGTTAAACCATCGATCCGCAAGGTAGGCTGTCCCACACCGACAGGCACCCTTTGGCCTTCTTTGCCACAGGTTCCCACCCCCGGATCGAGCCTTAGATCATTGCCCACCATCGCCACTCGCGCCATTACCTCAGGCCCATTTCCAATTAAAGTCGCCCCCTTGACCGGGCAAGTGACCCTACCGTTTTCAATGAGGTAAGCTTCACTGGTGGTAAAAACAAATTTTCCAGAGGTGATATCCACCTGGCCGCCCCCAAAATCGACCGCATACAATCCTTTCTCTACCGAGGCAATAATATCGCTCGGATCATGTTCTCCTGGCAGCAGGTAAGTATTGGTCATACGTGGCATAGGCAAATGGGCATAGGACTGGCGGCGCCCATTACCGGTAGGTTGGGTATCGCTAAGCCGGGCGTTCAGCTTATCCTGCATATAGCCTCGAAGTACCCCATTCTCGATTAACAGGGTGCAGTGTGCTGGAGTACCCTCATCATCAACCATAAGCGAACCACGACGGTTAGCCAAGGTACCATCATCCACCACAGTACAATATTTTGAAGCAACCTTCTCCCCGATCCGTCCTGCACACGCAGAACTGCCCTTACGATTAAAGTCTCCCTCCAAACCGTGGCCTACGGCTTCGTGCAACAGCACCCCTGGCCAACCCGCCCCCAATACGACGATCATGGTTCCTGCAGGCGCTTCCCTAGCTTCTAAGTTAATGAGGGCCTGGCGAGTGGCTTCGCGAGCATAACCTAAGGCCCGCTCCTGTTCCAGGAAATAATCGTAGCCAAAACGGGCACCACCTCCGGCGCTCCCCTGTTCCCGCCGTCCTGATTGTTCCACAATGACACTGACGTTAAGCCTCACGAGGGGACGAATATCAGCCGCTAGAGTGCCATCATTGGCAGCGATTAGCACCACATCTTGGGTCCCCAGCAAACTGATCACCACCTGTTTGACTCGGGGATCTTGGCGGCGCGCTTCTTGATCAACTTGCTGCAACAGGGACACTTTATCCTCTGTTGAAAAACTCTCCAAAGGATCAATGGGCGCGTACAACTTTCGATTCGGCTGGCTACGCCAAGTCTGGAGACTCCCCTGGGCACCGCTATGGGCAATAGCACGGGCTGCGACTGCGGCCTGAGTTAAAGCGGGTAATAACACTTCGTCAGAATAAGCAAATCCTGTCTTCTCCCCGCTGATGGCCCGTACGCCGACCCCTTGATCCCGGCTATGACTTCCCTCCTTGACCATCCCGTCTTCGAGTACCCAACTTTCCTGTCGTCTCAATTGAAAGTAAAGATCAGCGCTATCAATATGCCGACTCATCAATTGCCCTAGCACCCGCTCCAGATCTGTCTCACTAAGGCCAGCAGGCACCAACAGCAACGCCTTGGCCGTTTCCTTGACTTCCATTTGACTCATAATTCTAGAAATAGCGGTTGGACATGCCCCAGCGTGCGGTGAGCCTGCAGGATGGCAAAGCGCAACGACGCCGTGGGGCCATCCCCCACAAAAGGAATAACACCGCCAACCGATCCGCTAATCGTGCCATCAGGCACATCGGCGTGCCACCTAACAAGGGAATCGGGTTAACGGCTAGAAAGTCAAAATTCATGAAACTTTTCCTATACTTCTAAGCGGTCAACGGCCGTTTCTAGAATGATAGCCTGCAACTAAAGCGTCGATGCTCAATAGTTGGAAAATTCCGGCGAGTGCTACGCAGCCGCTCTGGGTCTAGCTCAGCGGTGATCACGCCAGAACCACGGGGCAAACGGGCTAGCACGACACCCCAAGGGTCAACAATCATGCTATCCCCATGAGTCGTTCGCCCGCTAGCATGAAAACCTCCCTGACCTGCTGCTACCACATAGCACAGGTTCTCAATCGCCCGTGCCCGCACTAAGGGTTCCCAATGAGCCCGACCTGTCAGCGCAGTAAAAGCCGATGGCAAAGCTAGGATTTCCATCCCTTGTTCCACTAGGCAACGAAATAACTCTGGAAAACGTAAATCATAACAAACAGCAAGCCCTATTTTGCCAAAGGGAGTATCAGTAACGACTACCTCTTGTCCAGGTTCAATAGTCAGGGACTCACAGTATCTCTCCCCTCCACCGGGCAGAGAAACATCAAATAAATGAAGTTTATCGTAGCGTGCTACCCGCCGGCCACTGGCATCAAAGAGCAGACATGCTGCGCGGACCTTGCCCGTTTCAGAAGCCCGCAATGGAACTGTGCCTCCCACCAACCAAAGTTTATGCCTAACTGCTTGCTGCACCAGGAAACTCTGAAGGGGGCCTTCGCCTTCCTCCTCAACAATACTCAGTAGGGCATCATCCTTTTCCCCCATGAGGGCGAAGTTTTCAGGGAGTACCACCAAATTTGCTCCTTCGGCAGCGGCTTGGGCAATAAGCCGCTCTACCTCGAGCAGGTTGGCCCCTACATTTGGCCCCGATGCCATTTGAATGGCCGCGACAACACTCACACGCTCTCTCCTATTTGTTTATATTTAATCCAATATCTAGGTAGGAATATCTATAGATATGGGATAAGCATAGCAACCCCTAAGTTCCCACCCCAGTTAGATTTTCCCCCTCAACCTTATTTTGCTAGTCGCCTTCTGGGGACGGAAGAAGTTTATTGACTCGGGTCACGAGCGGTTTGGCCCAAGGACCAGAAACCGTGTAATAATAAGTCAGCAGCTGTCCCACCTGAGTGCCGAACATCTTATTCACTAATTTATCCGCTAGCATAATGGCAGTACCGACCCCCAGGCCCACTGGCCCACCGGCCACCGCCCCAGCGAGTGGCAAACTTGAAAAGACATTGGGGGTTACCGCTATTATCTGGTCATAGTCTTGAGTTGCCAAGCCAATCCTTCCGCTTGCCTGGACTCGAGCAGTGGGACCTTCCATAACCAATTGATTGGAATAAGCATTTCCCTGACGGATGGCAAATGTACCTTGAATTCGGTCAAAGGCAAAGCCTTTACCAAAAATATCGCTGAAATCCAGCGCCAACCGTCGAGGAAGCGTTGAAACACTAAGTAGGCCAAATAACCGCCCCGCTCCAGGCTCCACATTCAATAAACGGCCTTTGCCCACTGTCAGCCGCATACTGCCATCTAGCCGCTCAAGGTCGAATAAAGTGGGCGCGCCGGGCCAACCGGCGACAATATCAACCTCCGCCTTTCCGCCAGCAATATTGGTTTGATAATCCAATTCAGTCAGCAGTTGGCCAAGATCTGGGCTATGGGCCTTGATATCCAGGTGGGACCATTGGGCCTCCCCGTGCACTGTCCAATCTCCACTGGCCTTAAGTTGCATGAGCGGTGAGACCATTTCCAGCTCTTCCAAATGTAAACCGTTGGCATAGGGACTGGCATACACTTTGATCACACCCAGATCATAACTGTCGAATTGGCACCGACGGCAGATCAGATCAAGCGTTGGCCACGCCTGGGGATGGGCAAGTTGAAATTCACCCTCTGATGACCTCGAATGTAACCACAAATAATCCAAATCAGCGGTTAAAGGTCCTTTCGAACCCTGAGTAGGTATCGTGATGCTTCCTTTCAAAGAAGGTCCCGATACCTGAGTTTGCCAATGGGAGAGTTCTCGGTTGGCCTTAACTGTGACCTCCCCAAAATGCCACCCAAACAGTTCCGCCTGCTCGATTTGTAAGGCAATGTGATCGAGCTGCGTCAACTTGCTGGAGTCCCCTTGAGTAGCCTTCGTCAGTACTTCCCGCCAGGCATCTATTGAAAGTTGAGGCAGCGTACCCACAAGCCAAGCCCCCTGCTCAGGCAGTATAGGTAGACCACTTCCCACCCTTACCTTCCCCTTTAGAAGGCGTAATGACTGCCCACTTCCTGTAACCTCGAATACCCCCTGTAGCCCATCGCCATAGGTGAGAGTAATTTGCTTTTTGTCTCCATGGGTTCCACGAAGCTCCCATAGCAACTGTTGCGTCTGGTCAGCTGGCTTTGCCAGCGGCGGTGGCAAAGCCACTTCGATCCCCTGCAACGCGGAACTCACCCGAACCGTGGTAATCTTGTCTCCCCCTGTTTTGGCTTTTTGAAAAGTGATATAGGCGGTAAAGTCAGCAGCACCACGGAACCAGGGTGACCAGGAGGAGAACCATTTCTCCGCAAGCCGTGGCGCGTCCAGATGACCTTTGAGACGCAACCGAACCCCTACCCCCCCCTGCTGGTTGGATAAGCTGCGAAGATCGACCTTAATCGGCTGTTTTAAGAACTGGGCAACCAAGCCTTCCGCTTTAAGCCCCGCTTGAGTAAAGGACAAACTGCCTTTAATAGCAGCGAACTCTAAGAATGGACTATCCCCCTGGCGTAAATGAGCATCCGCAAAAATCAATTCTCCATCCACTTCTGGCCGTTTTTTCTTTTTTCCTAGAGGCATCATTAACTTCAGCTTCAGGCGAGTATCACCGCTAAGTTTTATCTCTTTAAGAAATCCTCCATATTTCTTCTCCAAGGGACTGTGCTGAATAAAGCGCCTAGCATCTTCAGCATCTCCTTGGATCCAACCCACCACCGTTAGCGGGATTGTTTCAGAGCCAAGATCAGCGAGCCGAACCGTCGCCTCTGTCACCTGGGCATTGAACATTTGGCCTTCAGCCGCATGGATAGTGATATGCCGACCATCGCTATAGAGATGGGCATCCACTTGTTCCAATGCTGGCCATCCCCTAGCGTAGTTCAACCTAGTCCCATGAATGTCCAATTCCGCAGTAAACCGGCCCTGGTCCTGAGAGGGAGGAAAGCGATCCATGGGCCCCTGAAAAACGAGACTGCCTTTCGCGCTCCCGCCCTTGGGAAAAGCTTGATTCAGCCACCGTACTAAGCCCGGTTTCATAGAGCGTGAAGGGAGATATTGAGATAATGCCGCGAGATCCAGTTTTTCCAGCCCCAAGGACAGATTCAGATGGGGGCTATTGGCCCCTGGCAGCTCCTTCAGGCGCAGTGCGGCAGTTAAGGCCAGATCAGAGTTTTGCAATTGAACATTGTCAGCAAGGACTCGCCAATCCCCCCCCTTCTGCAGCCAGGTGATTCTCCCTCTAAGCCTGTCCAACATCACCGGCTTTTCCAAATCGTCACTAAAGAGCTGGACATGGCGGCTATCGATGTGCAATTGCCCGCCGCCATCAATTAACTGCACTTCAAAGGACAGCCCTTGGCAACCCGGCCAATGCTGCCAAGGCCGAACCCCCAATTGCGCTGTGTTAGCAGAAAATTTCCACTTTTTCCCTTGCTTTTCCCCCAAGGGCAAAACTAGTTTGACATCCCGCAGTTCTCCCACCGGCCGGGTCTCTACTAGAAAGAGTCGCAGTTGAGGATCCAACTGGTCGCTAAGTTGAAAGAGGGCGGCAACATCCTGCAATCGAAGAAACGTAAATTGACCTTGCAATTTGAAGAGGGGCTCCCTTTCCATTTTGACCTGCAGCGCCGTGGCTGGCCAGGCCTTACCCCCTCGGACCACTACTAACTGGGGTATCTTCAGAGACCACCCCTGTGCCAATGGATGATAATGGGCCATGCCTGCCAGTTGCTGAAAAGCGATAGAGGTAGGAGCCTCTGCCCCTTGAGCCTTACCAGCAACTTGCAGGTTCTTCCAATCAAACTTAACTACCGCTTGGCGCAAAGCCGCCTTCCCCCAGCGTAGACCCAGTTCTAAATTACCCGTACCCCGGGTGAAATACAGTCCATAAAGGAAATCATGGGCTTGCCAAGGAGCCAATTGTAGCCTTTCCCCCTTAAGGTGAAGAGTACCCTGGCTTTCGGGATCCTGGATACTCCTGCCGGTAAATTTTGCCTTGATAGTAATTTCTCTACCCAATTCCTCCGGCAAGGTTGCCTTCCCCTCAAGCAGATGAAGGTCCCCCTTATTCTTTAGCCGTAATTCCCCCACTTTTAAGCCTAGGGGCTTTCTTTCCAAAGCAGGATCAAGCCAGCGGATATCCACATCCACTAGCGTCAACCGCTTCAGTTCAAGCAGCCACGCCGGTAAACGGGGAGGATCGGGGCAAGGGGACTCGAGGCTCTGCAAACCATGGACGCGAATACATCCTTCTGGTTTCCGCTCAACGGTGAGCTGCCCTCCAATAAGGGTCAGATGCCGCGGAAGCCACTCCCCTTCCCTGAGAGAGCGATAAGGCGAGGCCCCCAGATAAGCTTCCCTGAAACTCAGCAATTGTTGCTCAGTTTTGGGGTCCAAAACCCGCACCTCAGTGAGCCGTAATTTAGGCTCAAGCCCCCGCCAACTTACATCGATGTGCCCAATCTGAACCTCTCGCCCAAGGAAAGTGCTGATCCAACGGGAGGCTGTGGCCGGCTCCTCTCCCACCGCTATCCATAACACCCACCACATGCCGACAATAGCCACAGTGCAAAAAGCGAGTATCCCGAGGAAAAAATAAAGCCAGCGAAAAGAAAAACGGATAGCAACCATAAATACCAGTTCTTAGATGAGCGGTTACATCATCACAACATCGAATTGCTCACGCATATAGAGCAATTCTGCCTGGAATTTGATAGGCTTGCCGATAAAGGCCTCCAGTTCAGCCACACTGGCGGATTCCTCATCCATTAAGCGATCAACGACTTCTTGGGCAGCAATGACCAAATACTGGCTCGCCTCGAATTGTCGGGCCTCTCGCAAAATCTCGCGCAAAATTTCGTAACATACGGTCTCTACTGTTTTGACAGTACCCCGACCGCCACAGGTAGGACAGGTCTCGCAGAGGATTTGCTCCAGGCTCTCCCGGGTGCGCTTGCGGGTCATTTCCACCAATCCCAGGGAAGAAACCTCGCTAATATGGGTCTTAGCATGATCCTTTTCCAATCCCTTTTCTAGAGCCCGCAATACCTGCCGCTTGTGGTCCTCTTCCTCCATGTCAATAAAATCAATAATGATAATTCCACCCAGGTTGCGCAATCGCAGTTGCCTGCAGATGGCCTGGGCCGCCTCCAGATTTGTTTTAAAAATGGTCTCCTCTAAATTACGGTGACCCACAAAAGCACCCGTATTTACATCGATGGTCGTCATGGCCTCTGTCTGGTCGATAATAAGATAGCCACCCGATTTAAGTTGCACTTTGCGGCCTAAGGATTTTTGGATTTCATCCTCAATACCATAGAGATCAAAAATCGGTCGCTCTCCCTGATAACATTCCAAGGTAGCGAGTAAATCAGGGACGAAATGTTCAGCAAAATCAACCAATTTATGATAAGTTTCGCGGGAATCGATGCGAACCCGCTCGACTCTCTCGTGGACAAGATCACGCATAGTCCGCATCACCAAAGATAGATCTTCATGAACGACATGACCGGCTTTAACGGTTTGGCTGCGTTCTTTAATAGTGCGCCATAGGCGGTGCAAAAACTCCATATCCGTCTGGAGTTCGTCTGCAATGGCTCCCTCTGCTACCGTGCGAATGATATACCCCCCCTGGTCATCTTCGAGCAATATGGAGGCCAATAAATTCTTAAGTCGCTGACGTTCTTCTTCATCCTCAATTTTCAACGAAACCCCAATACCAGACATCTCCGGCATATAGACCAAATACCGGGAAGCCACGGAGATCTGGGTCGTCAGGCGCGCCCCTTTGGTTCCGATGGGGTCTTTAATCACTTGTACCAATACCTCTTGTCCCTCTGAGAGCAAGGAGGTAATAGAGGGGACCCCTACTTCACTTTCCAAATCCCCCATCTGGCCTGGCGGTAATCGAATATCGGAAGCATGGAGGAAAGCGGCTCGTTCTAAACCAATATCCACGAAGGCGGCCTGCATGCCAGGCAAAATCCGGCTCACCCGTCCTTTATAGATATTGCTGACCCAACCCCGGCGACTACTCCGCTCAATATATAATTCCTGCACCACACCATTTTCAACCACGGCGACCCGGGTCTCGCTGGGGGTCACATTAATGAGGATCTCCTCACTCACCAGCGATTTCTTTCCTTGATGGCAAACTTCTAAGTAGTTCTCCTGTCTCGTACAAAGGCAACCCCATAACCCCAGAATAACTCCCTTCAAGATGACAGATAAACAGCGCCGCTTGGCCTTGGATGGCATAAGCCCCGGCCTTATCCAACCCTTCACCCGAGGCAAGATAGGCCTGGCGCTCAGTTTTGGTGAGCGGTTTGAAAGTCACCGTACTGATGCTTAATTGGCATTGTATGCCGCCATTGACTAAAGCCACGGCCGTCAAAACCTGATGGCTACGACCCGAGAGCCGTGCAAGCATGGCCTCAGCATGAATTTGATCTGTGGGCTTACCCAGGATTTCATCCTCTATAACTACTGCCGTATCGGCCCCCAAGACAGGCAATCGGCCTTGGAGTAATTGCTGCTCCCAGCCTGCTCGGGCTTTAGCCACAGCCAGACGACGAACATAACTCGCAGGCATCTCCCCCGGTTGAGAGCTTTCATTCACCCTGACGTCGAGGCGTTTAAATTCAACCCCAATCTGAGTTAATAGGGCTTGGCGTCGCGGTGAAGCAGAAGCAAGCGCAATAGGGGAAAAAGGGCAATATAAGGTCTCCAAGGGTCCTCTCAAATTTCTCTATCCCAAAATGCGAATAAGCCTTAAAGGTTAAAAATTGTATTAGTCCCTTTCCCCGGGAGAAAATTCATGCTGGAAAATTTTCAGGATTAGCTAGCTCGATGGTAGGGATGGTGGTTAAGAAGACTGAAAGCACGATAGATCTGTTCTGCTAAGATCACGCGCACTAAACCATGAGGGAGGGTAAGCGCAGACAGGGCCCACTTGCGCGTAGCCCGCTCTAAGCACAAGGGGGCTAAGCCATCTGGCCCGCCCACTAATAATGCGACGTCCCGGCCTTCATTCATCCATGTCTGTAAGTATTTGGCTACCTCTTCAGTGGTCCAGGGTTCTCCGTGTTCATCACAAGCGATCACCTGACTATTTGCCGGGATGGCGGCTAATAGGCGACGGCATTCATCTTGTTGCCACTGAGCAGGATTCCCACTCTTGCCACGCCGGGCAGTGGCCACTTCCACCAAATGAAGAGAGCATTGTTGAGGCAGGCGCCGAGCATAATCCCGGTAGCCTTCTCCAATCCAGCTTGGCAGACGTTGCCCCACAGTAACTACATAGATATTCATTCCCGTTTATTGTTGTTCTTTAACTCCAGGGGAAGGGGAGACATTCCAGAGTTTTTCCAGATTATAAAAAGCGCGCACCTGGGGGAGCATAATATGGGCAACGACATCCCCCATATCCACTAACACCCATTCTCCGTGCAACTCGCCCTCCACGCCCAAGGGGCGATACCCTGCTGCCTTACATCTTTCAACGACTTCATTGGCTAACGCCTTGACTTGACGATTGGAGGCCCCACTAGCCACCACCATATAATCAACCACATCGGTGAGATCTCGCACATCTAAAACCTGAATATCACGGCCCTTTAAGGCTTCTAGGGCCGTCACCACTAATTCTTTGAGCTCCACTGCTGACATTCTATTGCTCCGGCATAAAAAGGGGGGCAGAATACAAGCGCTTCTTTCGAATATCATCCCAAACAGCGTCAGGAAGAAGGTAGCGGGCGCTCCGTCCAGCCCCAATCAAACTCCGAATGCGGGTGGCAGATATCGCCAACTGAGTGACTTCCAGAGGGAAAATTAACCCTCGAGGTTGTTGCGCCAGTTGGGCTGGATCATAGATACAGCGCGATTCTAGAAAATGCTTAAGTTCACCCTCTTGAGGAAGGGGCTCACCCGGGCGTTTCATCACCAAAAGATGGGCCAATTCCATAAGCTCTGCCCAACGGTGCCATTGAGGCAGTCCTCGAAAAGCGTCCGTCCCTAATATCAAACATAAGGGCCCATTCCCCTGCTCCGCCCGTAGTGAGGCCAGGGTATCCACCATATAAGAGGGACCGGATCGGGCAAGCTCCCGATCATCAACGGTAAATCTCGGCTCTTCAGCAATCGCAAGCTCGAGCATCGCTAAACGTTGCCCCGGACTGGCCATCGGCGCTTGACGGTGAGGGGGATGACGGCAAGGAATAAACCGTATCTCGGTCAAAGGAAGTTGCTCAAGCAATTCCAGAGCAGGGCGCAGGTGACCAAAATGAACGGGGTCAAAGGTCCCGCCGAAGATGCCTATGGCGGCCGTAGGGTGAGGAGGTTTAGCAGCAAAAGTTTTAGGCAGAATCACAACATCTTATTCCCTGATATGGCCGTTCCCGAATACGATCCACTTCTGTGAAGTTAACCCCTCCAGACCTACCGGCCCACGGGCATGAAGCTTATCGGTGGAAATCCCAATTTCAGCACCCAGACCATATTCGAAACCGTCAGCAAAGCGGGTCGATGCATTCACCATCACCGAGCTAGAATTCACTTCGGAGAGAAAACGTCGCGCTTGAGTAAAATCCTCAGTCACAATGGTTTCAGTATGATGGGAACCATAATGGGTAATATGCTCAATCGCCTCATCCAGTCCAGCCACCACCCGGATAGCAAGAATTGGGGCCAAATACTCAGTGTACCAGTCTTCCTCTGTGGCAGGCTTGACCTGGGGCAATAGGCCTTGGGTTTCCGAGCAGCCCCGCAGTTCCACCTCGGCGGTTCGGTAATGTTCCCCTAAAATCGGCAGCACCTTGGGAGCAATCCCACGGGCAACCAATAAAGTTTCCATGGCATTGCAGACCCCATAGCGCTGGCATTTTGCGTTCACCGCAATAGCCACCGCCTTGTCCAGATCGGCTCTGCCGTCAATATAGACATGACAGACCCCATCCAGGTGCTTAATGACAGGTAGCTTTGCTTCCCGGCTAATACGTTCAATCAGGCCCTTACCTCCCCGCGGGACAATCACATCCACATAGGCTTCCTGAGTAATCAGCTCACTGACGGCCGAGCGGTCGGTGGTTTCGACCACTTGCACTGCCTCCTGCGGTAATCCCGCCTGTTCCAGCCCCTGGTGGATACAACGGGCAATGGCTTGATTAGAATGGAGTGCCTCGGACCCCCCCCGAAGGATAACCGCATTCCCCGACTTTAAGCATAGACCGGCAGCATCAGCGGTAACATTGGGTCGGGATTCATAGATGATGCCAATTACTCCAAGGGGAACCCGCATCCGCCCTACCTGGATACCCGAAGGCCGGTAGTTGAGGTCGCTAATCGCACCCACCGGATCAGGCAGAGAGGCAATCTGGCACAATCCCTCGGCCATCGCCTTAATTCTTGCCTCTGTCAGCGTCAGCCGATCCAGCAAAGCATCGTCTAGCCCTTTATTCCGACCTGCGGCCAAGTCCTTACGATTGGCTTCATCCAAAGTTTGCCCTTCCGCCTCAAGAATAGAAGCCGCTCTCTCCAGGGCCCGATTTTTGTCTGCCGTGCTAGCCCGGGCCAAAATCCGGCTTACCTCACGGGCGCGGCGACCTAGGTTCTGCATGTAATCTTTGATGTCCATAATTTACTCTAACCGCTTCTTAAACTGAGTCACGTCTCTAGGCGTTGAGGTTGCCTCTTGACCATCGGGAGAATTATGCCCTGCCTAGCTCATAGCCCAAACTTCCCTGGCGCGGAGGAAAGAGTTCAACCCCCGCAATAGCGACACATAATTGCAGGATTGCCTCCCAAGGACGACCCTTTGCCGCACCCTTAATCATCCGATCGATGTCGCCCAGCTGCTGCAGAAAAACCTGCCAACGATGCGCTGAATGGCGGGACAAGGCTTGTTTGCTCAGGGCCTTACGTCGCTCCCATACTCGCTGTTCTCTCAAGGCCTGATCTACCGGGGTTCCCTGAGCACAAGCACTAGCGACACCAACCAACCGCCGCAGTTCCCAGGCCAAGGCCCCCAAAACCACAGTGGGTTCCACACCTTCGGCACGCAGCCCACGCCAGATCCGTAGTATCTGGACCACATCGCCCGCCAAGGCACTCTCCACGAGGCGAAAAGCATCATAACGGGCATTATCGGCAACGACCTCTTCTACCCCATGGACATCAATCGTTCCTTCCGAGTACAACAAGGTCAACTTATCAATCTCTTGGGCACAGGCAAGCAAATTGCCCTCCAAACGCTCCACCAACGCAGTGACAGCCTCCGGGGTAGGATGCAGGTTTTTGCTCTGCATCCGACGCTCAATCCACCGGGGCAGCGAGGAGGACTCGATTTTAAATACTTGGACCACAACCCCCACTTGCTCAAGCACAGAAAACCATGAACTCCTCTGGTGTCGGCGCTCCAATTTATCACTAATTATCAGCACAAGGGTGTCCCGGCTTGGGTCTTTCCCATAAGCTTGTAATGCTTTACCCCCAGCTTCCCCAAGCCCCCCTCCCGACAGGCGCAACTCAATAAAACGGCGGGAGGCGAACAAAGAAAGACTCGCGGTGACCAATTGCAATTGTCCCCAGTCAAACCCACGGTCAATATGCATCACCTCCCGCTCATTAAAGCCTTGAGAGCGGGCTTGGGAACGAATCAGATCGGCCGATTCTTCTATTAGCAGCGGTTCATCGCCGAAGAGCAGGTAAACGGGAGCAAGTTCACGCTCCAGGTGGACAGCAAGCTGTTCTAACTTAACTCTCATCCATTTAGAGTGGGCGGTAATGCCTCTAAACGCCAGAGAATCTGCTGTACCATTTCTTCTTGCAGGACCTCGCGCAACAGCGCTTCTTGCTCTCCGGCTGAAAGCACACTGCGCTCGTCAAACTGATACTCCCGCATCAACTCCAGCTGCTGGGACGGTAGCAATATTTCTCCCTGAGGATTGGTGACTTGAAACTGCAATATATATTTAAGCGCATATTCTTGCACCTTACCCGTTGTCCCCACAGAAAGCACTTGCCGCTGCAATTGGTTGTAGGTCACGCTTAATATGGCGCTGGCTTCTGCGGGTACTGCGGTTACGGTAACCCCATAAGCCTCAAGGCTACGCTTAAGGCCGACCCCCAAATCACTGTAAGGCACAACCCCTTGCAGATAGGTGCGTTCCAATAAAGGTGAAAGTTGGGTATCACCACGCAGATGAAAACCACAACCTGCTAGCAACAACAGCAAGAATAAAGATGCTCTTCCTAGCCATTGCCTAACCATAGCAGAAAATCTCAATGACTTACCTGACGACCAGGTTGACAAGGCGATCAGGAACGATAATCACTTTGCGTACCGTCTTCCCTTCAATAAACCGCTGCACATTCGGCTCACTTTGGGCTTGGGCTTCAATCACCTCCCGTGACGTCTCTGCCGCTATCGTAATTTGCCCACGCCGCTTGCCGTTGACCTGGACGACTAAATCAACAGTCTCCTTAACCAGGGCTGCGGGATCAGCTTCCGGCCATGGGGCATTGATCACGGCCCCCTCATGTCCCAGTTCCCGCCACAGCCGGTGGCAAATATGGGGAGTAATCGGCGAAAGCAACAGCACCACAACCTCTAGGGTCTCCTGGCGTACCGCTTGTCCCTGAGGGGTATTGTCATCAAACTTTGCCAGGGCATTCATCAATTCCATGATCGCCGCAATTGCGGTATTAAAGGTATAGCGCCGACCGATATCATCACTGGCCTTAGCAATGGTTTCGTGGACCTTGGTCCGGAGAAGTTTTTGTTCAGCGTTCAGAACCTTAGCCTCCAGCGCAGGGACTGAACCCTGCTCCTGGGCGACATGAGTGGCCACCATCCGCCAGAGGCGTTTGAGAAATCGGTGCGCGCCTTCCACGCCACTCTCGGACCACTCCAACGACTGCTCTGGTGGCGCGGCAAACATGATAAACAAGCGTGCGGTATCCGCCCCATATTGTTCAATAAGCGCTTGAGGATCCACCGTATTGCCCTTGGACTTGGACATCTTAGCGCCGTCTTTGAGCACCATCCCTTGAGTTAATAGATGGGTGAAAGGTTCATCGCCCCGCACCAAACCCATATCCCGCATCAGCTTATGGAAAAAGCGCGCATAGAGCAGATGCAATACCGCATGTTCAATGCCGCCAATATATTGATCCACCGGAAGCCAATAATGCCCTCGCTCATCTACCATGGCAGCATCATTATCTGGGCAACAGTAGCGGGCATAATACCAGGAAGATTCAAAAAAAGTATCAAAAGTATCCGTTTCCCGCTCAGCTTTGCCACTACACTGGGGACAAGCGGTCTGGTAAAACTCAGGCATCTGCTTAAGGGGTGAACGGACTCCATCAAAGCAAACTCCCTCGGGCAGTACCACCGGCAGATCTTTCTCGGGTACGGGTACCGCACCACAGGAGGGACAATTGATTACTGGGATAGGGGTACCCCAGTAACGCTGGCGTGACACGCCCCAATCCCGCAGCCGGTAATTCACTACCCGTTGTCCCTTGCTCTGATTTTCCAATTGTTGGGCAATGGCTGCAAAGGCCTGGTCAAAATCAAGGCCAGTAAATTGGCCCGAGTTTATTAATACCCCTTTTTCTACAAAAGCCGCCTGCTCTAAATGACAGTCACTCTGATCATCCTTGGGGGCAATCACCTGTTGAATAGGCAGCCCATACACCTGGGCAAACTCGTAATCACGTTGGTCATGGGCTGGGACGGCCATTACTGCCCCGGTGCCATAACTCATGAGAACAAAATTGGCGACCCAGATAGGTACCGTTTCCCCCGTAATAGGATGAATTCCTTTAAAGCCGGTATCCATCCCCTTTTTCTCCAAGGTTTCTAGAACCGCCTCTGAAGTTACCGTATGCTGGCACTCTTCGATGAAAGCCGCCAATACGGGGTTGGTTTTCGCCGCTTCCCGGGCTAGAGGATGTTCTGCTGCCACCGAGATAAAAGTGACCCCCATCAAAGTATCGGGGCGGGTGGTGAAGACCAACAAGGGCTCCTTTCCCTCCACCTGGAACTGCACTTCAACCCCTTCAGAGCGACCAATCCAATTGCGCTGCATGGTGCGGACCTGCTCCGGCCAGCCGCTAAGTTGATCCAAACCGGTAAGCAATTCCTCCGCGTAGGCCGTGATCTTCAAAAACCATTGGGGTATTTCACGCCGTTCTACAACTGCACCCGAACGCCAACCCCGGCCATCAACGACTTGCTCATTGGCTAAAACAGTCTGATCGACGGGGTCCCAGTTAACCAGAGATGTTTTTTTATAAACCAACCCCTTGTCGAATAATTTCGTAAACAACCATTGTTCCCAATGGTAATAAGTGGGGTGGCAAGTGGCTAATTCCCGGGACCAGTCATAGGCAAACCCTAACCGCTTCAATTGTCCCCGCATGTAATCAATGTTTTGATAGGTCCATTGATCCGGTGGCACCCGGTTTTGCATAGCCGCGTTCTCAGCAGGTAAACCAAAGGCATCCCAACCCATGGGCTGGAGCACGTTTTTACCTCCCATACGCTGATACCGGGCGATGACATCCCCAATGGTGTAATTCCGTACATGCCCCATGTGTAGTCGCCCGCTAGGGTAGGGAAACATGGACAAACAGTAGAATTTCTCCCGGGTCGAGTCTTCACTAACACGAAAGCTTTGGTGTTGTTCCCAATAGGCCTGAGCCTCGGCTTCAATCTGAGTAGCTTGGTAATGTTCTTCCATCGAAGTTTAATAAGTTCACTAACAAAATGACTTGAATCAAAGAGAAAACCGAGAATATCGAGCTCCGACCACTCACTTATCCGGTGGTCGATGGACCAAGAAATAACCGATAAGCCGGATTATCACTTTCCTCTTGGTAATCGTAGGCAAGCTCATTTAAAAAAGTCTGAAACTCCATTTTTTCAGCCGCAGGCACTTGAATGCCGACCAATATTCGGCCATAAGCTGCACCATGGTTACGATAATGGAACAAGCTGATATTCCAGCGACTACCCATGCAGGTTAAAAAACGCAACAGCGCACCCGGACGTTCAGGGAACTCGAACCGGTACAATACCTCATCCTCCAGCTTTGGCACCCGCCCACCGACCATATAGCGGATATGGAGCTTAGCCATTTCATTGTCCGTCATATCGAGCACAACATAGCGCTTAGCGCGAAGTTCCTGCAGTAACTGATCCTTAGCCTGGCCGCCGTCACACATCTGGACCCCTACAAACACATGGGCCTCATTGGAATCAGCATAACGATAATTAAACTCGGTGATTCCCCGTTTACCAATCGCCTTACAAAACTCAAGGAAACTGCCCCGCTGCTCGGGAATGGTGACGCAAAATAAAGCTTCCCGCCGTTCCCCTAATTCAGCCCGTTCGGCGACATGGCGCAGACGATCGAAATTGATATTGGCCCCGCTGTCAATCGCCACCAAACGCTGACCCCGTAGCCCTTCTCGCTCCACATACCGCTTTAACCCCGCCACCGCAAGGGCACCCGCCGGTTCCGCGATAGAGCGGGTGTCTTCGAAAATATCCATAATAGCGGCACAAATGGCATCGCTATCGACCAGAATCACCTCATCCACCGTCTCCCGTGCGATACGATAGGGCTCCTTCCCTATCTGGCGAACAGCGGCACCATCGGCAAAAATGCCCACATGGTCAAGCACGACCCGCTCTTTTGCTTGTAGTGCCTGATAAAGACTGGGGGCATCATCAGGCTCCACCCCGATAATTCGGATTTCAGGTGAGAGGGCTTTGACATAAGCGGCCACCCCGGCAATAAGCCCCCCACCACCGACGGGCACAAATAGGGCTTGCAATGGATCCGGGTGTTGACGCAAAATCTCCAT